>NZ_JBFUFO010000001.1:0-316110 GCF_056403395.1 Variovorax sp. P2_H12 | reverse complement strand
CTAACCGATCGCTCCGGCCTTCGGCTGACAAGGACCTGTAGTGCAGAGGCAAGGCAGTCACGGCGTTCGTCGGATCCCATCAGAAGAGGCCAGAAATGCGACATTTCAACTTCGCTGGCGCTGCGACATTTGAAAGCAGCGTTGACAAAAGCGAGCGGAATGCAGGCCTCCAAGATCAACGGCCGCTGGTTGCAAGCCGTGACGCGTTGAATGTGAACCTGGGCGTCAGCCGCGCAATGCCGGGGGCATCATCCAGACCCGCCGGCCTACCACTTCCCGTCAGCCGGCCGCTTCGGCTTCGCAGCTGCGCCCAGCAGCTGGACCGCGTCGGGCCGCTTGCCGCGCTCGGCGAAATCGGCGGCCGTCATGCCTTGCTCGTTCTTCATCGAGACGTCGGCGCCTTCGTCGAGCAGCAACTGGACCGCTGCAGCGGATCCGTACATCGCGGCCATCATCAAGGGCGTGGTGCCGTTGGGCGACTGCGCGTTGATGAAGGCATCCTTGTCCAGCAGCTGCTTCATGATCGCGACCTGGCCGCTCGTGGAAGCGTAATGCAGTGGCGTCCAGCCAGGCTTGTTGATGTCGGCGTCGCGCGCGATCAGCTTGGTCACGAGTTCCTGCTGGCCCTTGATCGCGGCCAGCATCAGCGGGCTCTCGTCCTTGGCATTGCGGGCCTCGATGTTGGTCTTGGGGAAATCGATCAGCACATCGATCACCTTGGGCGAGGGTTCCCGCATCGCGATCAGCAGCGCCGTCTGCCCCTTGTCATCGCGCGTGTTGGGATCGAACCCCTTGGACAGCAGGCTCTTGATGCCGCTGACGTTGTCCGCCCGGGCGGCCCGAAAGAAGTCGTCGGAGTCTGTTGCTTGTGCTGAAAAAGATGCTGCAAAAACAGCAAGATATAGAAGTTTCTTAAAGTGGTTTCTCATGTCTTGGCCCCGCTGAACAGGGTCTCGAAATTGTCGCTCGTGGCCTTCGCGATCACCTCGACGGGCAGCTGGCGCAACTGTGCGATCTGCTGCGCCACGAAGGGCACGTAGGACGGATTGTTGGTCTTCCCGCGGTACGGCACCGGGGCCAGGTACGGGCTGTCGGTCTCGATCAGCATGCGGTCGAGCGGCACGAAGGCGGCGACGTCGCGCAGATCCTGCGCTTTCTTGAAGGTCAGGATGCCCGAGAACGAAATGTAGAAGCCGAGGTCGAGCGCGGCGCGCGCCACCTCGGCGGTCTCGGTGAAGCAATGGAACACGCCGCCGGCCGCCCGGCTCCCGCCCTCCTCGCCCTCCTCCTTCAGGATCGCCAGTGTGTCGGCCGAGGCTTCGCGGGTGTGGATCACCAGCGGCTTGCGCGTTTGTTGCGCGGCCCGGATGTGGACCCGGAAGCGGTCACGCTGCCATTCGAGGTCAGCGATGCTGCGGCCGCCCTTGCGCTCTTCCATCTGGTAGTAGTCGAGCCCGGTCTCGCCGATGGCGATCACCTTGGGCAGCGCGGCGCGCCGCACCAGGTCCTCGATCGTGGGCTCGGCGATGTCCTCGTTGTCCGGATGCACGCCGACGCTGGCCCAGAAGTTGTCGTGGCGCTCGGCCAGGGCCTGGACCTCGGGGAATTCCTCCAGCGTGGTGCAGATGCACAGCGCCCGGTCGACCTGCGCGGCCGCCATCGCGGCGCGGATCTGCGG
Organism: Variovorax sp. P2_H12; assembly: GCF_056403395.1. Classification (NCBI taxonomy): domain Bacteria; kingdom Pseudomonadati; phylum Pseudomonadota; class Betaproteobacteria; order Burkholderiales; family Comamonadaceae; genus Variovorax; species Variovorax sp. P2_H12. The sequence goes on along the minus strand of NZ_JBFUFO010000001.1, from coordinate 314,432 downwards.
CATCTGGTCCGCGAACTCGGGAAAGGTCAGGTGGCAGTGGGAATCGGTGAACATCGCAGGATCGGCTTGGGCGTCGGCAGCCCCGGAGTGGCGCGGCCGCCGCAGCGACCGCGGCTTCGCGTCATGGGGGCCGGACTCAGATGGTCTGGGTCGGGCGGTCGGAGGCCAGGGTGGCGCCCAGCGCCTCTTCGATGCGCGCCTTGAGCTGGCGCGACTTCTCGTCGGAGGGAAAACGGATGCCGACGCCCGGTGCGCGGTTGCCCGCGGCACGCGCTGGCGTGATCCACGCGACCTTGCCGGCCACCGGATAGCGCTGCGGATCTTCGGGCAGCGTCAGCAGCACATAGACGTCGTCGCCCAGCCGGTACTCGCGCGAGGTCGGAATGAAGATCCCGCCTTCGGCGAACAGCGGAATGTACGCCGCATACAGCGCACCCTTTTCCTTGATCGCCAACTGGATGACGCTGGGCCGGACGGGCGCGGAGGGGGAAGGAGCGGCAGGTGTGTTCATGGGCGGCGGCGTGCCGAGTTTAGGGTGGTTCTCGCCTCGCTCACAAGCGCTTCCAGCATCAGGCCCGCATTGAACGGATGTTCTGCGGTTTTTGCCGCATTCGCGAGCGAGCGGGACCAGCGCGCCAGCGCGGCCCGGGGCGGTGCCGCGGGCAGGTCGGCGGGCTCGAAGAAGCGCGGCTCGGCACCGCAGTCCGTGGCCATCAGGTCGTGGCAGAGTTTCTGCAGCACGCCGATGGCCTGGGCCGGGGCATGGTCGGCCAGTGCGCCGACATCGCCGCGCGACATCGCCTTGGGCAGCAGAGCCCAGGCCTTGGGCGACTGGCCCTGGCCGGCCAGGCGCAGCGCGTCGCTGGGCCGGCCGCCGGCCGCGCGCAGCAGGCCGGGCGCATCGCCCGCGGGAACGCCCTGCCCGACCAGCCACTCCAGGGCCGCGTCACCCTCGGGCCAAGGCAGCGTGAAGCCGAGACAGCGGCTGCGGATGGTGGGCAGCAACTGCCACGCGGCCTCGCTGGCCAGCACGAAGCGCACGTCGCCGACCGGCTCCTCCAGCGTTTTCAGCAGCGCATTGGCCGTGATCAGGTTCATGCGCTCGGCCGGATAGACCAGCACCGCCTTGCCGCGTCCGCGCGCACTGGTGCGCTGGGCGAAGCCGATGGCGTCGCGCATCGCCTCGACGCGGATCTCGCGGCTGGGCTTGCGCTTCTTGTCGTCGATGTCGGCCTGCGACTTCTCGTCCAGCGGCCAGCCCAGGGCCTGCATCGCGACCTCGGGCATCAGCACCAGCAGGTCGGCGTGGGTGCGGACCTGGATCGCGTGGCAACTCGGGCAATGGCCGCAGGCGCCATGCGTCTTGGCCTCGTCGGGCTGCTCGCAGAGCCAGGTCGCCGCCAGCGACAGGCCCAGTTCGTACTGCCCGAGCCCCGAGGGGCCCTGCAGCAGCCAGGCATGGCCGCGCTGGCGCAGCAGTTCGGCGAGCGGCTGGCGCAGCCAGGGCTGGAGCGTATCCATCGTCATCGGGCGCGCCCCGCCAGCGCCGCTTCGACCTGCTGCCAGACCTGGTCGCGCGACTGGCCGGCATCGATACGCACGAAGCGGGGCGCACCGGCTGCGCGCTCGGCATAGCCGGCGGCGACGCGGCGGAAGAACTCGACCGGCTGCGACTCGAACTTGTCCGGCAGTCGGGCGCCGGCCAGACGCTCGGCCGCGGTCTCGGGCGGGAGGTCGAACCACAGCGTGACGTCGGGCTGCAGCAGCGGGCTGGAAGCCTCACCCGCCCTGCCCTGCACCCAGTGCTCGAGCGCCGACAGCACCGCCGCATCGAAGCCGCGGCCCGCGCCCTGGTAGGCGAAGGTGGCGTCGGTGAAGCGGTCGCACAGCACGACGTCGCCGCGCGCCAGCGCCGGCTCGATCACGCGCACGATATGGTCGCGCCGCGCCGCGAACACCAGCAGCGACTCGGTCAACGCGTCCATCGGCTGCACAAGGATCAGTTCGCGCAGGGTTTCGGCGAGCGGCGTGCCCCCGGGTTCGCGCGTGCGCGTCACCTGGCGGCCCTGCGCCTTGAACAGCGCCTCGAGCGCGTCGAGGTGGCTCGACTTGCCGGCGCCATCGATGCCTTCGAGGGTCAGGAAAAGCCCCTTCATTGCCCACTCCGCTGGTTGGGATCGCCGCCGCGCTGGTAGCGGTTCACGGCCCGGTTGTGCTCATCGAGCGAACGGCTGAACTGGCTCGTGCCATCGCCTCGGGAAACGAAATAGAGCGACTGGCTCTGCGCCGGCTGCACGGCCGCCAGCAGCGCGGCCTTGCCCGGCATCGCGATCGGCGTCGGCGGCAGGCCGTTGCGCGTGTAGGTGTTCCAGGGCGTGTCGACTTGCAGGTCCTTCTTGCGAAGGTTGCCGTCGTAACGCGTGCCGAGACCGTAAATGACGGTGGGATCGGTCTGCAACGGCATTCCGATCCGCAGCCGGTTGACGAAGACGGCCGCGATCTCGGCGCGGTCCTGGGCCTTGCCTGTCTCCTTTTCGACAATGCTGGCCAGGATCAGCGCCTCGTCGGGCGTCTTGAGCGGCAGGTCGGAGGCCCGGGCGGCCCAGGCGGCCTCGAGCTTCCTGTCCATGGCGCGCATGGCGCGCTGCAGCAGGGCGATGTCGGTCGAGCCCTTCGAGTAGGTGTAGGTGTCGGGGAAGAACCGGCCCTCCGGGTGCTGGCCCGGCCGGCCCAGTGCGGCCATCAATTCCTCATCGCTGCGGCCGACGGTCTCGGGCTTGAGCTGTTCGGCCTTGGCCAAGGCCGCGCGCACCTGGCGGAAGTTCCAGCCCTCGACCAGCGCCAGGCTGCGTGTCGCCTCCTCGCCGCGCACCAGGATGTTGAGCAGCAGTCGCGGCGTGACGCCCCGCTCCAGTTCGTAGCTGCCGGCGCGCATCTGCCGGTCCTGGCCCGAAAAGCGGAACCACAGGTAGAGCAGCTGGGGCGGCACGTCGACGCCCGCGTCGGCGACTGCCTGCGCGATGCCGCGCGGCGTGGTGCCCGGCTCGACCGACAGATCCACACTGGGCGCGGGCAGCTTGAGCGGCTGGTTGACCCACCAGAGGCCTGCTGCGCCCGCGGCCAGGGCAACGAGGGAGGCCAGCAGAAAAAGAGTGAGAAAGAAGCGGCGCACGGATTCCGGGAAAGGAGGCGAACAGAGAAACGAGGTAGCCCTGCGGGCCAAACGGAACGAAGCAGGCCATGATAATTCAGCGATGACCCCTGTCGTTCTGAATGGCGTGACCGCCCTCTCCCACCTCGGTGTGATTCGAGCCGCTGGCCCCGATGCCGCGAATTTCCTGCATGGCCAGTTGACCCAGGATTTCGCCTTGCTCGACGCTTCCGAGGCCCGCCTGGCGGCGCTGTGCACCGCCAAGGGCCGGATGATCGCCAGCTTTGTCGGCATCCGCCCCGAGCCCGATCTGGTCCTGCTGGTGTGCAGCCGCGACATCCTCGCCGCGACCTTGAAGCGGCTGTCGATGTACGTGTTGCGCGCCAAGGCCAAGCTCAGCGACGCCAGCAATGAATTCGTCCTCTACGGAATGGCCGGAACCGCGCTGATCGCCAACGGCGTCGATGCCGGCGCGCCGCCGGGGCGCGCGAGCGCGGTCGGCGCCGCCCACGCGGTGACTCTCTACCCGTCCGACGGCGTTCCGCGCGCGCTGTGGATCGCACCGGCCGGCGGTGCCGCGCCCCAGGGCGCCGCGCTGGACCCGGCGCTCTGGTCCTGGAGCGAGGTGCGCAGCGGCATCGTGACGCTGAGCACGCCGGTGGTCGAAGCCTTCGTGCCGCAGATGCTCAACTACGAATCGGTGGGTGGCGTGAATTTCAAGAAGGGCTGCTATCCGGGCCAGGAAATCGTGGCGCGCAGCCAGTTCCGCGGCACCTTGAAGCGGCGCACCTACGTCGTGCAGGCCAGCGACGAGGTGGCGGCCGGTGACGAAGTCTTCGCGGCCAACGATGCGGCGCAGCCGGTCGGCACCGTGGCCCAGGCCGCCCCGGCACCGGGCGGCGGATGGGCCGCGCTGATCTCGATCCAGATCGCCGCGGTCGACGCCGGCGGGCTGCATGCGCGGTCTGCCGATGGGCCGGCGCTCACGGTGGAGCCCCTGCCCTACGCGCTGCTGGAGGATATCTAGGCCCGGCGCGCTTGTCTCCTGCGCCCGAACGTGGTGTACTTTCCGTTGGTCCCGCGGCAGCAGAACGTTGGTCGCATCTTCGCCGGCCGCAGGCTTCTGTCGATGACCTCTCTCAAGGAGCGGACATGTCACTGCGTATCAACGACCTTTCACCCGACTTCACGGCCAACACCACCAAGGGTCCGATCAAGTTCCACGACTGGATCGGCGACAGCTGGGCGATCCTGTTTTCGCATCCCAAGGATTTCACGCCGGTGTGCACCACCGAGCTCGGCTACATGGCGAAGATCGAGCCCGAGTTCACCAAGCGCAACACCAAGCTGATCGGCTTGAGTGTCGATCCGGTCGACGCCCACGACCGCTGGGCCAAGGACATCGAGGAGACCCAGGGCTACCTGCCCACGTACCCGATGATCGGCGACACCGACCTCGCCGTGGCCAAGCTCTACAACATGCTCCCGGCCGACGAGCCGGGCACCTCCGACGGCCGCACGGCGGCGACCAACGCCACGGTGCGCTCGGTGTTCGTGATCGGCCCCGACAAGCGCATCAAGCTGATGCTGACCTACCCGATGACCACGGGCCGCAACTTCGACGAGATCCTGCGCGTGCTCGATTCGATGCAGCTGACGGCCGCGCACAAGGTCGCCACGCCGGTCAACTGGAAGAACGGCGAGGACGTGATCATCGCCGGCTCGGTGTCGGACGATGACGCCAAGAAGCTGTTTCCCGACGGCTGGAAGTCGCCGAAGCCCTATCTGCGCGTCGTCAAGCAGCCGGGCTGATCCGAACGCACCGGAAGCCGCCGAACCAACCGTCGCAGGACACGCCCCATGGTCTTCGCGCAGATTGCGACCGGCGGCTGCCAGTCCTACCTGGTCGGCTGCGACGAAACCTGCGCCGCCGCGCTGATCGATCCCGAGCTGAGCCAGATCGATCACTACATCGCCCTCGCCGCCCGTGACGGCGTGCGCATCCGCTACCTGATCGATACCCACACGCACGCCGACCACTTCTCGGCCACCCGTGAACTCGCGCGCCAACTGGGCGTGCCGGTCGTCATGCACCGCGCGAGCCCGGCGCCTTTCGTGGACATGCGGCTCGGCGACGGCGAAATGGTCGTGCTCGGCAAGCTGCGGCTGCAGGTGCTTCACACGCCGGGGCACACTGCGGACTCGATGTGCCTGCTGGTGGGCGATCGCCTCTTCACCGGCGACACGCTGCTCATCGGCGCCACCGGCCGCACCGACCTCCCGAGCGGCGACCCGGAAGCGCTCTACGACAGCCTGTTCAACCGCGTGCTGCGGCTGGATCCGGCGCTCAAGGTGTGCCCGGCGCACGACTACAAGGGCCGCAGCCATTCGACGATCGCGGAGGAGCTCGCGTCCAACCCGCGGCTGCAGAAGCGCGAGCGCGGCGACTTCGTCGAGATGATGCGCAGCCTCAATCTCACGATGCCCACGCACATCACCGAAGCACTGCGCACCAACATGAGCGGCGGCAAGACGGTGGCGCGGCTGCTGGCCGAGGCCACGGCGGCCGTGCCCTTCATGTCGCTGGCCGAACTCAAGGGGCGCGTGGAGGCCGCCGAAGACGACCTCATCGTGCTCGACGTGCGCGAACGCGATGCCTATGAGGGCGGCCACATCCCGGGCGCCCGGCTGCTGCCGCGCGGACAGCTCGAGCTGCGCGTCAACCAGGACCTGCCGGACCCGACGCGGCGCATCCTGAGCTGCTGCGAGCTGGGCTACATCTCGACGCTCGCCGCATCGACCTTGCGCCAGATGGGCTTCCTTCACACGGTCGCGCTCGATGGCGGCATGAAGGCCTGGCGCGAAGCCGGCTATCCGCTGAAGACCGGCCGGGAGCCCTGAGCCGCGCGAAGTCGCGCGGTGTTCATCAGCAGCACCGTCCCTTGCCGCCGCCGTACCGCGCCTCCAGGCGCTCGCGGAAGAAGGCCTCGTAGCTCATCGGGGCCTGGTCCGGATGCGTGCGCTCCATGTGGCTCAGGTAGGTGTCGTAGTCCGGCAGGCCCACCATCAGGCGCAGCGACTGCGCCAGCGAGCGCGTCAGGTAGCGCCCGGTCTCGGCCAGGCTGGCGCCGGCGGCCCTCATGCGGCGGCCGACGGCACCATCGGTTCGAACGGCGTCTCGCGGGTGGTCGGGTGGTTGGCCCGGCGCGCGGCCAGCGCACTGCGCACGCTGTACACCAGCACGCTCAGCACCACGAAGATGAAGAGCGCGCACAGCCCGGCGTCGAGCCGGTCGTTGAAGACGATCCGGGCCATCGCCTCGGGCGTCTTCGCGGGAGCGATCAGCACGCCCTGGGCCAGGCCGTCGGCGTACTTCGAGGCATGGGCCAGGAAGCCCACCTTCGGGTCGGCCGAGAAGATCTTCTGCCAGCCCGCGGTCAGCGTGCAGATCAGCAGCCAGGCGGCCGGCGCCGCCGCCACCCAGGCATAGCGCTCGCGCTTCATGCGGAACAGCACCACGGTGCCGAGCATCAGCGCCACCGCGGCCAGCATCTGGTTGGAGATGCCGAACAGCGGCCACAGCGTGTTGATGCCGCCGAGCGGATCGACCACGCCCTGGTACAGGAAGTAGCCCCAGGCCGCGACGCACAGGAAGGTCGCGATCAGGTTGGCCGGCAGCGAGTCGGTGCGCTTGAGCGCCGGCACGAAGCTGCCCATCAGGTCCTGCAGCATGAAACGGCCGGCACGGGTGCCTGCGTCGACCGCGGTCAGGATGAAGAGCGCCTCGAACAGGATCGCGAAGTGGTACCAGAAGGCCATCATGGCCTGCCCGCCGATCACCTGGTGCAGGATGTGCGCCATGCCGACCGCCAGGGTCGGTGCGCCGCCGGCGCGGCCGAGGATGGTGCTCTCGCCGACGTCCTTGGCGGTCTGCACGAGCATCTCGGGCGTGACTGCGAAGCCCCAGCCCGAGATGGTCTGCGCCACCGCTTCGGGCGTGCTGCCGACCAGCGCGGCGGGGCTGTTCATCGCGAAGTAGACGCCCGGGTCGATGCAGGCGGCCGCCACCAGCGCCATCACGGCGACGAAGGACTCGGCCAGCATGCCGCCATAGCCGATGAAGCGCGCGTGCAGCTCGTTGTCGAGCATCTTCGGCGTCGTGCCCGAGGAGATCAGCGCATGGAAGCCCGACACCGCGCCGCAGGCGATGGTGATGAACAGGAACGGAAACAGGTTGCCCGACCAGACCGGGCCGTTGCCCTGCGCGAACTGGGTCACGGCCGGCATCTGCAGGGTCGGCGCGACGAACACGATGCCGATCGCCAGCGCGATGATGGTGCCGATCTTGAGGAAGGTCGACAGGTAGTCGCGCGGCGCCAGCAGCAGCCACACCGGCAGGCTGGCGGCGACGAAGCCGTAGCCGATCAGCATCCAGGTCAGGGCCTTGCCGTCGAAGGTGAACATCGGGCCCCAGGTCGGGCTCATGCTCACGGCCTGGCCGCCGAAGATCGCCGCCATCAGCAGCACGAAACCGATCACCGACACCTCGCCGATGCGGCCCGGCCGGAGGTAGCGCAGGTAGAGGCCCATGAAGACCGCCACCGGAATCGTTGCCGCCACGGTGAAGGTGCCCCACGGCGATTCGGCGAGCGCCTTGACCACGATCAGCGCCAGCACCGCGAGGATGATGATCATGATCATGAAGGTGCCGAACAGCGCGATCATGCCGGGCACGGTGCCCATCTCCTGCTTGATCAGGTCGCCCAGCGAGCGGCCGTCGCGGCGGGTCGAGATGAACAGCACGATGAAGTCCTGCACCGCGCCCGCGAACACCACGCCGGCCAGGATCCACAAGAGCCCCGGCAGGTAGCCCATCTGCGCCGCGAGCACCGGGCCGACCAGCGGACCGGCGCCGGCGATGGCCGCGAAGTGGTGGCCGAACAGCACGTTCTTGTCGGTCGGCACGTAGTCCAGGCCGTCGTTGTGGCGGTGCGCCGGCGTTTTTCGACTGCCGTCCAGGCCGAGCACACGGGTGGCGATGAACAGGCTGTAGTAGCGGTAGGCGATCAGGTAGGTGCAGATCGCGGCGACCACGATCCAGAGCGCATTGATGGCTTCGCCGCGGGACAGGGCCACGGTGCCGAGCGCGAAGGCGCCGGCCACGGCCACGACGAGCCACACCAGGTGGCGGCGGATGCTGTGCATTGGGAATGTCTCCGGAAAATGAACCCCCGGGAGTTTCGCGAGCCTGGGCCGCGCGTGCATCGGTTGCACCGCGCGAATCGGGTGCGTGGCATCACTTAAGGGATAACCCTAGGCGACCGTTCATCTGCTCTTGAATTCCCGGGCGTGTTCCACGGCGTACTTGATCAGGGCCGACTGGCCTTCGAGTCCGAGCCGCCGCTTGATGCTCTGCCGATGCGCCTCGACCGTGCGCACGCTGAGGCCGAGGTCGCGCGCGATCTGCTTGCTCGAGTCGCCGCGACCGAGCGCCGACAGGATCTCGCTCTCGCGCGGCGTCAGCAGCGGCCGCGGCTGCTGGTTGGCGAACAGCCGCTGCGACACCGCCGAACTCAGGAACGTGCCGCCGGCCGCGACCGCCTCGATCGCGGCGACGATCTCCGCCGCCGGCGCGTCCTTGAGCACGTAGCCTCGGGCGCCCGCCTGCAGCGCCTGCTGTACGTACTCGGGGTTGTCGTACATGCTGAGCATCAGCACCCGCACGTCGGGCTGGCGATCCCGCAAGAGCGATGCCAGCTCGATGCCGCTCATGCCCTTCAGGCCGACGTCGGCCAGCACCAGGTCCGGCCGGGCGTCGGCGATGCCTGCCAGCGCTTCGGCGGCGCCGCCGGCCTCGCCGACGATCTCGAGTCCCGGCAGCGGACCGAGCCGGGCCCGCAGGCCGTCGCGCACCAGAGGGTGGTCATCGACCAGGAACAGGCGGATCACCGCGCAGGCCGTCATGCGCCCTCCCCCGCGATCACCGGCACCTCGGCCACGATCGAGGTGCCGTCACGGTCGGAGCGCACGCCCAGCGAGCCGCCGATGGCGGCCACGCGCTCGCGCATGTTGCGCAGGCCGATGCCGCGCTGCGGATCGAGCTCGAGCGCGGCCTCGTCGAATCCTGTGCCGTCGTCGCTGACCTCGAGCTGCACGGCCTTGCCCTCGAAGGCCAGCACGATGCCCACCTGCTGCGCCCGCGCGTGCTTGCGCACATTGGTCAGCGCCTCCTGCGCGACGCGGAACAGCGCGGTCTTCACTTCCTGCGGCAATTCGCGTGGTCGTCCCTGCACCGTGACCGAGGCGGCAACGCCGCCCTCCTCGCCGAACTCGGCGCCCAGCCGTTCGAGCGCGGCCGGCAGGCCCAGCGTGTCGAGCAGGGCCGGCCGCAGCCGGTGCGAGATGCGCCGCACTTCCACCAGGGATTCATTGAGCCGCTGCAAGGCCTTGCCCAGCGTCGGCGGCACCTGCTGGCGCGCGCGCTCGAGCGCATCGACCGCGGATTCGATCATCAACTTGGCCGACACCAATGTCTGGCTGGTGCCGTCGTGCAGCTCGCGCGCCAGGTGGGCGCGTTCGTCCTCCTGCGATTGCACGACCTGGCGCGCCAGGAGCCGCAACCGGGCCTCGGCGATGCGGTGCTCGCTGAGGTTCAGCAGCAGCCCGGCGGCGCTGACCACGGCCAGGCACAACGCGGCGATGCCGGCGATCCAGAGCATGGTGGTCGTGACGTTGGTGTTCATCTGCCGATCGAGCGTCTGCATCGCGACGTCGATGTCGTCGAGGTAGAGGCCGGTGCCGACCATCCAGTTCCAGCGCGGCAGCGCGGTCACATAGCCGAGCTTGGGCGCCAGCTGCGCGCTGGAGGGTTTGCGCCACTGGTACTCGACATAGCCGCCGCCTTCGCGCGCCTGCGCGATCAGCTCCTGGATGGTGAGGCGCCCCTGGGAATCGCGCAATTCCCACAGCGACTGGCCGACCAGTTCGGGCTGGCGCGAATGCATCAGCGAGCGGCCCTGCAGGTCGTAGACGAAGAAATAGCCGTCGTTACCGTAGTCGAGCGCGGCCAGGCGGCGCAGGGCCTCGGCGCGGGTGGCCTCGTCGTCGAGGCCGGCGTCGTACAAGGGCCGCACGGTGCTCACGGCCAAGTCGACGTAGCTGCGCAGTTCGCTGCGGCGCTGCGTCATGTAGGTCTTCTCGATCAGTGCCCGCTCGCGCTGCGCCAGGTCGCGCTCCTGGTGGCGCACCGCAAAAGCCACCAGCATCAGCGCGACCAGCAACGGCGCCACCGCGAGGGCGACGATCTTGGTCCTCAGGTTCATGGGGCGGCAAGACTAACATTTGCGGCGCCCCTCGCTGGACGGCTCTCTTCGTTGGGGATCGCCCGTCCCGCACCGCATGCCGGGCTTCGGGGGTGTGCGAGCATCCCCTGCGCTTCCAGCGTTGCAATGCAACCCCAACCCTTCCACGGCGGTGGGCGGTATGCCCCGGGCCGGCCGTTGAGGCACCGCCGAGCAGCGCAGCGGTACGCGGATCAGGGCTCGCGACTGTTTGAGCCGAAGGCGAGTTTGAGCGAGACCCCGCGTACCGCGAGCAGCGCAGGGCAGCCGCGAAGCGGCCGGTGACGTCGGCCGGCCCGGGGCATACCGCCCGCCGCCGCCCCACCCTTCCACGCGACAGAAACCCCAAAGCCCCAAAAAGTCAGGCCACCAGCTTGAGCAGTTCCGCGGCCAGTTCCTTCGGCATGTCGACCATCACGTCATGGCTGCAAGGCATCTTCACCACGCGCCAGCCGGCGGCGCTCTCTGCCTTGGCCGCGAAATGGCGGAACGGGCTCGGGTCCCAGCCGTCGGCCAGGATGTAGAGCCGGTTCGCGATCTTGTCGCCGGCGCCGGTCAGCAGCAGCGGCATGTCGAAGGTGGCCAAGGCCTGCGGCCGGCAGAGGCGGTCGACCCGCTCGCGATTGGCCAGCGCGATATTGAACATCTCGGCCGGAATCGGCTGCATCAGCCCGCTGTGGTCCTGCAGCGCAGTGCCGCGGAAGGCGCCGATGAACTGCGCCGCCACCTCGGGCACCAGCGCCTTTGACAGCAGCCCGATCAGCGAGTCGCCATGCTCGGCCACGAAGGCATCGAGGTAGACCAGCGAGCGGATGCGGTCGCTCAGGCGGTCGGCGACGCCGGTGATCACCATGCCGCCGTACGAATGCCCGACCAGGATCACGTCGCTGAGTTCCTCCCATTCGATGCAGCCGCAGACGTCGCGGATGTGGGTCTCGAGCGTGATGTTCTCGGCCGACTGGTGAAAACGCTCGCCGACGCCGGTGTGGGTGGGCGTGAAGACGGTGTGGCCGGCGGCCCGAAGCGCCGCCGCGGTTTCCCTGTAGCACCAGCCGCCGTGCCAGGCACCATGAACCAGAACGAAGTTCGCCATCGTCGCGCTCCAGAAAGTGGGGGAGCGCCATCTTGAGTCGGCACTTCGCCAGCTGCCATGGGGTAATCCCGGCGCCGCCGGGACGAGGCTCAGAGCGTTCGCCGCATCTCGAGGTGCGCGATCCCCGCTTCCTCGAAAGGCTCGCCATGCGGTGCGTAGCCGAGCCGCGCATAGAAGGCTTGCGCCGTGCGCTGCGCATGCAGGCTGACCTCGCGGTCGCCGCGCGCCTTGGCCACCGCTTCGAGTGCGCGCAGCACGGCCGCACCGTGTCCGCCGCCGCGCAGGGTGCGGTGCACGGCCATCCGTCCGATGCGCGCCAGGCCGGGCGCTTCCGGGAGCAGCCGCCCGGTCGCGATCACCTGCCCCAGGCGGTTGCGCGCCACCGCATGCACCGCGGTCGCGTCATGTTCGTCCCATTCGAGCTCCTTCGGGATCCGCTGCTCGTCGATGAAGACCTCGCGCCGCACCTTGCCCGCGCCCTCGCCCAGTTGCACCCAGCCGCCGGTGGCGACCTCGCTCATCGGCTCGCCGGCCTCGTAGGCCGCGAGGATCTCGCGCAGCAGCGGCGGCACCGGCTTGGAGGTCTGCGTGGCCGGATCGGCGAACACGTAGACCAGCTCGCAGCTCACCAGCAGCTGCTCGCCGCGGAACAGGCCGCCGTGGAACACGATCGAGGAGTTCCCCACGCGCTGGCACTTCATGCCGACATCGAGCAGGTCGTCGACCCGCGCCGAAGCGTTGAACTCGACCGTGGCCTTGCGCACGTAGAGGTCGCCTTCGAGCGCCAGCATCGCTTCCTCGTACGGCAGTGCCATCGCGCGCCAGTAGTCGGCGATGGCGGTGTCGAAGTACATCAGGTAGTGGGCGTTGAAGACGATCTTCTGCATGTCCACCTCGGCCCAGCGCACGCGCAGGCGATGGAAGAAGCGGAAGTCGGATTTCTTGTGGAGGTCGGTCATGGTTGCAAGGCTTGTTTCAGGGCATGGGCGGCATCGGCATGGGCCTGCAGCGCTTCGGGAACGGCGCGGCCCATCTTGACGAATTCGTGGATCACGCCGCGGTAGATCTCAAGGTCGACCGCAACGCCGGCGGCGCGCAGCTTGTCGGCGTAGGCGATGCCTTCGTCGACCACCGGGTCGATCTCGGCCAGGCCGATCCAGGCCGGCGCGACGCCCTCGACGTCGTCGGCATTGAGCGGCGCGAAGCGCCAGTCGTCGCGCTCGGCGGCCGAATGGACATACTGGCCGAAGAACCAGCTGATCAGCGCCTCGCCGAGCAGAGGGCCGTCGGCGTAGCGCCGGTGGGAGTCCGTGTCCTGATGCGCCGCGGTGCCCGGATAAATGAGCAATTGCAGCGCGATCGGCAGCCCGGCGTCGCGCGCGAGGATCGCGCAGACCGCGGCCAGCGTGCCGCCGGCGCTGTCGCCGCCGACGGCGATCCGCGTGCCGTCGAGGCCCCACTGCGCGGCGTTCTGCGCGACGTGCGCCAGCGCATCCCAGGCGTCGTCGGAGGCCGTCGGAAACCTGTGAGCGGGCGCCAGCCGGTAGTCGACCGAGATCACGGCGCAGCCGCTTTGCCGGCTCAGCACCCGGCACAGCGTGTCGTGGGTCGCGATGCTGCCGACCGTGAAGCCGCCGCCATGGAAGAACAGCAGCAGCGGCAGCACCTCGCTGGACGGCGCGTACAGGCGCGCCGGCAGCGCATGGCCATCACGCGCGGGCACGCTGAAATCCTCGACGCGCGCGAGCTGCGGCTTCGGGACTTCGAGCACGCCGGCGCCTTTTTCGTAGGCCGCGCGGGCCTCGGCCGGTGTCAGGGCATTCAGCGGCGGTCGGCCGGCGCGGGCCATGCGCTCGATGACGCCGGCCATCTTGGGAGTCAGCACTGCCATGGCCGGGCTGACCCGCCGGAGACAAGCGCTAGGGTAATTTTCGTGTCCAAGGACTGCGGTGCTTGTTAGATTCGAAGGCTCGCATCGTACCGTCCGCTTCACCGAACCACTCGCATCACAGCCATGGCCCTCATCCAGTACCTGACCCAGATCCAGTTCGACTTCGGCGCGATCCAGCTGCTGCGCAGCGAATGCGAGCGCATCGGCATCACGCGGCCGCTGGTCGTCACCGACGCCGGCGTGCGCGCCGCCGGCATCCTTCAGAAGGCCCTCGACGCGCTCGGCGACCTGCCAGTGGCGGTGTTCGACCAGACGCCCTCGAATCCGACCGAGGCCGCGGTACGGCTGGCGGCCGCGCAATACCGCGAGGCGCGCTGCGACGGCCTGATCGCGGTGGGCGGCGGCTCGGCCATCGACTGCGCCAAGGGCGTCGCGATCGCCGCCACGCACGAAGGCCCGCTCAAGACCTACGCCACCATCGAAGGCGGCTCGCCGAAGATCACCGACCGGGTCGCGCCGCTGATCGCCGTGCCGACCACCAGCGGCACCGGCAGCGAGGTCGCGCGCGGCGCGATCGTGATCGTCGACGACCATCGCAAGCTCGGCTTCCATAGCTGGTTCCTGATGCCGAAGGCCGCCATCTGCGACCCCGAACTCACGCTCGGCCTGCCGCCGAAACTGACCGCGGCCACGGGCATGGACGCCATCGCCCACTGCATGGAGACCTTCATGTCGGCGGCCTTCAATCCGCCGGCCGACGGCATCGCGCTCGATGGCCTCGAGCGTGCCTGGGCCCACATCGAGCGCGCCACCCGCGACGGCAGCGACCGCGAGGCCCGGCTCAACCTGATGAGCGCCTCGATGCAGGGCGCGATGGCCTTCCAGAAGGGCCTGGGCTGCGTGCATTCGCTGAGCCACAGCCTGGGCGGGATCGACCCGCGCCTGCACCACGGCACCCTCAACGCCCTCTTCCTGCCAGCCGTGATCCACTTCAACGCCGGCGCCGAGTCGGTCCGGAAAGAGCAGCGGCTGCAGCGCATGGCGCAGGCCATGCACCTGGATTCGGCCGGCGACCTCGGCGACGCGATCCGCGACATGAGCGCGCGCCTGGGCCTGCCCAAGGGCCTGGCCGAGGTCGGCGTCACCTCCGCGATCTTCGAGGCCGTGATCGACGGCGCGATGGCCGACCACTGCCACAAGACCAACCCGCGTCTCGCGACCCGCGACGACTACCGCCGGATGCTCGAAGCGTCGATGTAGGGTGCGCCGGCCTCGGCCAGCAGCCAGTTGCGGAACAGCGCCATCGGCGGACTCGGCGGCCGCGAGCGCAGGCGGGTGAGCCAGTAGCTGCCGGTCATCACCTCGATGGCCAGGGGCCGCATCAACCGGCCTTCCTTCAGTTCGCGCTCGAACATCGAGGCCGGCGCCAGCGCGACGCCCGCGCCCTGCACGGCCGCCTCGACCATCAGCCGCGACGAGTCGAACACCGGCCCGCGAATCGCCGGGCAGTCCAGGCCCGCGGCGGCGAACCAGCCGGGTCAGTCTTCCGCCCGGTAGGAGCGCAGCAGGGTCTCGTGCGCCAGGTCCTGCGGCCGGCGCACGCGGGCCGCGACCGCGGGGGCGCACAGCACGGTCAGCGGCGCGGGCAGCAAAGGGTCGGCCAGCAGACCCGGCCAGCTGCCGTCGCCGAAGCGGATCGCGAAGTCCAGCCCTTCGGCCGCCAGGTCGACCACGTTGTTGTGCGTCATCAGGCGCAGGTCGATGAAGGGGCAGCTTTCGCGGAACAGCCGAAGCCGCGGCATCAGCCAGCCGACCGCGAAGGTGCCGACCACGCCGATGCTCAGGACCTCGAAGAAATGGCCGTTGTCGAATTGCTGGATCACCGCCTCGATGCGGCCGAAGGCATCGACCAGCACCGGCAGCAGCGCATGGCCTTCGTCGGTCAGCACCAGACCGCGGGGCAAGCGGCGGAACAGCGACACGCCGAGGCGCGATTCGAGGCCGCGCACCTGTTGGCTCACCGCCGCCTGCGTCACGTGGAGCTCCACCGCCGCGAGCGTGAAGCTGAGGTGGCGGGCGGCGCATTCGAAGGCCCGCAGCGCGTTGAGAGGAAGATGGGGGCGCGTCATTGGATGCGATAGATTTTCTTGTGCAATCCGCAAAATACCATCGTTTGCGCCGTCGTCCGCGAACGCCGAAAGTAGCCTGCTTTCAGGAGAACGAATGATTCAGCGACGACACTTTTCCGCCGGCCTGCTGGCCTCCCTGGCCGGCGCCTCTTCCCTTGCCCGCGCGGACGGCCAGGCGGCCCTTTCGGCGCGATTCGCCGAGATCGAGCAATCCAGCGGCGCCCGCCTTGGCGTCTCGGTGCTCGACACCGGCAGCGGCGCCCGCGCCGGGCACCGCGAGGCCGAGCGATTTCCGATGTGCAGCACCTTCAAATTCCTGGCTGCCGCGGCGATCCTGGCTCGCGTCGACCAGCGGCAGGAGCGGCTGGACCGCCGCATCGCCTTCACCGCCGCCGAGCTCGTGACCTACTCGCCCGTGACCGAAAAGCACATCGGCGGCGCCGGCATGACGATGGCGCAGCTGTGCGAGGCCGCCATCACCCGCAGCGACAACACGGCCGGCAACCTGATGCTCGCGAGCCTGGGCGGACCGCCCGGCCTGACGCGCTATGCCCGTTCGCTGGGCGACGCGCAGACGCGGCTCGACCGCATCGAGACCGCGCTCAACGAGGCCCGCCCCGGCGATTTGCGCGACACCACGACGCCGGGCGCGATGCTGGATGACATGCACAAGATTCTCTTGGGCGATGCGCTCTCTCCGCCGTCGCGCGCACAGATGGAACGCTGGCTGGCCGCCAACCAGACCGGCGGCCAGCGGCTGCGCGCGGGCGTACCGCCGGACTGGTCGGTCGGCGACAAGACCGGCTCCGGCGACCAGGGCACCGCCAACGACATCGCGATCCTGCGGCCGCCGGGCCGCGCGCCGATCCTGGCCGCGGTCTACCTCACCCAGAGCACGGCCTCGATGGAGGCCCGCAATGCGACGCTGGCCTCGGTGGGGGCCGCGATCGCACGGGCCGCCTGAACGCGGTCGCTCAGTCCGGCTTCACGTTCGCCGTCTTGATGACCTGCGCCCACTTGGCGGTCTCGGCGGCGATGAAGGCATCGAACTCCTCGGGCGTGCTGCCGGCCGGGAAGGTGCCCATGGCCTCCAGCCGAGCCTTGGTCTCGTCGCTCTTGATGATGCGCGCCACCTCTTCCGACATGCGCTTGACGATCTCGCGCGGCGTGCCGGCAGGGGCCAGCATGCCGGCCCAGGTGCTGCCGGTGAAACCGGCGAAGCCCTGCTCGATGAAAGTCGGCACATCCGGCAGCACCGGCAGCCGCCGTTCGCTGGCGACGCCGATGAGCCGCACCTTGCCGGCCTTGCCCTGGTTGATGAGACCGGTGGGCGCATCGAAGAAGAGCTGGATTTGGCCGCCCATCAGGTCGGTCAGCGCCGGCACCGCGCCGCGGTACGGGATGTGGATCATGTAGGTCTTGGTCAACGATTTCCACAGCTCGCTCGTGAGGTGCGCGGCCGAGCCGTTGCCCGACGAGCCGAAGCTCACCTTGCCGGGGTTGGCGCGCGCGTAGTCGATCAGCTCCTTCGCGGTCTTGAAGGGCGCGTCGTTGTTGACCGCCGCGAGCAGCGGAGAGACACCCATCAGCGACACGCCGACCAGGTCGCGGCGCGGGTCGTAGGGCAGCTTGGGATAGAGCGTGGTGTTGGCCGCATAGGCCGCGATCACGACGCCGAAGGTGCTGCCGTCGGGCATCGCCTTGGCGACCGCATCGACGCCGATCAGGCTGTTGGCGCCGGGCTTGTTGTCGATCACCACCGCCTGGCCGAGCCGGCTCTGCAGTCCGGGCTGGATCAGCCGCGCCATCTGGTCGGTGAAGCCGCCGGGCGTGTACGGCACGACGATGCGGATCGGCTTGGAAGGCCAGGCGGATTGCGCCAGCGAAGGCGCGGCGACCGAGACCGCCGCCGCGGCGGCCGACAGGTTGAAGACACGGCGGGACAGGCGGGCATGCGGCATGAAAAAGGTCTCCAGGAGGGTCGACCCATTCTGGAAGGCGGCAGGCCGGCCGAGGCTCAGGGTTTGCCCGTCAGCCCAGGGGTGCAGCCAGTTCACACAAGACGAGGCCTGGCGACCTCCCTATCTTCTCGGCATCCACACAGGGAGACAGGCAATGCTTGAACACGAGTTCGCCGCGCCGAGCGCGCTCGAGCGCAACCTCATCGAACGGGTCTGCGTGGGCGACGTGCTCGCCCGCAGCGCCGACCTCCATCCGGACCAGGTGGCCATCGTCGACGGTCCGCGCCGGCTCCGCTACGCAGACTTCGATCGCCAGGTCGATCAACTCGGCCATGCCCTGCTCGGCCTCGGGCTCGCGCACCAGGACGTGGTGGCGGTGATGGCGCGCAATTGCACCGAACTGCTGCTGACCTACTTCGCCTGCGCCCGCGCCGGCCTGATCTGCGCGCCGGTCAATCTCGGGCTGCGCCCGGCCGAGATCGCCTGGTGCCTGCGCGATGCCGCCGCCCGCGTGCTGGTGGTCGAGGACGCGTTGCGCGACATGGCCCAGGGCGTGCTGGCCGAAGACCTTCCATCGCTCGCGCATCGCTTCCACACGGGCGACGAGTTCGAGGCCCTGCTGGCCGGCGGAAGCCGCGAGCCGCTCGAAGTCGAGATCCAGGACCGCGACGTCGTGCAACTGCTCTACACCAGCGGCACCACCTCGACCCCGAAGGGCGTGCTGACCAGCCACCTCGCGGTGACGATGGCGGGCTTGACCGGTGCGCTGTCGCTGCACGGCGGACCAGGCTACACCTCGCTGGTCGCACTGCCGCTGTTCCATTGCGCGATGCTCAACGGCGCGGTGCTGCCGCTGATGATCATCGGCGGCACGCTGGTGCTGACCCAGGGTTTCGAACCGCAACAGGTGGCGACGCTGTTCGAGGCCGAGGGCGTGCACCTGGTGGTCCTGCTGCCGATGATGTATGGCCTGCTGCTCGGGCATCCCGAGCTGCAGGGGCGCAGCTTTCCGGCGATGCGCCGCGCGATGTACGCGATGGCGCCGATGCCGCAGGAGCGGCTCGCGGCCATCCACGCGATGTTTCCGAACGCCGACGTGGTGCTCGGTTCGGGCCAGACCGAGTTCACGCCGGCGACCTGCGTGCAGCGCCCCGAGCACCAGTGGAGCAAGTCGGCCACCTGGGGCACCGCCACCGCGATGACGCGCGTGGCCGTGATGGACGACCAGGGCCGGCTGCTGCCGCGCGGCCAGACCGGCGAGCTGGTCTACCGCGGCCCGCAGGTCATGAACGGCTACCTCCACCTGCCCGAGGAGAGCCGCGCCTGCCTGCGCCACGGCTGGTTCCACAGCGGCGACGTGGCGCACATCGACGAGGACGGCGCGATCTGGTTCGAGGACCGCTACAAGGACGTGATCAAGACCGGCGGCGAGAACGTGGCCTCGGTCGAGGTCGAGCGCTGCCTGATGGACCACCCCGAGGTGGCGGAGGCCGCGGCGGTCGGGCTGCCGCATGCGCACTGGGGCGAGGCGATCACCGGTGTGGTCGTTCGGCGGCCCGGATCGGCGCTCGACGAGGCGGCCCTGATGGCGCACTGCGCCGGCCGGCTGGCCGGCTTCAAGGCCCCGAAGGCGATCGTTTTCGTGTCGGAATTTCCGCGCACCGGCACCGGGAAGCTGCAGAAGCACCTGATACGCGGGCAGCACAAGGACTTGTACCAGCGCTGAGCCGCACGCTAGCATGCGTGCATGGCCCACGACCACGACCACGCGCATTCCGACGACCACAGCGAACTCGGCGAGATGGACCTGCGGGTGCGCGCGCTCGAGACCGTGCTCACGCAGAAAGGCTACATCGATCCGGCCGCCCTGGACGTCCTGATCGACACCTACCAGACCCGCATCGGTCCGCGCAACGGCGCACGCGTCGTCGCCCGGGCCTGGGTCGACCCGGCCTTCCGCAACTGGCTGCTGAGGGACGCCACCGCGGCGATCGCCTCGCTGGGCTACAGCGGACGCCAGGGCGAGCACATGGTCGCGGTCGCCAACACCGACACCCAGCACCACATGGTCGTCTGCACCTTGTGCAGCTGCTATCCCTGGCCGGTGCTGGGCCTGCCGCCGACCTGGTACAAGAGCGCGCCCTATCGTTCGCGCGCCGTGAAGGATCCGCGCGGCGTGCTGGCCGAGTTCGACGTGCGGTTGCCCGCATCGACCGCGATCCGGGTCTGGGACTCCACCGCCGAGGTGCGCTACCTCGTGATCCCGCAGCGCCCGGCCGGCACCGAAGAGTGGAGCGAGGAAGCCCTGGCCGACCTCGTGACGCGGGATTCGATGATCGGCACCGGACTGGCCCGCTCGCCTGAGGCCGCGCCATGAGCTACGTCTCCCACGCCGATCTCGGCGGCCGGGACCTGCCCGGCCAGATCGTCCGCGAGCCCGAGGGCGAGCCTTTCCACGCCCGCTGGGAGGCGCGCGTGCTGGCCCTGACCCTGGCGATGGGCGGCACCGGCTCGTGGAACATCGACGCCAGCCGCAGCGCGCGCGAGACCCTGCCCGCCTACGCCCAGTTGAGCTACTACCAGATCTGGCTCGCGGCGCTCGAGGCGCTGATGGCCGAACGCTTGCAGCTGTTGCCCGACGAGCTGGCTGCGGGCCGGATGCTGCATCCACCGCAATCGGTCAAGCGCGTCCTGCGCGCGGCCGACGTTCCGGCCGCGCTGGCCCGGGGAACCGCCACGGAGCGCCCCGCGACCGCACCGGCACGCTTCGCGGCCGGCCAGCGCGTGCGCACCCGCGCCGGCGCCGTCGATCACCACACACGTCTGCCCGGCTACGTGCAGGGCCATGTCGGCACTGTCGAGCGCCTGCACGGCATGCACGTCTTCGCCGACGCGCATGCGCAGGGGCTGGGTGAGCAACCGCAGTGGCTTTACACGGTCGTTTTCGACGGCGCTGCGTTGTGGGGCGAAGGCGCCGAGGCCGGACTCAACGTCTCGGTCGACGCCTGGGAGAGCTACCTGGAGCCTGCCGAGTGAACGCGATCCCCCGACTGCTGCCCGGCATGCCGAGCGACGACGGCGCCGAGCCGGTGTTCCGCGAACCCTGGGAGGCGCACGCCTTCGCCCTTGCGGTTTCGCTGCACCAGCGCGGCCTGTTCACCTGGCCCGAATGGGCCGATGCGCTGGCCCGGCAGATCGGCGCAGCCCAGGCTGCCGGTGATGCCGACCTTGGCGACACGTACTACCGCCACTGGCTGGCCGCGCTGGAGGCGCTGGTCGCAGCCAAGGGCGCGAGTTCGGCAGCGGAACTCGAACGCTATCAACAGGCCTGGGACCGGGCAGCGGACCGCACCCCGCATGGGCGCGCGATCGAGTTGCGGGAGCAGGATTTCGGCTGAGCCCTGCGTGCGGCTTCAGCGCTTGCGCCCACCGATCACCACCAGCACCCCGCCCACCACGATCGCGCCGATGCCGGCCCAGATCGGCAGCTCGATGTCCCGCTTCTCCTTGACCGCCAGCTCGACCGGTCCGATCTTGATCTGGTGGGTCGACTTGGTGAAGCTGACATGACCCAGCGCGAGCGACAGGATGCCCGCGAAGATCAGGATCAGGCCAATGATTCGGTATGCGTTCATGGAGAGCTTCGAAGAGGCAGTGCGTCCGTAGACTGTAGCGCCGTCATGCCTAGAGCGGCTGCACCTCGCGCACGCTGCAGCCCGTTTCCAGCCACTGCGCGAATTCGTCCGCCAGCCGTTGCGACTCCCGGGCCGCCGCGCTCCAGGCCACGATGCGCGATGGCAGATCGCTGCCGTAGCGCAGGAAGTCGTTGCGGTCGGGCAGCTTGCCGTTCGGCAGGCCCTTGACCCACTCCGGATCCGGCGCCAGCACCACCATGCGGTCGAGGAATCCCGTGGGCTTGTGGCGCCACCTGAGCCCCTTGTCGAGCCAGCCCGGCACCACCGCCCGCTGGAAATGCGGATACAGCACGATGCCCTCGGTGTTGCCGTAGTCCAGGTGCAGGTGGTAGTCGGTGATGCCGCCGTCCCAGTAGGCGCCGGGCGGCGCGCCCGGGATGTCGTGCACCGCCTCGAGCATGAACGGGATCGAGCACGAGGCCTGCAGCGCGAGCTCGAAGTTGGCTTCGACCAGAGCGACCTGGCGCGTGCGGAAATCCCGCGTGCCGAAAGGCAGCGCCGCCCCCGGCGTCGAGAACACCACGCGCTCGAGCCAGGCGCCCAGGCCCTTGCGGTGCACGCTGTTGGTGAGGAAGGCGCCCAGGTAGCCCACCGGCGTGCGCGCCCTGCCCTCGCGCCCGAGGATGTGCCGGCCGCGCGAGGTGATTACATGCAACCGGTAGCGCGAATGCCCGAGCACCTCGGCCGAGCGGCCGCCGTAGAAACTGCGCAGCCCTTCGCCGAACTGCGCGCTGACCTGCTTCGCGCTCAGCCGCTTCTGGCCCGGCGGCACCTCGAAATGCTGATGGATGTAGCCGTGCTCGAACTGCTCGAAGGCGCTCCGGGGTTCGCTCAGGCAGGCATTGGCCAGCCGCCAGGCGCCGATGGAAGCGCCGACCAGGTCGACCGGTTGCGAAGAACGCGGCAGCCAGTCGCCGAACAGGAAGCGGTCGATCGGCCCGAGCACCAATCCCTTGGGGCCGCCGGCAGCCCCCGGGATGGTGCGCACGTCTGCCGGCCGCAGGCCATGGCCAGCGATGTGTTCGCGGGCCGCCGGGCCGGCGTAGATCCGAAGCGCTTTCATGTCCGGTCCACGGGCAAGAATCGTGCGCTCCGGCCCACGGCGGCCACTTACTTGCGCAGCCCTTGCAGCTTGGCGAAGGCCGAGGCCATCTGGCCGGCCGGCTGCGGCGAGTTGTCGCGGCGCGGCGCCTGCTGGCCGCGTCCCGCGCCTTCGAAGCGGTTGTCGCGCGGACCATCGCGGCGCGCCGGCGCGGCGTCGAGCTTCATCGACAGCCCGATGCGCTTGCGAGCGACGTCGACCTCCATCACCTTGACCTTGACGATGTCGCCGGTCTTGACCACCTCGCGCGCATCGTTGACGAACTTGTGCGAGAGCTGGCTCACGTGCACCAGGCCGTCCTGGTGCACGCCCAGGTCGACGAAGGCACCGAACTGCGCCACGTTGCTCACCGTGCCTTCGAGCACCATGCCTTCGACCAGGTCCTTGATGTCGTCGACGCCGTCGTTGAAGCGCGCCACCTTGAAGTCGGGGCGCGGGTCGCGGCCGGGCTTCTCGAGTTCGCCGAAGATGTCCTTGACCGTGATGACGCCGAACTTCTCGTTGGCGAACAGCTCGGGCTTCAGGGTCTTGAGCATGTCGGCGCGGCCCATCAGCTCCGCCACCGGCTTGCCGGACTTCTCGATCATCTGCTCGACCACCGGGTAGGTTTCCGGGTGCACGCCGGTCATGTCGAGGGGATTGCTGCCGCCGCGGATGCGCAGGAAGCCCGCGCTCTGCTCGAAGGTCTTGGCGCCGAAGCCGCTGACGTCCAGCAGCTGCTGGCGGCTGGCGAAGGCGCCGTTGGCTTCGCGCCAGCGCACCACCGCCTTGGCGACGCTGGCCGACAGGCCCGAGACCCGCGACAGCAGCGGCACGCTGGCCGTGTTGAGGTCGACGCCGACCGAGTTCACGCAATCCTCGACCACCGCGTGCAGCGTGCGCGCGAGTTCGCTCTGGTTCACGTCATGCTGGTACTGGCCGACGCCGATCGACTTCGGATCGATCTTCACGAGTTCGGCCAGCGGGTCCTGCAGGCGGCGCGCAATGCTGGCGGCGCCGCGCAGGCTGACATCGACGTCCGGCATCTCCTGCGAGGCGAACTCGCTGGCGGAGTAGACCGAGGCACCGGCCTCGCTCACCACCACCTTGTCGACGTTGACGTCCGGCGCGCCGGCCTGCGCCGTCATCTTGGCCAGCAGCTTGATCAGGTCGGCGGCCAGCTTGTCGGTCTCGCGGCTGGCGGTGCCGTTGCCGATCGCGATCAGGTTCACGCCGTGCTTGGCGCACAGCTTGCCGAGCGTGTGCAGCGAGCCTTCCCAGTCCTTGCGCGGTTCGTGCGGAAAGACGGTCGCGGTCTCGACCAGCTTGCCGGTGGCATCGACCACCGCCACCTTGACGCCGGTGCGGATGCCCGGATCCAGGCCCATCACGACGCGCGGGCCGGCCGGCGCGGCCAGCAGCAGGTCGCGCAGGTTGTCGGCGAAGACCTTGATGGCGACCTTCTCGGCCTCTTCGCGCAGCCGCGTGAACAGGTCGCGCTCGGTCGACAGCGCCAGCTTGACCCGCCAGGTCCAGGCCACGCACTTGCGGATCAGGTCGTCGGCCGGGCGGCCCGCATGGCTCCATCCGAGGTGCAGCGCGATCTTGCCCTCGGCGATCGAGGGCTTGCCCGGCTCGGGCTCGACCGGCAGCACCAGCTTGGCGTCGAGGATCTCCTGCGCGCGGCCGCGGAACACCGCGAGCGCACGGTGCGAGGGCACGCGGCCGATCGGCTCGTCGTAGTCGAAGTAGTCGCGGAACTTGGCGATGTCGGCGTTGTTCTCGTCCTTGCCTGCCATCAGGCTGGACTTGAGCAGACCCTCGGCCCAGAGCCACTCGCGCAGGCGCTGCACCAGCGGGGCGTCCTCGGCCCAGCGCTCGGAAAGGATGTCGCGCACGCCATCGAGCACGGCCGGGACGGTTGAGAAATCCGGACCCGGCTTGCCGTCGTCCAGCGTCGTGGCCGGCTGCAGGAAGGCCTGCGCCTCGACGGCCGGATCCAGCGTGGGATCGGCCAGCAGCTTGTCGGCCAGCGGCTCGATGCCGAATTCGCGCGCGATCTGGCCCTTGGTGCGGCGCTTCTGCTTGAAGGGCAGATAAAGGTCCTCCACCTCCTGCTTGGTGGGCGCCGATTCGATCGCGCTGCGCAGTTGAGGGGTGAGCTTGCCCTGCTCGTCGATGCTCTTCAGCACCGCGGCGCGGCGATCCTCGAGCTCGCGCAGGTAGGACAGGCGGGCCTCGAGTTCACGCAGCTGGATGTCGTCGAGGCCGTCGGTGACCTCCTTGCGGTAGCGGGCAATGAAGGGCACGGTGGCACCGCCGTCGAGCAGCTCGACGGCAGCCTTCACCTGGTGCTCGCCGACCTTGATCTCGGCCGCGAGCTGGCGAATGATTTTCTGCATGGATGAGGAGGAAAGTCCCAGGGACGACGGCGCTCTTGGCGCCTGCCGGATAAAGCGCGGAAGTTTGCCATAGGCCCCAAGGGGACAATGGCGCCGAATGCGTATCTTGAAGAAACTCCTGAGCCTGATCGGCATGGCGCTGCTGGTGCCGGTGCTGCTGTTCGAGGAGTGGGGCTGGGAGCCGCTGGCCCGCGGCGCAGCCCGGCTGGCGCGGCTGCGCATCTGGGCGCGCATCGAGACCGCGGTGCGTGCGCTGCCTCCCTGGGGCGCGGTGCTGGCCTTCTTTCTGCCGGCACTGATGCTGCTGCCGGTCAAGCTTTTCGGACTCTTCCTGCTCGGCGAAGGGCACGCCGTGAGCGCCTTGCTGCTGCTGCTCGGTGCCAAGCTGGTGGGCACCGCGATCCTGGCACGGCTGTTCCAGCTGGTCGAGCCGGCGCTGATGCGCATCCCATGGTTCGCGCGTTTCTATCCGCGCTGGAAAAACTGGAAGGACGGCGTGCTGACGCGCGTTCGCGAGAGCCGTGCCTGGCGCCTTGCGCGGGCGCTGAGACGCCGCATCCGTCGGGGCTGGCGGCGCCTGCGGGAAGGTTGAGTTTTTTATTTTTACCCGGGTATATTGAAGAATTAAATTTACCCGGGTAATATGCGAGCATGAACTTGCCACAAGAAACGCGGCGCGCCCTGACGCGAACGTACAAAGACGCCCTGCGACCGGCAGGGGTCCTGGCCATCACGAACACCTTGAACGGCCGCAGCTACATGGCCGGCAGCCTGGATGTCGAGGGTGCCCTGAACCGCGCGCGCTTCGAGCTTGGCCTGCGCTCGCACCGCAACAAGGCGCTGCTGCGCGACTGGATCGAACACGGCGCGGCGCACTTTCGCTTCGAAGTGGTCGACCGGATCAAGGAGAGCGACGACCCGGCCTTCGACCGTGGCGCCGAAGTCGAGAAGCTCCTCGCCCTCTGGCGCGAGGAACGCCAGTGTGTCGGCGAACGCGGGTACCACGCACCGTGACGCTCGAGGCTCGCCAGCGGGTAGATTACGAGCCTCCTTCCTGCCCGGCCCCCTCGATAACAAAGAAAACCAGCATGCCGTCCGATTCCGCCCCCCTCAACCTGATCGTCTTTGCCGACCTGAAGCGCATCGCCCACGGCAGCACGGCTGACGTGCTCGCGCAGTTGCGCGAGCGGGAAGACGATGCGCCCTGCCTCGTGTTCGACGAACAGACGGGCGAATTGCTCGACTTCGATGTGCATCACAGGGCCGGCGCCGCGACACCGGCGGCCAGCGCCGAGGCGCCTGCAGAGGCGCCGCGCGGCGTAGGCCGTCCCAAGCTGGGCGTCGTGGCGCGCGAGGTCACCCTGCTTCCGCGCCACTGGGACTGGCTCAACCGCCAGCCCGGCGGCGCTTCCGTGGCGCTTCGGCGCCTGGTCCAGGAGGCCAGCCGCGTCAACGCCGACCGTGACGCCGTACGTGCGGCGCGCGAATCCGCCTATCGATTCATGACCGCGATCGCCGGCTCCCTGCCCGGCTTCGAGGAAGCCACGCGCGCGCTGTTCGCCGGCGACCGCGAGCGCTTCGGGCAATGCGTCGCGGATTGGCCCGAGGACGTCGGCGCCCAGCTCCACAAGCTCGCCGCATCGGCCTGGAGCCAGCAATGAGCGCCGTCGACCCGGCCGTCGCCGCCGCCGCCGACACGGTGCCGCCGCCGGTCGCCCCGCCCGCCAATGCGCGCATGGCCGCGATGGCGTCCAAGCCGCTGTGGAAGGTGTTCCTGCTGTTCCTCGCGCCGATGTTGCTGAGCAACATCCTGCAGTCGCTCTCGGGCACGCTCAACAACGTCTACCTGGGGCAGATGCTCGGTGTGCGCGCGCTGGCGGCGGTGTCGGGCTTCTTCCCGATCATGTTCTTCTTCATCGCCTTCACGATCGGCCTCGGGGCTGGCGCCTCGGTGCTGATCGGCCAGGCCTGGGGCGCGCGCGAGCCCGACAAGGCGCGCGCGGTGGCCGGCACGACGCTCACGGTGGGCATCCTGTTCGGCCTCGGTGTCGCGCTCTTCGGCGGCATCTTCACCGAACCGATGCTGAAGCTGCTCGGCACGCCGGCCGACATCCTGGTCGACGCCACCCGCTACGCGCGCATCATCCTGATCGCGATGCCGGGCCTGTTTGTGTTCCTGCTGTCGACCGCCATGCTGCGCGGCGTCGGCGACACCGTGACCCCGCTCTACACGCTGATGATCTCGACCGCGCTGGGCCTGGTGATCACGCCGGCGCTGATCAGGGGCTGGTTCGGCCTGCCGCAGCTCGGCGTGGCCAGCGGCGCCTGGGCCACCGTGGTTTCCTTCGTGGTCGCGACCGCCTGGCTGGCCTTCCATCTTCGGCGCAAGAAGAGCCCGCTGGCGCCGGATGCCGACTTCGTGCGGCACTTGCGCGTGCGTCCGGCGCTGCTCAAGGCGGTGCTCAAGGTCGGCGTGCCGACCGGCGTCCAGATGATCGTCGTGTCGCTGGCCGAGATCGCGCTGCTGTCCTTCGTCAATGCCTACGGCTCCGATGCGACCGCGGCCTATGGCGCGGTCAACCAGGTGGTGGCCTACGTGCAGTTCCCGGCGATCTCGATCGCGATCACGGCCTCGATCCTCGGCGCCCAGGCGATCGGCGCCGGCCAGGTGCAGCGCCTCGGCGCGATCACCCGCACCGCGCTGTTGATGAACCTGGTGCTGACCGGCTCGCTGGTGGTGCTGGGCTACCTGTTCTCGCGGCCGCTGATGGGTTTCTTCATCACCAGTGAGCCGGTGATCGAGGTGGCGCAGACGCTGCTGCACATCATGCTGTGGAGCACCGTGATCTTCGGCATGGGCGCGGCCCTGTCGGGGATCATGCGCGCCAGCGGCTCGGTCCTGGTGCCGACCGCGATCTCGATCTTCTGCATCGCGCTGATCGAGGTGCCGGTGGCGTGGGGGATGAGCCACCGCCTGGGCCTGAACGGCATCTGGATTTCCTATCCGGTGGCCTTCACCGCGATGCTGACGCTGCAGGCCTGCTACTACCGCTTCGTATGGCGCAAGAAGGCGATCCAGCGGCTGATCTGAGCGCGGCCGCGCGGCCGATCCTCTACTCGTTCCGGCGTTGCCCGTATGCGATGCGGGCCCGAATGGCGATCGCGGCGAGCGGCCAGCGCTGCGAGTTGCGCGAGGTCGTGCTGCGCGACAAGCCCGCTGAACTGCTGGCCGCCTCGCCGAAGGGCACGGTGCCGGTGCTGGTCGACATCGACGGGCGCGTCATCGACCAGAGCCTGGACATCATGCTGTGGGCGCTGCGGCGCAACGACCCCGAGGGCTGGCTGCGCCCCAGCCTCTCGTCGCTGGACCAGATGCTGGCGCTGATCGCCATGTGCGATGGCGATTTCAAGCGGCATCTGGATGGCTACAAGTACCCGGAGCGGCAGCCGATCGCCGATGCCAAAACACATCGCGCACAAGGCGCTCTCTTCCTCGCGCGGCTCGACGCGCTGCTGCAGCCCCAGCGCTGTCTGCATGGCGACAAGCCGGCGCTTGCAGATATCGCAATTTCGCCGTTCGTGCGGCAGTTCGCGCAGGTCGATGCGGCCTGGTTCGACTCGCAGCCCTGGCCGCGCCTGCACGCCTGGCTGGCCGCGCGGCTCGAGGCAGCGGTCTTTGCGCGCGTGATGGACAAGTACCCGCCCTGGCGCGCCGGCCAGCGCGGCGTCGAGTTCCCCGCCTGATCGACCCACCTCAAGACGTCTGCGCGATCAACTCCAGCGGCACGACCTCGACCTCGCCGCCGGCGACGCGCTTGCTTTCCTCGGTATAGCGCTTGAAGAAATCCTGGCTCTGCAAGGCCTTGATCGCCTGCTCGTCCGACGCGGCGGCCAGATGGTAGTAGCCGGCGCCATCCCGCTCCTTCAGGCAGCGGTACGAGATCTTGCCCTTCACGGCCGGCTCGGTGTCCAGCCAGGCGATGAACTGGCGAATGTGCTCATGCCATGCCTCGGCCGTGCCGTCCTTGAACTGGTACTTGATGAGGAAGTGCTTCATCGGCGGCCACCTTTCGGATGTCGGACTGGCGGCGGCGCCGGTACGCCCCGGGGCCGGCGCCGCACCTGACGCCATTGGGCTCGGGAACGCGCGGGCTCGCAAGCCGGGGCGAGAAAAGGACGGCTGTTCTCGCAGCTATTCGAACACCTCGGCTCCCGTCGGCTTGCAGTGCGGCGCCGCAGTCCACTTGGCTGGCGGCAAGGCTCAGCAGTGCTGATCTTCGAGCGCATGATGGCGAAGTGGTCCGTGCGGCATCGACCTCTCGCCTTCGATGGCCGCCTGAGGCTCGCCGTGCCGCTTCGTTATCCCTGACGCGCCGCTTCGCCCGCGGCCCAGCGCCACACCGCGTGGATCGCAGGCTCGCGCTCGCGCCCATTTGCCGCCGCGAGGAAATAGCTGCCTGTCGAGAGCATCGGCCCGAACGGTTGCAGCAATGCGCCGCTTCGCAGTTCGTCGGCGGACAGTGTCAAGCTCAGCAAGGCGACGCCGTGGCCCGCCAATGCGGCGAGCATCGCGTGCGTCTCGTCCGAGAACGACAGATCGCCCTTCCCGCCCTTTTCTCGCGTCCTGCCGCCGTGCCGTCCTTGCGGCGCGATGCCGGCCTCGTCGAACCAGCGCATCCAAGTCGCGGGCGCATGCGCCCGTGCCTGCCAGTCGAAGTGGATCAGTGGCATCTTCGCCAGGTCCTGCGCGCGGCGAAGGCCCAGATGCGGACTGCACACGGGCGCATATCGTTCGGCGATCAGCGCTTCGGTCACCAGTCCGGGCCACCGCCCCGACCCCGAGCGGATCGCGAGATCGGCCTCTTCGCGCGTCAGATCGACGACGGCGTCGCTCGCATGGAGGCGCAGTTCGATGCCGGGGCATGCGGCCCGGAAGCTGGCCATCCGCGGCAGCACCCATTTGGCGGCGAAGGCGGCGTGGGTGGTCAGCGTCACCGTCTCGCGGGCGCTTCGTGCGCGTGCGGAGCGAACGCCCGCGTCGACCATGTCCAGCCCTTCGCGCACGGCAACGAAAAGTCGTTCGCCAGCAGGCGTCAATGCAAGCTGACGCGTGAGCCGGCGAAACAGCGGCTGGTCGAGCGCCTCTTCGAGGCTACGCACCTGATGGCTGATCGCCGTCGGCGTGACGGACAGCTCGCGCGCGGCGCGCTGAAAACTGAGGTGGGCTGCGGCGGCTTCGAATGCGCGCAGCGACGACAGCGGAGGCAATCGCCTGGGGCTTCGAACAGATGAATTCAATTCATCTAGAGGCAAAAAATCATCGTTTGTCATCGTCAATTCGACATTTGAAAATGCAAAGACCCTGATGCCTTTCTCAATGAGAAACAAAAAAATAACTCATCCATTATGTCCAACGAAAGCTCCCCGATGACACAGATTCTTCATATCGACGCCAGTGCCCGTGCCGGCCGCTCCGGCATCGATCCCCATGGTTCACACACACGCAGGCTCTCTGCCCGCTTCGTCGAGCGCTGGCGCGCTTCGCGGCCCGACGACCCGATCGAGTACCTCGACGTGGGTCGGTCGCCGCCCGCGCACGTCACGGGACCATGGATCCACGCGGCGTTCACGAAACCCGAGGCGCGCGAGCCATGGATGCATGACGTCCTCGCGGAAAGCGATCGCCTGGTGGACCAGTTGCTCGCGGCCGACCTGATCGTCGTGGGGCTGCCGATGTACAACTTCAGCGTGCCGGCGCAGTTCAAGGCCTACATCGACAACGTCGTTCGCGTGGGCCGCACGTTCGGTTTCGACCGTGCGCGGGGCGAGGTGCCGTACTGGCCCCTGCTGTCCGATGCCGGCAAACGCGTGGTGTTGCTGGGTTCGCGCGGCGACTTCGGCTATGGCGACGTTCAGCGCATTGCACACCTCAATCACGCCGAATCCAGCGTGCGCACCGCGCTGGGCTACATCGGCATCACCGAGGTCTTCGACGCCGCGGTGGAATACGACGAGTTCGGCGGCGAACGGCTGATCCGGTCGATCGAACAGGCGGAGCGCGCCGTCGATCAGTTCGTCGAACGGCTGACGACGAAGCAACTCTGAGGCGGATGCTCAGATCACGTAGTGGAGATAGCGCTTGTGCCGGGCACCGGGAAGCGCTGGCTTCGCAGACGATGGAACAGGTTCAAGTCGACACCGCCTCCCGCTCCGGCCAATACTGCGCCAGCATCCGCCGGTGATAGCCCACGAGGTTTGATCGGCCGGCCACCAGTTCCTTTTGCGGGGAATCGAAGGGAGGCTGCAACAGCGTGTGAAGGAAAGCGAAGACGGTCGCATCGAGTTCGCTCGGCCGGTCGCCCAGAAAGTACGGCTTGTCGACCAGGAAGTCGCTTGCCGCGGCATAGCCGCGGTCCGCCATGGCGTGGATTTGCTCGATGGGTCGCCGGCCGGTGCCTTGCGCCTTGAGCTGGGCCAGCGCGTTGCGCCGCACCGCCTTGACTGCCCACGGGCGCACGAACGCGGGCACGCCCAGCGAGCCCATGTAGTCGGCCATGACCGGCATCAGGATCGCGAAGTTCGGGTCCGGAACCCAGCGCTGGTAGTAGGCGGCGAAATAGAGGTCGGTCTCGAACAGGGATCGCCAGGCGCGCGCCACCGCCCGCTCGGACGGGCTCCAGCGCCGCTCGCCCAGCGGGTCCCGATGCAACTGGCGCAGCATGTCGATGATCTGCTGCGAATCATTGAGAAGCCGGCCGTCGTCCAGCGTCAAGGCCGGCAGCTTGTCGTTGCCCATCTTGCGCACATTGGCGACCTGCGTGATGCACGGCAGTTCGGCCATCCGCAGCCAGGTCAGAAGCTTGACGACGAACGGACTCAGGTCGATGCAGTTCCAGGCAGGGCCGAAGGTGTGGACGATCATGTCGATGCTCGGTGGTTTGCCTGGAGGCTAACCTGACAAGGCCCGAAAGCCGAAGCGGCCTGCGCCACGGCGCCACGGCCTGCTCAGCCCGGACCTTCGGCCGCGTCCAGGCCCCGCCTGTCGGCGATGTGCTTGCGCACCGCGCCCCACGCGGTCCACACCAGCAGCAGCGCGGTCATCGCGAGCAGCGTGGCACTGATGGGACGGTCGATGAAGATGACGGGATCGCCGCGTGACAGCAGCAGGCCACGGCGCAGGTTTTCCTCGAGCATCGGACCCAGGATGTAACCCAGAAGCAAGGGCGCAGGCTCGAACCTCAGCACCATCAACGCATAGCCCAGCACGCCCAGCGCAGCCACCAGGTAGATGTCGAAGGGATTGCTGTTGACGCTGTACACGCCCAGAGCGACGAACACCAGGATGGCCGGGTACATCCAGGCAAAGGGAATGCGCAGCAGCGCCACCCAGAGGCCGATGGTCGGCAGGTTCAGGAACACCAGCATGACGTTGCCGATCAGGAAGCTCGCCACCAGGCCCCAGAAGAGTTCGGGCTGCTGGCCGATCAGCATCGGTCCGGGCGCGATGCCGTGGATGATCAGCGCTCCCAGCATCACGGCCATCACCGCGTCGCCGGGAATGCCCAGCGACAGCGACGGCACGAAGGCCGTCTGCGCGGAGGCATTGTTGGCGGACTCGGGCGCACAGATGCCTTCGATCGCGCCCTTGCCGAATCGGCTCGGATCCTTGGCGACCCGCTTTTCGATCGCATACGCCATGAAGGCGGCGATGGATGGCCCCACACCGGGCAACGCCCCCAGCGCCGAGCCCAACGCGGAACCGCGAAGCATGGGCTTGATCGTGTCGGTGATCTCGCGACGAGACGGAACCATCGCCCGCATCGGCACTTTGTCCGGCTGCTTGTGGGTATCGGCCGAATTGATGCTGCGCACCACTTCCGCCACACCGAACAGACCCATGGCCAGGGCCACCAGATTGATGCCGTCCTGCAGTTCGGGAATGTCGAAGTCATAGCGCGGTGTGCCGGAGTTGACGTCGGTGCCGATCGTGCCCAGCAGCAGGCCGAGGATCACCGTCGCCATGCCCTTGGCCGCCGACCCGCCGCTCATCGAGGATGCGGCAACCAGACCCAGCAGCATCATCGAGAAGAACTCGGTGGGCCCGAACTTCAACCCGAGCTCGGCGATGGCCGGCGAAAAAAGCACCAGCAGCACCAGGCCCACCATGGCCCCGGCCAGCGACGCGATGGTGGTGACGAACAGTGCCAGCCCGGCCCGCCCGCTCTTGGCCATCGGATACCCATCGAGGCAAGTGACGGCCGATGAAGGCGTCCCGGGCAGATTGAGCAGGATGGCCGCGGTCGACCCGCCGTATTGCGCCCCGTAGTAGACGCCCGCCAGCATGATGATGGCCGAGGTCGGAGGGATGTGATACGTGACGGGCAGCAAGAGCGAGATCGCAGCCAACGCGCCGATGCCGGGGAGCACGCCCACGAGGGTCCCGAGGAAAACGCCGAAGAAGCAGTACCAGAGGTTCATCGGCTGTGCCGCCACCCCGAGGCCCATCCAGAGATTGCTGAACAGTTCCATGTGCTGTTCCTTCAGGCTTGCCAGGGCCAGGTCGGCAGGGTCATGCGCAGGCCGACAACGAACATCAGCGTCGTCAGACCGGCAATTGCCGCGCTCACCAGCAAGCGCAGCCTCAGTGCCATGCGAGTGGGAACCAGCGTGATCAGGCAGGTGGCGAACGACGCCACGACGATGCCCACGGCCTTGAGCATGGCGGCGAATGCCACCACGCCCAGTACCGACCAGAACAGGTTGCTCCACTGGACCACGATGGCCTCACCTCGACGCCACCACGCCGGCAGCGCGATCAGCAATCCGAGGACGGCCAGGATCCCGCCAAGGATCACGGGAAAGAAGCCCGGCCCCATGCGGGCGGCCGTGCCCATCGTGTACTGGCTTCCGTAGATCGCGAAGAAGGCGCCGGCGCCCGCCATGCCGAGCCCGCCGATCAGGTCATGGATGTCTTTCGATTTCATTGATTTCTTCTCCCTTGGTTGCACAACTGGAAGCCGCGCGCATGAGGCCCCGCAGCGGCTGAAATTTGAACTTCAAGAGGTGGCAACGCGAGCGGCTGAAGTCCTGCGCGGGCGCGGCGATGGCGGGCACGGAGCATCGAGCGGCAGCCAAACCACGAGGCGGACTCACCTGCGCTGTTCCTGGCGCAAATCTTAGGAGCGCCCTCCGGGAGGGCCTATGCGTGCTTGTCCGTACGATGCAAGGCGTACTTGAAAAACTGCTACGAGATGCTCACTCGAACACCTCGTCCCCCGTCGGCTCGCAGTGCGGCACCGCGTTCATCGTGTGCCGCAGCTTCGCGAGTTCCCAGTACATCCGCTTGCGCGCCCGGCTCTGGTTGCCGAGCGGCCGGTGCTCGGCGATCGTGTGCCAGGGGTTGTACGAGAGCCGCTTGGCGAATTCCATCTGCGCCGGCGAATCGAAGCGCTGCCGCGGCAGCCGCAGGGTCGCCACCGTGACGCGCGGCGAGAGTTTTTCGGGCCACAGCACGCCGGCGTTCTCGATCGGCATGAGGTGCGGGTCGGTCTGCATCTGCAGCCGGATGTCGAACTCGACATCGTCATTGGCCAGCGCCGACACCATCGCCTGGCGCAGGTAGTCGTCGGGCGGGCGCAGCGGCAACCGCGGGATCGGCGTGCGCTTCGTCGACTTCGGCCAGACCGAGTACTGCATCGCCTGGCCCTCCCCCATCAGGTAGGGCACGCAGCTGAAGTACGGCGCTTCGAAGGGGCTGCTCTGGGTCTTGATGAAGAGCGACTGCATCACGAGGTCGAGCACGTGCGGGTCGCGCAGGTTCACGAAGTAGAAGATCTGCGCGTTCTTCACGCTCTCGCGCTGCAGCGCCGCATTGCACCGGGCGTCGGGCGTGACGAAGGTCGGCGTCGAGACCGCGAACATGTCGAGCGTGTGCTGCTCGTCCTCCATCAGCTTCGGCCCCGGCACGCCCATCAGCTTGATGCTGATGCTCATGAAGCCGACATCGTCGATGTCCGGCGTGATGTAGGGCCCGGGCCCCGAGAAACGGACCCAGCAGCGGAAGGTCTGCGGCGTGGCGTAGATGCCGCGCTTCATGTGCGCGGGGATGTCCTCGTGCACCGTGAGCTCGCCGCGCACGATGCCCTGGGTCTTGGTGTTGCCGCCGCGCTCGAAGCCGCCGGGCTTCCAGAGGTCGGTCATCTGGCGCGTGAAGCTCTTGACGATCGAGTCTGTGAAACTCTCCTCGTCGGGCATCGGCCGCTCCTCGGCGATCGCCAGGCCTTCATTGCTGCGCCGGCTGTTGATCAGGGCGGTCGTGAAGCGCGCCAGCGGATCGCGCAGGAAGGCATCGAAGGCCGGCCGCAGCAAGGGATCGAAGCGGCGCTCCAGCCGGATCAGCGCCATGCCCGAATCGCTCACGACATTGCGCCAGACCGAACCGGTGTTGGCCTTCGGCGCCGGGCGGCTGGCATTCGAGTTCATGGTTGCACCTTCGACAGGTAGCGCAGGGCCCGCAGGCCGGGCAGGAAAAAGTAGGCGCCGCC
The DNA here is from genome assembly GCF_056403395.1 of Variovorax sp. P2_H12. Classification (NCBI taxonomy): domain Bacteria; kingdom Pseudomonadati; phylum Pseudomonadota; class Betaproteobacteria; order Burkholderiales; family Comamonadaceae; genus Variovorax; species Variovorax sp. P2_H12. Next base: position 279,145 of record NZ_JBFUFO010000001.1, on the reverse strand, counting down.
GCGCACCGTCACGAACTGCGGCAGGCCGCAGACGCGGCGGTCGGGGCCGGAGTCGAGCGGGATCGAGAAGCCATCGGTCGGCGTGCCATCGTCGCGCGGCAGGTGGTGGCCGATCAGCGGGTCGCTTTCGTCGGACAGGCCGTCGAAGTGCAGGCCCGACAGCCAGGCCGACTGCACGAACTCGAACTGGCGCGCGATGTTGGCGCCCAGGCAGATGAAGTGCAGGCCGGTGGCATCGCCGCCAGGCGCGCAGGACAGGGCCTGTTCGATCGACACCCCGGCGCCGTATTCGCGGCCGCGCCGCAGCAGCCGGTGGAAGCGGGTCGACGAGACCTTGTCCGCCGCCAGAGCCGGGGCGTCGAAGCCCAGTGTCCGCCGGGCCCAGGAAAGAAAACCCGGCCGGCCCGGCGGCAGGTCGGCGTTGCGCGGGTTGCTGCGCCGGATGTGGGCCCCGATCGGGCAGCGCAGGCCCCCGCCATCGCTGGCGTAAGTGAAGCTGTTGCGCGGGTCGTCCTCGCCGGGGATGCGTTCGCCGGTGTCGCCGATCAGCGCCTCGCCATCCATCGTTCGCCCCACCATCGTCTCGGCCAGCTGCTTGCGAAGCGCGGGGTCGCCCCCGACCTGGGCGTCCATGAAGCGCCAGAAGCCGGCGACGTCCTGCTGCAGCTGGCGCAGCACCAGGTAGCTGCCGTTGCGGCCCAGGTCGGCCTTGTCCGGGGCCTCCTCGGCCCGCGCCAGCATCGTCTCGGGGTCGCGGTCGGCATCGAGCAAAGGCCGGTCGGTGTAGCCGCCGTATTCGTTCGGGTAGCCCAGCAGGTACTCCCCCAGGCACGAGACATTGCTGTAGTGGCCGCGCTCCTCGTCGCGCACCGGTCGCTGGCGTTGCCAGTCGATCGACGGCTCCGAGATGCCGTCGACGAATCCGAAGGGCTCGACGCCGTCCAGGTCGGAGGTATCGAGGCACGCCACCAACTCGAAGCCCAGCTCGCACTGGGACAGCACGCTGCGCTGCCAGTCCTCGAGGCCGCCCGGCACCGCGTAGAGCATCAGCAGCACGTGCGGCAGTTGCTCCGGCGTCCCGCCCCATTGCCATGCAGCCGGATCGTTCGGTCCGAGGTCGCCGAGGCGCCGGGCGCGGCTGGCATCGCTCGCCATGCCGACGATGAACTCGTGCGAGAAGCCCTCGATGACGTCCTGCCGAACGCCGAGCGCCTGCAAACCGGCGCTGGTGAAGGCGATCTGCAGCGCGGTGGCCGGTGGCGGCTGCTGCGTCTTCGCGCTGCTGACCGGCGCCCGCGCCAGCCAGGCGCGCGCGGCCGCCGGATCGGTCACGCGCAGCAGCAGGAAGCAGGCCTGGGTCAGGCGCTTGTAGCCGAAGCGAACCAGGCCCTGGATGTCGTCGAACTCGGCCGCTTGCGGGCTCACAAGGCAACCTCCGTGCTTCGCACTGCGGTGCGAGCTTGCTTGGGGCGGCCCGGCGCGGCGCTCATAGCAGCCTCAGCCAGGCCAGTGCCTGGTCGTCGGTCATCGTGTGCACCTCGAAGCCCTCGCGGATGCATCGGTTGCGCTCGAGGTCGGTCAGCGTGAGGCCCGGGTAGGCCTTGTACCAGACCTGGGTCGGCAACTGGTGCCGGCGCTGGTAGTACTTGAAGCGCAGCTCGTGCCGCGCACCGCCCATCAGCAGCCAGTCGGTGCGCGGCCAGCCGAAGCCGTTGCTGAAGACCAGGTTCAGGCCCCAGGCCACCTTGTTGATGAAGTCGTCCATGTAGCTCTCGTGGCTGCCGTCGTAGTTGCTGGCGAACAGCACGCGCGACTTGCCGTCGAGGAATACCCAGCGCGCGAAGTGGATGGTCTGCACCCGCGCCAGATGGCCGCGGCCGAAGACATGGCGGCAGGCGTAGTCGATCGCGTACAGGATGAACTGCGTGAGCCAGCGCCGGAACAGCCCGGGCTTGACCGCACCCAGCGCCGTGAAGCTGTTGGTGAGGTCATGGTCCTCGAGGCGCTGCATCTCGACCACCGCGGCGCGGTCCGGCCGCGGGCAGAATTCCGGATCGGTCCTTTCGTGGTGGCGCAGCTGCCAGACCAGGTACGCGGCCGCCACCAGAAGCAGCGGCAGCAGGAGCGGGAGCCGCAGCACCAGCAGCACCAGCCCCAGGAGTGCGAGCGGCGGCGTGATCGCATGCAGGAAGTTGCGCAGCAGCCAGCCCGAGGGCGTGCGCTCGGGCGAAGTCAGCAGCAGCCGCCCCTCGAGCTGCTCGGCCTGCACGAAAGCCAGCAGCCGGTGGCGCAAGGCCTGGGGCTCTTCCGTCTCGCCCGCGATGTCGCGCGGCACCTGGGCGGACAGCGCACGCTGCAGCGCGCTGTCCTCGCGGATCTGTCGCACGGTGCGGCCGATACGGTTGACATAGCCGGCGGACGCCGGCACCGAGCGCGACTTGAGCCATGCGAGCAGATCGCGGTCGGCATCGAAGCCCTCGCAGTGCGAAAAGATGCGCCGCAGGCCCTCGCCCGCGAGCTGCGCGAACTCGGCCAGCTGGGTGCCGATCGGTCCGTCGCATTCGCCGAGGAAGACCAGGTAGAGCGGCGACACCCGGGGCCGCGGCAGGTCGAAGGCCTCGAGGTCGCCGAGCGTGCCGTCGGTCAGCAGCGCGAAGCGCGCGAAATGCAGGCGCTCGAAACTACCGAACGGAATCAGCGCGTTGCCGGGGTCTGCCATGCCGGGCTTCAGGTTCAGGGTGTCCAGCAGATTGCGCAGGCTGGCCTCGCGGCCATCGGCGACCGCTGCGATCACCATGAAATGGGACTGGGGAGTCACTGCATCAGAACTTGAGGCAGAAGTCGATCAGCCGCTCCTTGCCCCAATAGACCTTGCCGAGATAGAGACCGGGCCCGATGAGCCGGATCTCGTCGCGGATCCACTGCGCCACGATGGAGGTGTCCGAGTAGTCGAGCACGATGCACGGCTTGTTGTCGAGCCAGCTTTCGCCCAGGTAGACCCTGGCGACGATGGCCTGCACGCCGAAGATGCTGACCTTGTTCTTCAGCAAGCCCTTGCCGCCGTCGAAGACCTTCCCCTGCCAGCCGAAGAAGTTGATGATCCTCGCGATCGACTCGGTGTAGCGGGTGCCGGGCGCGATGATCGCGGTGCCCTCGGCCTCGCCGTGCGGAATGTCTCCCGGCGGGCTGGCGCGGAACAGGTCGTCGAGTTGCTGCTGCGACATGTCGAGCAGCTGCTGCACGTCAAGGGCCATGTGCCTTCTCCTCCGGGGAAGCCCCGTCGTTCGCAAAGTTTCAGCGCATTCGGCGCACTTCGTCAATTTGCCGAAAGAGGTGTGCGCCGCGCCTCGTCGAGCAAAGCATCGGCCGCCTTTTCCGCGATCATGTAGATGGCCGCGGCGACGAAGAAGCCCGGGATCTGCGGGAACACCGACGCGTCCGCCACGCGCAGCCGCTTCACGCCGTGGACCGCGAAGGCGCTGTCCAGCACGCCGCCCTTCTTCGCGTCGCCGATCGGGCAGGAGCACGAGGCATGGTGGCCCCAGGCGGTATTGCGCACATAGTCGGCCAGGGCTTCGTCGCTGTCGGTCGAAGGGCCCGGCGCCAGTTCCTCGGCGATCCATCCGCTCGCCAGCAGCGGCGCCGTCATGCCGCGCACGAAGCGGATGGCCTGCACCACGGCTTTCAGGTCCTCCCCGGCCGCGTCGCTTCCTTCCTCGAAGTAGCGAAAATTCACCAGCGGCATGTCGCGCGGATCGGCCGAGCGCAGCCGCACGGTGCCGGCGCGATTCTTCGTGTGGCCCTTCAGCACGGCCCAGGTCAACTGGTCGGGCTGGTCGCGAATCCAATGCGAGAAGCCGCTGAAGTAGCCCTCGAAGCGCGCCAGCAGCGCCATGCAGAAGACATCGGGCTCCTCTTCCTGGCCCGACGCAGCGCGCGAGCGCCGGACCACGCCGAGGGCGGCGCCGTTGGACGCGTACATGCCGCTGCGGCTGCGCTGCCATTGGCGCCACAACGGATCGTCTCGATCGAAGCGTGCGCCTTCCAGCACCGCCCACGGCGCCGGCATTCGGTGCGTGACAGCGATCTCGTAGCGGTCCTGCAGGTTGCCGCCGACCCCGGGAAGATCGACCCGCACCGCAATGCCGTGGGCCTGCAGCTCGGCCGCCGGGCCGATGCCCGACAGCATCAGCAGCTGCGGCGTGTTGAAGGCGCCGCCGCAGAGGATCACCTCCCGCCGGGCCCGCACCTCGCGCTTCGCGCCCGCGCCGTCGCTGGCGCAGCCGGKCGGGATGGCGTGCCGCGACCTCCAGCAGTCGTTCGCGCACGCCGCTGCGGCGGTGTCCGGCGGTCGCCAGCGGCGTGTAGCAGAGGCCCTCGAAGCTGCCGGGCCACAGGCGCCGCGAGTTCGGGTCTCCCAGGCCGCCGCGCAGCCAGCGCAGGGTGCTGCGCCAGGGCGTCGGCAGGCCGCGGGTGAAGCTGCTCGCGGTGTCGCGCAGCACCCGCACCAGGCCCGTGTCGCCGAGCACGGACAGCGGGATCGACTTCTCGGTTCGCAGCCAGCCGCCCCAGCCGTGCCCGGTCGGGTCCAGGCCGACATGCCGCAGCGCGCGCCACACCGGACGGTGCCGGCAGTCCTCCACGCGATGCGCATAGCGCCGCATGCGGGACGCCCGCCAGGACGGGTCGCCGGTGAGCCGCGCGATGTGGTTCCAGTCCGACGCATGCGGCAGCATGAAGATCATCGCGTTGTGCGAGGTGCAGCCGCCCAGGCCGGCGGCGCGCGGATAGAGCACGCCCTGCCCCGCCCGGTATTTCCAGTCCTTCGCCTGCCTGGCCTCGTCGGCGTAGTGGCGGACGTGGAAGTCCCAGCGCAGCGCCGGGTTCTCGCAGGCGAAGGCATGGAAGGCCGGCACGTCGTAGTCGTCCGGCATGCGCGCATCGCCGGCGCGCGGATCGCCGCCGGCGTCGAGCAGGAAGACCCGCATGCCGGCCTCGGCCAGGCGGGCCGCGAGGGTCCCGCCGCCCGCACCCGAACCGACGATGACGTAGTCCCAGTCGCTCGCGTCGGTGCCGTCCATGCGTCGCGTTTCGATGGCGATCAGAAGGTCTTCAGGAACGCGATCAGCGCCCGCTTGTCGTCGTCGCTCAGTTCGGGCTCTCGGCCGAAGGCCTTTTCGTCGACGCTCAGGGCCTCCTGGCGATTGAATTCGGCGGTGCCGAAGTAGTGGCCGCGGTTGACCACGAAATCGCGGCACTTGCTGAGTTCGAGCATCGGCTCGCGCAGGTCCGCGAAGTGCTTGCGCAGCTCATCGTCGCTGGCACTGGCGGGCGCGCTCGCGAGCGCCAGCTTGAGCTTGACCAGCAGCCCCCCGGCGTCCTTCACGTGCTCGACCTTCTCGCCCAGGCCTTCGCTCTCGGCGCGCAGCCTGAGATTGGCCAGCAGGTTCACCGGCACGCCCTGCGGAATGGGGCCGAGCACGATGTCGCCGTCCTTCTGCACCAGCCAGGGCAGCCAGCGGTGCAGCGCGCCCTGCAAAGGCTGCAGCGCCTCGGGCACATAGCCGGTCGGGATGGTCACCATGCTGCGCTCGGTGGTGCGGTCGATGGTGCCGCCCACCCTGGCGCCGAGCAGCGCGTCGGCCTTGCGTTTCTCGGGCCACAGCATCTGCTCGATCGACTGGTCGAAGACCCTCATGCGTCCCTCGACCGAGGGATCGCCATTGGCGTCGCCGACCGTGTTGTTCAGCAGGAAAGGCGCGCTCGACCAGACGCTGATCAGCGAGGGCACGCGCGTGTAGCCGCGCCCGCCGGCCGGCATGGCGTAGGGCTTGGGCTCGCCGGTGAAGGGGTCGCTGAGCGTCACGGTGCCGACCGAAGGCAGGTTCTTGTAGGTCTGCGACGAGAAGTTGTCCCAGATGTTGCCCTCCAGCGCATTGGTCGCCAGCGGACTGCAGGCGTTGGTGCGCAGCAGCGTGACCGGGATGCGCGCCTCGGTCGACAGGTAGTTGCTCTTGAGGAAGTCCGGCGCCTGCACGATCTTGCGCATCTGCGCCTTGTAGTCCTCGGTCTGGGTCCAGCCCCAGTAGCGCTTGAAGCAGTCGACGTAACCCGGGCCCGCGCAGCGTGCCGGGCTGAGCTCGAGCGCGGCCGGCAGCGGCGGCGCCTTGCTCGAATGGCAGCGTGCGCAGGTGTCGGCGAAGGCCAGCTTGCCGCGCTCCAGCGTCGCGTCGTCCGCGGCCATGTAAGTGGCCCCGCCTGGCGCATCCTTCAGGCGGTCGGGCTGCGCCGCCTTGAGGAAGAACAGCGCGGTGTTCGGCGTGCCGGCCTCGGTCGCCTGCCAGTAGCTCGAGTTCTTCTGTGCCGAGGCGATCTTGATCGGCGTGATGGTCTTGCCGCCGACCACCGGATTGAAGTGCAGCAGCCATTCCTCGCTGAAGAGTCCGATGTTGAGGTACACCCGGTTCAGCGCGCCCAGCAACCCGACCGAGTCGGCGCCGTCCTTCAGCACGTGCGGCGTGAAGACCACCGAATCGGCCTTCGAGAAGAAGTCGGTCAGCGGCCCGCTGGCGATGAAGTCGTTGAACTGCCGGTTGTCGAGCTCTCCGCCCGCGAGCTTCTCGCGGCCGATGCGCCGCGCCATCTCCATCCGCGCCGGGAAGTCGTAGACCGCGTTCATGGTGCGCGGGTTGTTGATGCCGTCGGTCGAGACCAGCGAGGTGTCCATCGTGCCCGGCCGGTAGGTGTGGGCCAGCTGGTACATGTAGTTGGTCCGCCCCTCGGCCTTGTTCGCGTTGAAGATGAACAGCCGGTCGACCCACATGTACTGTGCGCCCACCGAGGAGCTCAGGTTCTCGAACTTCGGGCTGTTCGGATCGGCCGGCGGCTTCACCGGGCTCGGCCCGACGTGGCAGAAGCCGCAGGACATGCCGACCCGATACGGACGCACCAGGTCCTTGCGGTTGTAGTAGCTGGGGTCGGTGTAATACCTGTCGGCGTCCCAGGCCTTCGCGGCCTTCTCGTCGAAGGCCGGGTTCGGAAACAGCCGCAGCCCGGCGATGCCGGTGCCCCACCCATAGAAGGAGCCCACCGGCTGCGTCGTGCCGTCGCCCAGCGGCTTGCCGCGCGAGCCGATCGCGACGCCCGGGTACTTGCTCTCGTTCTCGAACGGGTCGGGTCCGCAGTCCTTGTTGCGCACATCGAGCCAGAGGCCGCGGCGCGCCTTGTCGGGCCCCGCGGCATTGTCGAAGCAAGGCTCGTTGACAAGCCCGAAGTACTGCCAGCGATTGGCCCGCGAATAGCCCAGGCTCGGGTGCGAGCTGACCACCTTCAGGAGGTCGAAGGCGCCGAAGGTGTAGTCGGTCATCTGGGTCCAGAAACGGTCGTTGCCGCCGCTCCAGACCAGCCACATGTTGCGGCCCTTGATCTCCTCCGGCGACAGCGCGACGCCGTTGTCCATGTCGCGGAAGTAGTCCTCGCCGGCGTGCGGGAACGAGGCCGCATCGCGGCCGGCGATCTTCGCCTCGTCCTGCACTTCGCCGGGCTGGGGGCCTTTCGAGCAGGCCGCGAGGAGCAGGCCGGCGAGCAGCGGCCACCATCGCGCGCCGCGGCAGCAACCCTGGTGCATTGCCAATCCTCCTTCGGCTAGAGCTGGGGTGAGCGGGCCATCGAGCGCAGTGTGGAGGGGGGCCCCTTCATTGCCTATCGGCCATGAGACGTATGGCTATTGCTCGCCTTAGCGGATCCGGGTGTCTGGCGCGCTGCGCGCGGGATCGCGACCGATGAGCATCCAGGCACTCAGGGCGCTCAGCAGTGCCAGGCCGGCGCACACCAGCATGACCCAGCGGAAGCCCGAGACGAAGGAGGCGTTGACCGTCTGCCTGAGCGCCGCGGCCGCCGCCGCGTCGGCGCCCGGCGGCAGGGCGGCGCCCGCCAGTTGGCTGCGCTGGGCCTGCACGAAGGCGGTGGTCTCGGCCGAGGCGCCGAGCTCGCGCAGGCCCTGCCCCAGCCGGAGGTCGAAGGCCCAGGCCAGGACCACGCCGAAGACCGCGATAGCCAGCACCGCCGCGGCACGCGAGACCGCGTTGTTCACGCCCGAGGCGATGCCCGCGAGATCCGCGCCGACCGCGTTCATCACGGTGGTGGTGAGCGGCGCGACCGTCACCGTCATGCCGAAGCCGAGCACCACCACCGCCGGGAAGAACGAGGTCCAGTAGTTCGCGCCGACACCCGGCACCGCGAACAACGCAAAACCGACGGCTGCGATGCTCGGCCCCACCACCAGCGGCAGGCGCGGGCCGAAGCGATCGACCAGTTGTCCGGCCCAGCCCGAGAGCGCGAACATGATCAGGATGAACGGCAGAAGGGCCGCGCCCGCCACCGTCGCCGAGTAGCCCTGCACCTGGATCAGGTTGAGCGGGAAAAAGTACAGCCCGCCGCCGAGCGCCGCATAGAGCAGCAGCGTCAGCAGGTTGGCGCCGCCGAAATTGCCGATGCGAAGCAACGACAGCGGCAGCATCGGCGAGCGCACCCGCCACTCGACCACGACGAAGGCGACGCTGGCGGCGAGGCCGCCGAGCAGCGCAGCCAGCACGGACGGCGAGCCCCAGCCCTGGGTCGGCGCCTCGATGAAGGCATAGACGATGCCGCCGAGCGCGACCGTGGCCAGCGCCGCGCCCCAGAGATCGAGCCGCTCCGCGGCGGCCGCGCCGCCACGGCTTTCAGGCACATGGCGCCAGACGATCAGCAGCACCACGGCCGCCATCGGCAGGTTGACCAGGAAGGCCCAGATCCACGAGTAGTGATCGACCAGGAAGCCGCCCACCACCGGCCCGATGGCGGCCGTGATGCCGCTGAAGCCCGACCAGGTGCCGATCGCGCGACCGCGCTCCTTCTCGGGAAACGATGCGCTGATGAGCGCCAGGCTGCCCGGCACCAGCATGGCTCCGCCGACACCCTGCACCGCGCGCGCCAGGATCAACTGCCGCACGTCGCCCGCCAGCGCGCAGCCGAGCGAGGCCAGCGCGAAGAGCGCGACGCCGACCGCGAAGATTCTTCGCCGCCCGAAGTGGTCGCCCAGCGACCCGCCGACGAGCAGCAGCGCGGCAAGAAAGAGCGCATAGGACTCCACCACCCACTGGGCCTGGAAGGCGGTCGCATGCAGATCGGCCTGGATCGCGGGCAACGCGACGTTCACCACCGTGCCATCGATGAAGGCCATGCTGGAGCCGACGATCGCCGCGCCCAGCACCCACGGCTTCGAGGCCGGCGGACAGCCGGTCGGCTCGCAGCCGTGAAGGATCAGCGTGTCGTCGCCCGGTGGCTTGCCGATCTGGCTCATGGGATGTGCCCTCCGCGCAGGGGTGATGGTCGCCGCAGTATGAAGGCCGGCCGTGATTGCGGCGCAGGACCGCCCACGGGATCGACGCCGTCGAACCTGGTTTTCAAGGCACGGGCGGCCCGGGCGCCGCACCGGTTCCCGGCTTCGGGCCGCGTGATAGATTGCACGCCGGGAAGTTTCCCGGGACGCGTGCGCGAACAAGAACGGAAGAGGATCGGAATGGGACCCTGGCTGGCCAGGATGCTGAAGCGCACGGCGCTGCTGCTGGGCATCGTTTTCGTCACCCTGATCGCGGTTCGCACCTACGACGTGCAACGCGGCCCGGCGCTCGAACCGTGGCATACGCACGTACCGCACGAGCTCTCCGGCGACGAGATCCGCCAGGCCGACTGGCCCGCCTGGCTGGCGGCCGAGAACGCGGCCTTCGATCAGGTCCGGCAGGAGGTGACGCAGAAGCTGCCGCCCGAGCTGCAGACCCCGTCGAACCGCTATTTCGAAGGCAGCCCGATCTATCCGGGCCATTTCCGGCAGGACTGGAACCGCTCCTACACGCTCGACCCGCAAGGGTCGCCGAAGGGGGCGGTGGTGCTGCTCCACGGCCTGACCGATTCGCCCTTCAGCCTGCGCCATGTCGCCACGCTGTACCGCGACCGCGGCTTCGTGGTCGTCGCGATCCGCATGCCGGGCCACGGCACCGTGCCCGCCGGGCTGACCCATGTCCAGTGGGAGGACTGGTCCGCGGCGACGCAGCTCGCGGTGCGCGAAGCACGGCGGCGCGTGCCGGCACCGTTGCCCCTGCACGTGGTCGGCTTCTCCAACGGCGGCGCGCTGGCGACCAAGTACGCACTCGATGCCATCGACGACAGACAGCTTCCGCGGCCCGACCGGCTGATCCTGATCGCGCCGATGATCGGCATCACCGAGCTGTCGCGCTTTGCCGGCGTGTTCGGCTGGCCGGCCGTCTTCCCGGCCTTCGCCAAGGCGGCCTGGCTCGGCATCGTGCCGGAGTTCAACCCCTTCAAGTACAACTCGTTCCCGGTCAACGGCGCGCGCCAGTCGTCCCTGCTCACACGCGACCTGCAGGCGCACGTGCTGCGCGAGGAGCGAGCCGGCCGGCTCGACCAGCTGCCGCCGATCCTCACCTTCCAGTCATTGATCGACTTCACGGTCAGCACCCGCGCGATCGTCACCAGCCTCTATGCGCGGCTGCCCGCCAACGGCAGCGAACTGGTGCTGTTCGACCTCAACCGCAGCGTCAAGTTCGGCCCGCTGCTGCGCTCCGGCAGCGACCTGCGGCCGGACCGGGTGCTGCCCCCGGCCCCGCGGCGCTTCCGCTCGACGCTGGTCACCAATGCCGACATTCACAGCCGCGAAGTCGTGGAACAGGTCACGGAGGCCGGCTCGACCACGGTGCAGACCCGGCCGCTCGGGCTCGAGTTTCCGCGCGAGGTGTTCTCGCTCTCGCACCTGGCCCTGCCCTTCCCGATCACCGATCCGCTGTACGGCATGCGGCCCGACGACAGCGACGACTTCGGCGTCAACCTCGGCGCGCTGGCGATGCGCGGCGAGCGTGGCGGGCTGATCGTCAGCCTGGATTCGCTGACGCGGCTGTCCTCGAATCCGTTCTACGACTTCATGGCCGCACGGATCGCGGCCACCATTCCGGCGCCCTGATCAGCGTGCCGCCACGCGCATCAGGCGCGCCGCCTCTTCCGCGCGCGCGTCGTCGACCTCGCGCAACACGCCCCCCAGGTCGACCGGCCCGGTCGCGCGCACGAAGGTGCCCGTCAGCGCCGAGGCGGTGTGCAGTTCGCCGCGTTCGTAGAGGTTCCAGATCTCTTCGCCGTAGCGCGTCGGCAGCAGTTCGGGTGCGAACTGGCCGAAGAAGGCATTGAGATTCGCCACGTCGCGCAGCAGCATCCGCCGTGCGTGGTTGTTGCCCGCCGCATCGACGGCCTGCGGCAGGTCGATGATCACTGGACCGTCGGCGCCGAGCAGCACGTTGAACTCCGAGAGATCGCCATGCACCACGCCGGCACACAGCATGCGGACCACTTCCACCAGCAGCGTCGCATGGTGCCGCCGCGCGTCCTCGGGCGTGAACACCACGTCGTTGAGGCGCGGCGCGGCATCGCCCTGCGCGTCGGTGACCAGCTCCATCAGCAACACGCCGTCGCAGAAGTTGTAGGGCTCCGGCACCCGGACGCCCGCGGCCGCCAGGCGATAGAGCGCGTCGACCTCGGCGCTCTGCCAGGCGGCCTCGGTGGCCTGCCGTCCGAACTTGGTGCCCTTGGCCATCGCGCGCTGCAGGCGCGTGTTCTTGACCTTGCGGTTCTCGGTGTAGTCGACGGCTTGGCGAAAGCTGCGCTGGGTGGCTTCCTTGTAGATCTTGGCGCAGCGCGTGTCGTCGCCGCAGCGCACCACGTAGACCATCGCTTCCTTGCCGCTCATGAGCTGGCGTACCACGCTGTCGATCAGGCCTTCGTCGATCAGCGATTGCAGTCGGGGGGGTGCTTTCATGGCGCATTCTGCCTGTCGGCCATTGGCTGCCCGGCGCAGCCGCCCTCCGGCTCACGACTTCAGGCGTGGAGCCAGAACGCGCTTTCCGCGAACTCCTCGCCGTTCCACCAGCCGGCCTTGCCGGTGCCGCGGCTGAAGTTGCGCACCCCGGCCTGGCTCTGCAGCGGTGCGATGACCTCGCCGGCGGCATGGCGGCGGGCGCTCGCGGTGGCGGTTTCGGGCACCACCGCGACGATATGGCCCGAGCGGCCGTCTTCCCTTCGTCGCGCCACGATCAGGCCGACCGCACCCTGGTTGGCGGCCTGCTGCAGCTCGGTCAGCATCCCGCTCTGGCGCCAGCCGAAGGCCTGGCCGAAGTCGCGCAGCCAGCGGAACAGGTCGTTGGCGCGCAGCTCGACCACGGTGTTGCCGATCATTGGCGTCACCTGCGCTCCACCGGCCAGCGCCAGGATGGCCGGCGTCGTCCACCAGACCCGCGGCAGGTACACGCCCGCGAGGTGGCAGTAGTCGTGGCAGTAGATGTTGCAGAAGGTCAGGCCCGCGCGCGGCTGGTAGCGCTTGTGCGAGGGCTTGTCCACCGCCAGCCAGTCGACGATGGCGCCGAGCTCGGCACGCAGCGCCTGCGCACTCGTGCCGAGCCGGCCCGGCTGGTTCGGCTCGTTCAGCGAATGGGCGTTCGCCATGTCGCGGCGCCGGGTCAGGTGGCCCGGCGGACGCGGCAGGGCCGCCGCCGGCGGCGTGAAAACCGGCTGCGGCGCTGCGCGGGCGCCGTTCGGCGTCACAGGATTCCGGCGCGTGGCCGCGGGCGCCAGGAACTTCGTCGACGCGAAGCCGTGCAGCCGCGCGCCGAAGAGTTCGGTCTCCACCTCCAGGAAGCCCCTCACCGGCATGCCGGTCACGGCGCGCACCGGATGCCCGCTGGGCAGGTTCGCGACCACATTGGCCTGGGGCGGCGTGCTGATCGAAGGCGCGCTGCGAAGGCGCAGCATGCCGTCGACCGTGGTCACCACCATCGCCGCTCCCTCGGCGATCGGCGGCGCGGGCGGCGGCATGATGGCGACACCCGGCGGCGGCTCGACCAGCGGTGCCGGGTCATCCGGCAGTACCGCGGTGCGCGACAGCCGGATGAAGTCGAACAGCAGCTCGCCGTAAAAGCGGGTGCCGTTGAAGTGGCCCTGCCTCAGACCCTTGGCGGGACTGAAGCCGCCGGTGTTGTAGGCGATGCCGACCGCGGCGAGTTCGAGGTCGCCGAGCGACTCGCGGTCCTGGAAGCCCAGCTTGCGCAGCGCGTGACGCAGCTCGACCAGGCACTTGCCCAGCGTCTCCTCGAAATGCTCGTACCGGCGCTCGAGAAAATAGTCCGGATCGGTCAGGAAGAACTGCAGGTCGCACTGGAACATGCCGTAGCCGTGGCAGAACTTGTCGGGCCGGGCGGCCGCGCCGGCGTAGCCCGGCACCTTCGCCGCCATCTCGACCAGCGCCTGGCGGGCGATCGCGAACATCCGGTCGCCGTTCGGCCGGGCCAGCAGCTCGGCCTTGGTCCTCGGGAAGGCGCGGCGACCCTTGTCGGCATCGAGCGTGTCGCCGACGCAGAGCGCGAGGATGCGCGGCGTCGCCATGTTCTCGCGCCGCAGCAGCGGCCAGATGTGGCCGGTCTCCTGGCAGGCGATGGCGGCGATCATGTCCACGGTCAGCGGGGTGCCGGCCAGCAGTGGCACGATGCGCGGCCGGAACTCGGTCTTGAACCACAGGATGTCCGAACGATCTGGCATGAGGCCCCCTTGGCGCCACAGGTGCCTCAACGATAGGAGGCTGCCCCGCGGCCGGCAATCGGCCGTCGGAGATAGGGCCGGACTGCCCCCTCGGAGGGCGGCCAATGCACGGAGTGACGAGCGTGGGGGCTTCAGTTCTGCCGGGTGCGCAGCGTGCTGCAGACCGCGGCGACTGCCGCACAGCAGGCCGCAAGGCTCAGCGCAATCACCTGCCCCTTGCCCTCGTGCGGGCTCCAGAAGCTGAAGATCGCGGCCAGCAGCACGGCGCCCAGGGTCTGGCCCGTGAGCCGCGCGGTGCCCAGCATGCCGCTCGCCGCGCCGCTGCGGTGCGGCGGCGGCGTGGTCACGATGGTGTGGTTGTTGGGTGACTGGAACAGCCCGAAGCCCAGGCCGCACAGCACCATGCGCCAGACGATGTCGACGTTGCCCGGATTCGCCGGCAGCGCCGCCAGCAGCGCCAGGCCGGTGGCCAGCAGGGCCAGGCCGATCCCCCCCAGCAAGCCGTCGGAGTATCGGCCGATCAGCCGACCCGCGATCGGTGCCATCACCACGATCGCCAGCGGCCAGGCGGTGATCAGCAGGCCGGCTTCGACGTGCGAGCGCCCGTAGGTGTCCAGCAGCAGGAAGGGCAGCGCGATGAACGACAGCATCTGGGCGCAGAAGGCAGCCACCGAGGTGCCCATCGAGAGCGCGAACACCGGGATGCGCAGCAGGTCGACCGGGAACAGCGGCACGGCCAGCGCAGCCTGCCGCCGCAGGTAGACGAAACCGACCGCCACGCCCGCCAGCAGCAGCGCCCAGGCCATGGGCCCGGCGCCTTGCCCGGATTCGCCGCGCACGCCCAGCCGATCGGCGCCGACGAAGATCAGCGCGAACATCGCCACGTTGAGCACGACGTCGATCAGCGAGAAGCGAACCCCGGATGCAATCGAATCGTTGACCGGCAGCGCCCGCAGGCCGAGCACCCACACCAGCGCCCCCAGCGGCACGTTGAGCGCGAACAGCCAGGGCCACGAAGCGACCGAGAGGATCCCGGCCGCCACCGAAGGGCCTGCCACCGAGGCGGTGGCCACCACCATCGAATTGATCGCCATGCCGCGTCCGAGCTGGGCCGAGGGAAAGATGCGCCGCACCAGCGCAGCGTTGACGCTCATGATGCCGGCGGCGCCCAGCCCCTGCAGCGCTCGGCCCGCGATCAGCATGCCGAGCGAGTTGGACAGCGTGGCGATGAGCGAAGCGGCCGCGAACAGGGCCATGCCTGTGAGGTAGACACGCCGGTAGCCGATCCGGTCGCCGAGCGAGGCGAGCGGCAGCAGCATCACGAGGGTCGCGATCTGGTAGGCGTTGACCACCCAGATGGCATGCGCCGGGTCGGCCTGCAGCTCGCGCGCAATGCCCGGCAGCGCGAGATTGACGATGGTGCCATCAAGAATCGCCACCGCGATCCCGAGGATCACCACCATCATGGCCTGCCGGCGCTGCGGCTGGGGCAGCCCGTCGGGCGCGGCGGAAGCGGCCGGCGCCGCCAGGGTGGCCGACACCGTCTCAGCCCGCCGGACAAGCGGCCTGGCGCCGCCCGTCCAGCGTGAGCCAGGTCAGCACGACGGCGATCAGCGCGCCGCCCGCCATGCCCGCCACCATCGGCAGCGGCCGGCCGTCGGTGAAGACGCCGACCACCGCCATCACCACCGCGCCGGTCAGCATCTGCAGCGTGCCGAGCAGGGCCGAGGCGGTGCCGGCGATGGTGCCGTGCTTTTCGAGCGCCAGCACCGAGGTGGTGGGAATGACCAGCCCCATCAGCCCGCTGGCGATGAAGTACAGCACGATCAGCACCGCCAGCCGGTCGCCGCCGCCCGCGTAGTAGGCGAACATGGCCAGCATCACGGCGCCACAGGCGGCGACGCTGCTCTTGACCACGCGCTCGATCCCGAAGCGTTCGCACAGCGGCCCGTTGAGCTGGGCGGCGGCGAAAAAGGCCGCCGCATTGACGCCGAAGGCCACGCTGTACAGCACCGGCGACAGCCCGTAGTGGTCGATCATCACGAAGGACGAGTTCGCCAGGTAGGTGAAGAAGCCCGCCATCGCGAAGGCGCCGATGAAGACCAGCCCGAGGTAGTGCGTGTCGCGCAGCAACACGCCGTACGCCGCGAGCGCGCTGCCCAGGCTGCTCTCGACCCGCTCCTCGGCCGGCCGGGTTTCCTTCAGCACCAGGGCGACGGTCGCCAGCCCGATCACTGCGGCCAGCGTCACGGCCCAGAACACGCCGCGCCAGCCGGTGAAGGCGATCACCGCGCTGCCGGCCAGCGGCGCCAGGATCGGCGACACGCTGAAGACCAGCATCAGCAGCGACATCAGCCGCGCCGCGTCGTTGCCGGTGTGCAGGTCGCGCACCACGGCGCGCGGGATCGCCATGCCGGCCGCGGCGCCCAGGCCCTGCACGAAGCGCAGTGCGATCAGCATCTCGATGCTGGTGGCCAGCGCACAGCCGATGCTCGCGAGGGCGAACAGGGCAAGCCCGAAATAAAGCGGCGGCTTGCGCCCCACCATGTCGGACACCGGGCCATAGAGCAGTTGCCCGACGCCGAGCGAGATGAAGAAGGCGGTGAGGCTCATCTGCACCGGACCGATGCCGGCGTGCAGGCTGCTGCCGATCTCGGGCAGGGCCGGCAGGTACATGTCGATCGCAAACGGGCCGATGGCCGACAACAGGCCCAGCACGAGCGCGATCTTGAAGAAGCGCGAAGAAGTCATGCACCGATTGTCGCCAAGGTCCCGATGGACCGTGGGCAGCGCGATCGGGCCGCCTGTGCTAGCAGCGCTCAGAACAGATGGCCGCTGTCACTGTCCGGCCGCGCGCCCTCGATGGCCAGCATGCGCAGCTTCGACGCTGCGCCGCCGTGGGCCGAGAAGCCGCCCCACTGCCCGCCCGCGGCAAGCACCCGGTGGCAGGGCACGACCGGCGCGAAGGGATTGAGCCCCAGCGCCTGGCCGACCGCGCGCGCCAGGCCCTTGTCGCCGAGTTCGGCCGCGATGTCGCCGTAGGTGCGGGTGCGTCCAGGCGGAATGCGGCGCGCGATCTCGTAGACGCGCCGGTGGAATTCGCTGACGCCCTCGAGGTCGAGATCGATCTCTGCCAGGTCGCGCGGTTCGCCGTTCAGCAGAGCGCGGATGCCTTCGATCGCCGGGGCGACCTCGGGCGGCGGCTCGCTCTGCGCCCATTGCGCGAAGCGCCGCCGCATGCGCTCGCGCGTGGCGCCCTCCCCGCTTTCGGGCAACTGCACGCCGGCGATGCCGCGCGGCCCCCAGGCGATGCCGCAGGGCCCGATGGCGGTGTCGAACAGCGCGAATCCGGGCTCAGCCATGGTTGTTGACCTTCGGTTCGATCCGGCGAGCCGTCAGGCCCCGCAGGGCGACGTCGGGCTGGCCTGCAGCGCCGAGGCGCTGGCCGCGATGGCATCGGCCAGCCGGGCGGCAACCCGCTGCGCGCCCTCGGCCAGCGCATCCATGCCGGCGCCCACGGGCTCCGACAGCGAGAGCCGGCAAGCGACCGCCGGCCCCTCGTCCGTGCGACGCACGGTCCAGCTGAAGCTGGCGTCGACCCGGCTGGCCTCGATGGCGTCGAACTGTCCCATCTGCACCGCGATGCGGGTCACCGGCTGGCCGCGAGTGCGGCCGGACTTGGTCAGGTCGACCGCCCCGAGCCGGACCGCGATGGCGCTGCCCAGCGCGTCGCGCAGCTCATTCTCGAACGAGGAAGACCAGCGGTGCTGCTCGAGGATGTCCACCTGCGGGCCGCCGGCCGAACCTTGCTGCCGAACCACCAGCTGCGGCCGGGCAAAGCGCTCGGGCATGGCGATCGGCGCGAGTTCGATGAAGGCCGGCCCTGCCGCAGCGGTCGCGACCGGTGCGCGGGCCGGCGGCGTGGGCTCGGCCAGGCTGTAGAACTGGGTGCGGGTGCTGCTGCATCCGGCCAGCAGGAGGGCCGCGCCCAGTGCCGATGCCGCGAGGCGCCATGTCGTGGTTCTCATTTCTGCTTGTCCTCCGGCTTGCCGCGGATCAGTGATTCGGGGTGGCGTTCCAGGTAGTCGGTCAGGATGCGCAGCGACGCCGCCGCCCGCGTGACTTCCTGCAAGGTCTGACGCATGTCCTGCTGCAGCGGAGAGTCGTCGGCGATCGTCTTCTCGGCCGAGTTCAGCGTCCGGCGCACATCCTTCATGGCTGCCGCCATCTCCGGCGTCAGGTCGTTGTTCAGGCTCTTGGCGAGCTGCTCGGCGCTGGTCAGCGTCTTGTTGAGCGTCGCCATCGTCTTTCGCAGATCGGCGCTGAGCTCCTCGAAGGGCACCTTGTTGATCTTGCGGGCGATGTCCGACACCTGGGACTGCAGCTCGTCCAGGCTGTTGGGCGCGGTCGGCAGCTCGATCGGCGTCCGGCTGATGTCCAGGGTGGCCGGCTTCGCATCGGGGAAGAAGTCGATGGCCACGTAGACCTGGCCCGTCAGCAGGTTACCGGTGCGCAGCTGGCCGCGCAGGCCCTTGCTGACGAGGAAGCGCCAGCGCTCGAGCTGCGTGAACTGCGACTCCCTCCCGGGATTGACGTCACGGCGCCGCAGGCGGTCGGGGTAGATCTGCACCATCACCGGCATCTTGAATTCGCGCTCGCTGCGGTCGAACTCGACGCCGATCGACTTCACCTCGCCGACGACCACGCCACGGAAGTCGACCGGCGCACCCGGCGACAGGCCGCGCAGCGACTGGTTGAAGTACAGCAGCATGGTCTGCGAGGGCCCGTCGGGCTCCTTCATCGCGGTGACCTCGTCATTCGCGAGCCCGAACTCCGTGTTCTCCTGCGCCTGCGGCCCGCTCTGGTCGTCGGGCGACTGGAAGGCGATGCCGCCGATCAGGACCGTGACGAGCGACTGGGTGCGCACCTTGAGCCCGCTCGCGTTCAACTCGACATCGAAGCCACTGGCATGCCAGAAGCGCGTGTTGACGCCGACGAACTTGTCGTACGGCGCGTTGACGAAGACCCGCAGCGTCACGCCGCGGCCGTCGGGGTCGAGCACGTAGGCCGCCACCTGCCCCACCTTGATGCGCCGGAAGTACACGGGCGATCCGATGTCCAGCGAACCGACGTCGCGCGAGTGCAGCAGGAACTGCCGCCCGGAAGCGTCGCGCGTGACGATGGGCGGCGTCTCGAGCCCGATGAATTCGCCCGCGGTCTCTTCCGAAGTGCCGGCATCGGCGCCGATGTAGGCGCCGGACAGCAAGGTGCCGAGGCCGGAAATCCCGGAGGTGTCGAGCCTCGGGCGTACCACCCAGAAACGCGTGTCCTGCGCGGTGAAGGCACTGGCCTCCTTCTTGAGTTGCACCAGCACGCGCACATGGGAGCGATCGTTGGCCAGGCGGATGCTTTGCACCGTGCCGATCTGGACGTCCTTGTACTTGACCGCCGTCTTGTTGGCCTCCAGGCCCTCGGCGGTCTTGAATGTCAGCACGATCTCGGGGCCGCGGTCGATCAGGATGCGCGCGACCAGCGCCACGCCGACCAGCGCGGCCACGATCGGGATCAGCCAGATCAGCGACGGCAGCCAGTTGCGTCGCTTGACCACCGTCGGCGCGCCCAGCGGCGGCTGGGGCTCGGGAGTCGTGTCTGCTTCATTCATGTGGATTCATTGTCATGTTCGTTTCGTTCTCCCGTGCATCGGGCCGGGTGTCCCAGGTCAGCCGCGGATCGAAGCTCAGCGACGCCAGCATCGTCAACACGACCACCGCGCCGAAGGCCGCGATACCGACCCCGGCCGTGATCTCGGCGAAGCCGTGGATGCGCACCAGCCCGGCCAGCAGCGCGACCACGAAGACGTCCAGCATCGACCAGCGCCCGATCACCTCGAGGATGCGATAGAGCTTGGCCCTCTCGAGCTGCCGCCAGGCGCTGCGACGCTGGGCCGTGATGTTCAGCAAGATCAGCGCGGTGAGCTTGAACAGCGGCACCAGGAAGCTCGCGATGAAGATCAGCGCGGCCAGGCCGTAGGCGCCGGACACCCAGAAGTAGATGACACCGCTCAGGATGGTGTCCTGCTGGGTCCCCAGCAGGCTCCTGGTGATCATCACCGGCAGCAGGTTGGCCGGCAGGTAGAGGATCGCGGCGGCCGCCAGATAGGCCCAGGTGCGGTTGATGCTGTCGGGCTTGCGCGCGTGCAGGCGGGTGCCGCAGCGCGCGCAGGGCTCGCCGTCGAATGCGCCTTGCCACGTGGTACCGCAATGGTGGCAGCCCATCAGCCGGCCGGCCCCGGCGTCGTCGATCGGCGCGGGCTGGTTCATTCGTGTTGTCCCGGCCGCGGCTCGAAGGCCATCTCCCAGAAGGTTCGCGGATTGAACGACAGCACCGCGGTCAACAGCACCGTGAGCCCCATGAAGGCCCAGAGCGCCGGGCCGGGGATGACCTGGGCCATGCTGCTGAGCTTGATGATCGCCACCAGCACGCCGAGCAGGAACACCTCGACCATGCCCCAGGGCCGAAGCGCCTGGAGCGCCCCCACCAGGATGCGGAAACCCGCCGGCCGCCGCTCGTAGCGCATCGGCACCAGCAGGTAGAACAGGATGCACAGCTGAATCAACGGAAACAGGAGCGTGGTCGCCAGCACCAGCAGCGCCACCGGCGACATGCCTTCGGAACTCAGCGCCACCACTGCGCCGGCCAGCGTGGTCTCGTTGCTGAGCCCCTGCAGCTCGATCTCGACGATCGGGAACAGGTTGGCGATCGCGAACAGGATCAGGCAGGCGACCGTCAGCGGCAGCACGCGACCGCTCTGGTCGCCTGCATGGCGGTCGAGTTCGGTGCTGCAGCGCGGGCAATGCGAGATCTCGCGCGGACGCAGCCGCACACGACGGTAGACGGCGTCGCAGCCTTCGCAGACGATGGCGTCGGGAACTTCTTTCATGCGTTGAGCGCTATTGTCGGGCAACCCGGCGCGGGCCGCGGCATGCGGCCTCGCACCGGGAAGCTTCCCGTCCCGGCACAGGCCGATTCCGTCAAGCCCGAGGCCGCCCGTCTTCCCCGACATGGGCCACCAGGAAATCGAGCAGCGCGCGCACCCGCGCCGGCAACCGACCGGGCCTGCCGAGGTAGAGCGCATGGATCGGCGCGATGTCGCGCGGATTGAACGCCTCCAGCACTGGCACCAACCGGCCGGCGTCGATGTCGGCCTGCACGTGATAGAGCGACAGCCGCCCCAGGCCGACGCCCGCCAGCACCAAGGCCCGCAGGGCCTCGCCATCGCCGGCTCGCACGTTGCCGGTGATGGGCATGTCGATCACGCGGCCGTCGACCGACAGCGGCCAGTCCGGCACGCTGCGCCGATAGGTGAAACCGAGGCGGTTGTGCGCTTCGAGTTCCTGCGGCGTGCTTGGCATGCCGTGGCGCGCGAGATAGCCCGGCGACCCGAGGATGGCCTGCCCGGTGGCGCCGAGCCGGCGCGCGATGAGGTCGGACGGCGGCAGTTCGCCCCAGCGAATGGCAACGTCGGCGCGCTCTTCCATCAGGTCGACCACGCGATCGGTGAGCACGATGTTGAGCGTGATCTGAGGATGCAGTTCGAGAAAGCGCGGCACCAGCGGGATCAGCACGTGCTGGCCGAAAGGGACACTGGCATTGATGCTCACGCGCCCGCTCGGTGCCGCACCTGCGGCGGCGCAGCGCTCGGCCTCGTCCATGTCGGCCAGCACGCGCACGCTGCGCTCGTAGAACTGCCGCCCTTCGGCGGTGAGCTGCAGCTTGCGCGTGGAACGGTGCACGAGCTGGGTCGCGAGCCGCGCCTCCAGCCGCCCGATCAGCTTGCTGACCGCCGAGGGCGTCAGCCCCAAGGCCCGGGCGCCGGCCGAGAAGCTGCCGCGCTCGACCACCTGGACGAAGGCTTCCATCTCGCCGGAGCGGTTGATCTCGGAGCGGGGCATATGTGAATTCAATTCACAGGATCGTGTCGGACAAGCATTCTATTCATATGGGTACGCAACCGGCACAGTCTCGGACATCATGCCCATCGCCCTCCTCGCCCTCACCGCCGGTGCCTTCGGCATCGGCACCACCGAGTTCGTCATCATGGGCCTGCTGCTGCAGGTCTCGGCGGACCTCCAGGTCTCCATCGCGGCCGCCGGCCTGCTGATCTCGGGCTATGCGCTCGGGGTCGCGGTCGGCGCGCCACTGCTCACCATCGCCACCCGCCGCGTGCCGCGCAAGACCGTGCTGCTGGCGCTGATGGCGATCTTCACGCTCGGCAACATCGCCTGCGCGCTGGCCGCCAACTACGAGATGCTGATGGCGGCGCGGGTCGTCACCTCGCTCGCACACGGCACTTTTTTCGGTGTCGGCTCGGTCGTCGCCACCGGCCTGGTGCTGCCCGAGCGCCGGGCCTCGGCGATCGCGATGATGTTCACCGGCCTCACGGCCGCGACGCTGCTCGGGGTGCCGGCCGGCGCCTGGCTCGGGTTGCACTTCGGCTGGCGCGCGACCTTCTGGGCCGTGGCGCTGATCGGCGTGGCCGCATGCACGGTGCTGGCACTGTTCGTGCCGCGTGGGCGGGCCGACGCCGCACCGTCCTCGCTGCGCGAGGAGCTTGCCGTCCTCGGCCGGCCGCAAGTCCTGCTCGGGCTGGCGATGACGGTGCTGGGCTTTGCGGGCCTGTTCGTCGTCTTCACCTACATCCAGCCGCTGCTTACCCGCGTCACCGGTGTGTCCGAGGCGGCGGTGTCGCCGATCCTGATGCTGTTCGGCGGCGGCCTGGCGTTGGGCAACCTGCTGGGCGGCAAGCTGGCCGACCGCGCGCTGATGCCCTCGGTGCTGGGCACGCTGTTGGCGCTCGCCGCGGTGCTCGGCGCGATGCAGTGGCTGATCCACACGCCCTGGAGCGCAATCGCGTTCGTGCTTCTGCTGGGCGTCGCATCGTTTGCCACCGTCGCACCGCTGCAGTTGAGGGTGCTCGACAAGGCCGCGGGCGCGGGGCAGAACCTCGCATCCAGTCTCAACATCGCGGCCTTCAACCTCGGCAACGCGCTGGGCGCCTGGGTGGGCGGCGCGACGATCGAACGCGGACCGGGCCTCCAGGCACTCGGCTGGGTGGCCGCGCTGCTGACGCTGGTCGGGCTCGCGATCGCGCTCTGGAGCCGTGCGCTCGATCGACGCCTCCCGGCAGCGGCCGCAACCGCCTGCGCGTGAAACGCCTCAGCTCCATCCAACTCGACCACAAGGATCCACCATGGAACAACGCTATCTCGGCAACTCCGGCTTCAAGGTGCCGGCCCTCGGCTTCGGCGCCGGTACCTTCGGCGGCGAGGGCCCGCTCTTCAGCGCCTGGGGCAACACCGACGTCGCGGCCGCGCGCCGCATCATCGACATCTGCCTCGACGCCGGCGTCAATCTGTTCGACAGCGCCGACGTCTACTCGAGCGGCGCCTCCGAATCCATCCTCGGCGCCGCGATCAAGGGCCGGCGCGACAAGGTCATCCTGTCGACCAAGCTGTCGCTGCGCGCGGGCGACGGGCCCAACGACGTCGGCTCCTCGCGCCATCACCTGGTCCAGGGCGTCGACGCGGCGCTCCGGCGCCTGGGCACCGACACCATCGACCTGCTGCAGCTCCATGCCTTCGACGCCATGACGCCGGTCGACCAAGTGCTGCGCACGCTCGACGACCTGGTTCGCGCGGGCAAAGTGCGCTACATCGGCGCCTCCAACTTCTCGGGCTGGCAGCTGATGAAGTCGCTGGCTGCCTCCGACCGGCTGGGCCTGTCGCGCTACGTGGCGAACCAGACCTACTACTCGCTGGTCGGCCGCGACTACGAGTGGGAGCTGATGCCGCTTGGGCTCGACCAGGGCGTCGGCGCCATCGTCTGGAGCCCGCTGGGCTGGGGTCGGCTGACCGGCAAGATCCGGCGTGGCCAGCCGCTGCCGGCCGGCAGCCGCCTCCACGAAACGGCCGGCTTCGCGCCGCCGGTGGAGGACGAGCGGCTCTACCGCGTGGTCGATGCGATGGACCGGGTGGCCGAGGAGACCGGCAAGTCGCTGCCGCAGATCGCGCTCAACTGGCTGCTTCAGCGGCCCACCGTGTCATCGGTGCTGATCGGTGCGCGCGACGAGGCGCAGCTCAAGCAGAACCTCGGCGCGCTCGGCTGGAAGCTCACGACCGAGCAGATCGCGCGGCTCGACGCCGCCAGCGCGGTGACGCCGCCCTACCCTTACTACCCCTACTGGAACGGGCAGTTCGCGGAACGCAGCCCGGTGGCCGTCCAGCCGCGCTGACCGCCCCCACGCTCCGCGCCGCGGCCCGGCGACGGACTCTCAGACCTCAACCAGCGGCTCGAAGCCACCCCAGAACATCCGCTTGCCGTCGAAGGGCATCTTGGACGGATCCATCATGTCGGCCAGGCGCGGGTCGCTCATCGCCTTGGCGTTGACCTTGTCGCGATGGTCGCGCGATTCGAAGACGATCCACGAGAACACCACCGTCTCGTCGTCCTTCAACTGCACGCTCTGCGGAAACGAGGTGTGCTCGCCAGCCTTGACGTCCTCGGCGATCCATTCACGGTACTCGAGGGCGCCATGCTCGCGCCAGACGGCACCGGCGCGGGCCGCCAACTGGCGGTACGCCTCGATCTTGTCCTTCGGAACGGGAACAACGTATCCATCGACATAGGCCATGCAGGTCTCCTTGGTGTGATCGAACATACACAGAACCGAGTGGTTCAGTATATGCAATCCTGCCGCCCGCCCCAAGCCCCGACGCGGCGCACGGGCAATCCCGCAGAATCCAGCCTGCTCTTCCTGCGGACTCTTCCCATGTCGTCTGAACTGATCCAGGTCCTCGTGCTGCTGGGCGTCGCGATCGCCATGTTCGTCTCGGGCCGGCCGCGGCTCGACGCGGTGGCGCTGATCATGATCGTGCTGCTGCCCGTCACCGGGGTCATCGACATGAACGAGGCGCTGGCCGGCTTCTCCGACCCGAACATCGTGCTGGTCGCCGCCCTGTTCGTGCTGGGCGAAGGGCTGGTGCGCACCGGTGTCGCCCAGAACGTCGGCGACTGGCTGGTGGCGCGCGGCGGCAGCAGCGAAACCCGCCTGCTCGTGCTGCTGATGCTGGCGGTCGGCCTGATGGGCTCGTTCATGAGTTCCACCGCGGTGGTCGCCATCTTCATTCCGATCGTGATGCGCATCGCGCAGCAGACCGGCATCGCAGCCAGCCAGCTGCTGATGCCCGTGAGCGTGGCGGGCCTGATCAGCGGGATGATGACGCTGGTCGCGACCACGCCGAACCTGATCGTCAACGGCGAACTCGTGCGCCACGGCGCGGAAGGCTTCGGCTTCTTCGCCTTCACGCCGATCGGCGTGCCGGTGCTGATCCTCGGCATCGCCTACATGCTGGTGGCGAGGCGCCGGCTGCCCAGCGAGAGCACCGCGGCGGGCGGCGGACGGCCCAGCCTGAACGACTGGGTGGAGCAGTACAAGCTGCACGACCGCGCCTTCCGGCTCAGCGTGGAGCCGCGCTCGCCGCTGGTGGGCCGCAGCCTGGATGGGCTGGGGTTGAACGATGCCTCCGATGCCCGCGTGATCGCCCTGGAGCGCCAGCACACGCTGCGGCGAGAGGTTCTGCGCGCATCCGCCGACACCGAGATCCGGGCCGGCGACATCCTGCTGCTGGACGTCGAGTCCCGGGACTTCGACGTGCCGCGCCTGTGCGAGCGGTACGCGCTCCACATGCTGCCGATCTCCGGCGCCTACTTCACGGACCAGTCGCGCGACGTCGGCATGGCCGAGGCGATCATCCCGGTCGATTCCACGCTGGTCGGCACCACCGGCGACGAATCGCGCCTGCTGGCCCAGCACGACCTCACGATCGTGGGCTTGCGCCGCGGCCGGGTCACCCACGAACACGCCCTCGAGAATGCGCGGCTCAAGATCGGCGACACGCTGCTGCTGGTGGGCCCGTGGCAGGCCCTCCGGGCGCTGCAGTCCGACGGCCACGACCTGGTGGGGCTGAGCCTGCCGCTGGAGGGCCGGACCCTGGTCCCGGTGCCGCGGCGCGCGCCCCACGCGGTGTTCTGCCTGCTGCTCGTGATCGGGTTGATGCTGTGGGGCGTCATCCCCAACGTCCAGGCCGCCATCGTCGGCTGCCTGCTGATGGGATTGTTCCGCTGCGTCGACCTGGACACGGCCTATCGCGCGATCCACTGGCGCAGCCTGATCCTGATCGTGGGCATGCTGCCCTTCTCGCTGGCGCTGCAGCGCACCGGCGGGATCGACCTCGCCGCCGACGGCCTGCTGGCGCTGGTGGGCAATTTCGGCATCCGGCCGGTGCTGGCCAGCCTGTTCATCCTGACCGCGGGGATCGGCCTGGTGGTGTCGAACACGGCCACCGCGGTGCTGATGGCGCCGGTCGCGCTGGCACTGGCCAAGCACCTCGGCGCATCGCCTTACCCGTTCGCGATGATGGTGGCCCTGGCTGCGTCGGCCGGCTTCCTCACGCCGATCTCCTCGCCCGTGAACACGCTGGTCAGCACGGCCGGCAACTACAGCTTCGGCGATTTCGTCAAGGTCGGGCTGCCGCTGGCGGTCATGGTGGGCGTCGTGAGCGTCCTGCTGGTGCCCTGGCTGCTGCCGCCGTAGGTGGAGCTCACCCCCAGGTCGCGCGCACTGCGTGTCGCGCTCCCACCCCCTCGCCGGGGGCAACCCCAGCGGCCCGGCAGAGCCGGTTCCGCGGGGTTCCCCGAACGGGCCTCGCTGGCGCGGGGGCGGCTTCAGCCCGCGCGCAATTGCGCGCGCAGGTTGGCGCCGATCTCGGGGCGCTCGAGGAACGGGTCGGCCGGGTTGGTGATCGAGACGATGTGCTCCATCCGGCTCTTCACGTTGCCCAGCGCCTTGGGGTGGCTGAAGATGTAGAACTGGTTGGCGGTGATGGCGTCGAACACCATCTGCGCGACCTGGGCGGCGCTGACCTTGCCGCTGCTCACCGCCTTGTTGCTCATCGCCTGGCCGATCAGCTGGCTCTTGGTGAGTTCGCCGCCCGCCAGCGCGCCGGGCCGGTTGCGTTCGCTCTGCGTGATGCCGGTGGGCACGAAGTACGGGCAGAGCAGGCTGGCGCCGACCTGGTCGGTGACCAGCTTCAGGTCCTGGTAGAGCGTTTCGGTGAGGCTCACGACGGCCGCCTTGGCCGCGTTGTAGATGCCCATGTTGGGCGGCGTCAGCAGGCCCGCCATGCTGGCGGTGTTGACGATGTGGCCGCGGTACGCCGGGTCCTTGGCGGCGGCCTCGAGCATCATCGGCGTGAACAGTCGCACGCCGTGCACCACGCCCATCAGGTCGACGCCGAGCACCCATTCCCAGTCGGCGACGCTGTTCTCCCACACCAGGCCGCCGGCGCCGACGCCGGCGTTGTTGAAGACGAAGTGCGGTGCGCCGAAGCGCTGCTGCACCGCGCGGGCGAGTTCATCCATCTGCGCCGCATTGGCGACGTCGACCTTGCGTGCCAGCACCTGCGCACCGGCGGCCTCCATCTCGGCCTGCGCCTTGTCCAGCGCATCCTGCTGCACGTCGACCAGCACGAGGTTCATGCCGCGCGCCGCGCCGATGCGCGCGCATTCGAGGCCGAAGCCGGAACCTGCACCGGTGAGTACGGCCGTCGTGCCCTTGAAGTCCTGAATCATTTGCGCGTGTCCTTTCGTCTCTTGTGATTGGCGGTGAGGCGCTATTGAAATACGGAATGTCCGCCAGCGCAGTCGCCAAGGTGCCCGCGCGCCTCAGCCTGTCACTGCCTTGAGCACGAAGCCGATGCGCGGGAAGTGCACATGCACGGTGCCCGCACGCGGGTCGCTGCGGCGCAGCGTGTAATGCGTGCGGCTGGCGGCGATGAGCTCGCCCTCGGTGGCCTCGAGGCCGAAGCTCTCGGCCGTGATCGTGACGCGCGAGCCCAGGGCGATCCCGTGCTCGTCCTGGAAGGTGCTGTCCGACAGCAGCGTGTGCGGCGTCGAGGCCGCCGCCGCTTCGATGGCGCGCTGCGCATCGAATGTCTCCATCGTGCCGTGGCCGATGGCCGACATCCGGTCCATCCAGTCGCCCACCGCCGGCGTCAGTTGCAGGATGCCCGCCATCGAGGGCGTGCGCTTGCGCGTGAACCACAGCGGGTGGTAGCAGGCAAAGTCGGCCACCGTCGGGAAGGCACCGAGCAGGTAGTCGGTGTCATCGAGCATGTCCGACAGGCGCCGCAGATAGGACTTGTATGCCGCCGCGGCATCGGCCGGACGCAGCCGCACCATGCTTGTGCTCATCGCGCGGCGGTCGTCGGTGAAGGCCTTGGCCAGCTCCGGCGGCGCCTTGCCGAAGATGTCGGCGGCGCCCTTGGGGCTGAAGTTGTAGGCCATCGCGGCCCAGAACAACGTGCTGTCGGCCCACTGCGCGACCAGGCGCGACAGCCCCTTGCCCGGCTCCGGGTAGATGGACGGCAGCGGCGCCAGATGCTCGAGCACGTCGCAGATCAGCGCCGTGTCGCAATAGATGTCGGCACCGATCTGCAGCACCGGCGTGCGTCGGTAGCCCCCGGTGAGCGCGACCAGTTCGGGCTTGGGCGCGATCTGCGGAATGATCACCGACTTCCAGGCCAGCTGCTTGTAGCCGAGGATCAGCCGCAGCTTTTCCGAGAACGGGGAGGTCGCGTAGTGGTGGAGGATCAGGTCTGCCATGGGGTCCTTTTTCCGAAGAGTGCGGTCACTGGGGCCGGGCACGGGAAATGATCGCATCGAGGTCGACGCCGGCGCCGAGCGTGCCGAAGGCGTGGCCCCAGTCGCCGCCCAGGCGCGAGGAGCAGAAGCCGCCGACGACGGCCGGCGGCGCGGTCTGCACCAGCAGGGCCGCCTGTACCGCGAGCGCCACGTCCTGTGCCAGCCGGCGCGCCTCGGTTTCGGTCGCCATCGCCTCGATGCGCGCGGGCAGCGCGTCGGCCAGGCGGTCGAGCGCGGCGTCGTTGCCGCGCGCCGGCGCCAGTTCGCGGGCCAGCGCGGCGACCGCGTCGCCCTTGCGCAGGCCGCGCAGCAGGTCGAGCGCCATGATGTTGCCGGCGCCTTCCCAGATCGAGTTGAGCGGCATCTCGCGGTACACCCGCGCCATCACGCCCTCGCCGCCCTCTTCCACGTAACCGTTGCCGCCCAGGCATTCCATCGCTTCCTGCGCGAAATGGCTGCCCCGCTTGCAGATCCAGAACTTGGCCACCGGCGTCAGCAGGCGGGCCATCAGGCGCTCGTGTTCGTCCTCGGGGCGATCGAAGGCGCGCGCCAGGCGGATCGCCAGCGCGGTCGCCGCTTCGCTTTCCAGCGCCAGGTCGGCCAGCACGTTCTTCATGAGCGGCTGCGCGATCAGTGGCTTGCCGAAGGCCTGCCGCTGCGCCGTGTGGTTCAGCGCCAGGCTCAGGGCCTGCCGCATCAGGCCGCTGGTGCCGAGGGCGCAGTCGAGCCGGGTCATGGTGCCCATCTCGAGAATCTGCGGAACGCCGCGGCCCTCCTCGCCGACCAGCCAGGCGCTGGCGCCGTGGAACTCGACCTCGGAACTGGCGTTGGCCTTGTTGCCGAGCTTGTCTTTCAGGCGCTGGATGCGGATCGCGTTGCGGCTGCCGTCGGGCAGCACGCGCGGCAGGAAGAAGCACGAGAGCCCGGCGGGTGCCTGCGCGAGGACCAGGAAGGCATCGCACATCGGCGCCGAGAAGAACCACTTGTGGCCCGTGATCTCGTAGCGCTCGCCCCAGCCGTCGCTTCCCGCACGGACTGCGCGCGAGGTGTTGGCACGGACATCGGAGCCGCCCTGCTTCTCGGTCATGCCCATGCCCATGGTCACGCCGGGCTTGTCGCGCCAGGGCCTGAGCGCCGGGTCGTACCAGCGGCTCGCAAGCTTCGGGCCCCAGTCGGCATACACGGCCGCATTGCCGCGCAGCGCGGGCGTCACCGCATAGCTCATCGAGATCGGGCACAGCATGGAAGGCTCGAGCTCGGTGAATAGCATGAAGCCGGCCGCGCGCTGCACATGGGGCGACTGCGATTCGCCGGCCCAGGGCGTTCCGTGCAGGCCGGCGCCGACGGCCGCCGCCATCAGCGCGTGATAGCTCGGGTGGAACTCCACCTCGTCGATGCGGCGGCCGAAGCGGTCGTGGGTGTGCAGCACCGGCGTGTGCGTGTTGGCGAGCCGCGCATGGGTCTGCATCTCGACCGTGCCGATCTCGGCGCCCAGGTGTTCGAGCGGCGCCAGCTGCAACTGCGGCGCGTTGTGCTTGAGCGCATCGCGCAGCGGCCGGTTGGTTTCGAACAGGTTGTAGCCGGCGAGCGGCGCCGGCTGGTTGAAGACCTCGTGCGTGGTGTCCATGCTTGCCTCCTGTTCAATTCATATCTCCATCACGCGATCGCAAATCCGCGGCGCGTGAAACCGAAACAACTCTAGCCCAGGGATACCGCGGAACTGGCTTTGCCAGGCCGCTGGTATCGCCCCCTTGAGGGGCTGAGGGCCGCGGCTCCAAGCCTGCCTGCGCAGGCTTGGACGGCCCCGAAGAGCCGCTGCCTCGGGCAGCGTCTCGGGGCGCCACAGGCGCTTCGGGGAAGAGCTTTCATTTCAGATGAGCTTGACCAGTTGCTTGCCGAAGTTCTTGCCCTTCAGCAGGCCGAGAAAGGCCTCAGGCGCCGATTCGATGCCCTGGGCGATCGACTCGCGCGGCCTGAGCTTTCCGCTGGCGACCAGCGCGCCGAGTTCGGCCAGCGCCTCGGGCCAGACCTCCATGTGCTCGCTGACGATGAAACCCTCGAGCTTGAGCCGGTTCACCAGGAACAGCGCCGGGTTGGCGAGCGGCAGCGGCTGGCCGTCGTAGCCCGCGATCATGCCGCATAGCGCGATGCGCGCGAAGGCGTTGGTGCGCAGCAGCACCGCGTCGAAGATGTAGCCGCCGACATTCTCGAAGTAGCCGTCGATGCCCTTCGGGCAGGCTTCCTTCAACGCCGTGGCCATGCTCTTGACGTCGGGATGCTGGCGATAGTCGATGCAGGCATCGAAGCCCAGTTCGTCGACCACGTACTTGCACTTGTCCGGGCCGCCGGCGATGCCGACCACCCGGCAGCCGCGCGCCTTGGCCAGCGCGCCGAAAGCGCTGCCGACCGCACCGCTGGCCGCGGTGATCACCACCGTCTCGCCGGCCTTCGGATCGATGATCTTCACCAGGCCATACCAGGCGGTGACGCCGGGCATGCCGACCGCGCCCAGGTAGTGCGACAGCGGCACATGCGTGGTGTCGACCTTCTTCAAGGCGCCGGGCTGCGAGGCATCGACCACGCTGTATTCCTGCCAGCCGCCGAAGCCGACCACCTTGTCGCCCACGGCGTACTTCGGATGCTTGCTCTCGACCACCTCGCCGACGGTGCCGCCCTGCATCACCTGGCCCAGGGGCTGAGGCTGCGCGTAGCTCTTGGCGTCGTTCATGCGGCCGCGCATGTAGGGATCGAGGCTCATGAAGTGGTGGCGCACCAGCACCTGGTTGTCCTTCAGGGCCGGCGTCTCGGTGGTCACGAGCTTGAAGTTGCTGGCGACGGCTTCGCCCTCGGGGCGGTTGTCGAGGATCTGTTGTCTGTTGGTGGGCATGGAGGTCTCCAGGAAAAAGGGGTCAATCGGTCGAAGGCGGGCGCATCGCGTTGGCGCTGGCCGGCCCCGTGGGCAGGCGGCGCTTCACGTACTTGAAGGTCCCGGTGGCATGGGCGCAGACGCGTTCCTGGGCGTCGTAGATCTTCGCCTCGGTGAAGCCCATCGTCGCGGTGCGGTGCAGCAGCGTGCCGCGCGCGATCAGCGGGCCGACCGAAGGCGCCATGAAGGTGGTCTTCATCTCGATCGTGACGACGCCGATCTCCGGCGTCTCGCTGCGCGCGGCGGCGGCCATCGCGATGTCGAGCATGGTCATGACGGCGCCGCCGTGCGTCACGTCGAAGGTGTTCAGGTGCTCGGGCTTCGCGGTGTAGCGCAGCTCGGATTCGCCGCCCTCGAATTTCGTGATCTCGAATCCGAGATGGCGCGCGAACGGGATGCGGTCCGTGTAGGAGCGAAGGTTGATGCTGTCGTCGGAATCGGTCATTTCAGTGGTCCACCACGCGATCAAGTGACCCAGCACGACGCATGAAATCGGCACAGCCCCATCCCAGGGATGCCGCGGAACCGGCTTTGCCGGGCCGCTGGTATCGCCCCCCTTGAGGGGGGAGGCGCCGCAGGCGCTTCGGGGGCTGTTTCATCCTAGGCGCCAAGAACGACGCTGACCCCGCCGTCGATCGCCAGCCACTGACCTGTGATGTGCTTGCCGGCGTCGCTCGCGTACAGCAGCGTGATGCCCTTCAGGTCTTCGTCGTCACCGAGCCGGCCCAGCGGCGCGTGCGAGGCCATCTTCTCCTCGCCGATCGAGTGGATCAAGCCGGCCGCCAGTTTGGTCATGAAGAAACCCGGGCAGATCGCGTTGACGTTGATGTTGTACTTGCCCCATTCGGCCGCCAGCGTGTGGGTGAAGCCGATCACCGCGCTCTTCGAGGTGTTGTAGGCCAGGGTCTGCATCTCGGGCGGATTGCCGTTCAGGCCCGCGATCGACGCGATGTTGATGATCCGTCCGGCCTTCTTCGGGATCATGTAGGCACGGGCGACCTGCTGCGCCAGGATGAAGTAGCCGCGCACGTTGAGGTTCATCACCTTGTCCCAGGCCGCGACCGGATGGTCCTCGGCCGGGGCGCCCCAGCTGGCGCCGGCGTTGTTGACCAGGATGTCGATCGCGCCCATGCGCTCGAGCGTCTCGTCGGCCAGGCGACGGGTGTCCTCTTCCTTCGCGCAATCGGCGGCGATCCAGCGCGCGTCGATGCCGGCCGCCTGCAGCTCGGCGGTGGCCTGCTCGAGGTCGTCGGCCTTGCGCGAGCTCAGCATGATCCTGGCGCCGGCCTCGCCGAGCGCATGGGCCATCTGCAGCCCGAGGCCGCGCGAGCCGCCGGTGATCAGCGCGGTCTTGCCGCTGAGGTTGAAAAGTTCTTGGACGCTTCTTGCGGTCATGGGGTCTCCGGGGAATTCAGGGTGTTTGGTAGTCGAGCACGCTGCGCGCCTCGCGCAGGCTGCCGAGGAAGCCCGACACCTCGACGTGCGTCGGGTGCTCCAGGTAGGCCTTGAGCGCCGCCTCGTCGTCGAAGGCCGAGCACAGCACCACGTCGCAATTCGCTTCGAGGCCCGGCGTGCGCACGGCCACCTCGAACTGCCGCATGCCCGGCACCAGGCCCTGGCAGATGTCGAGCCTGGCCTTGAAGGCGGCAGCGTCGCTGGAGTTCTTGAGCTTCCACATCACGATGTGCTTGATCATGGCGAGTCCTTGCTGTCCTTGAGTCGGGAACGAACGTAGATGAGCACCACGCCGGCCGCCACCAGCACCGCGCCAGGCACGGCCATGGCCCAGCCAAGCGCCTCTTCGGTGCGGCCGGTCGAGATGCCGAGGATCACGGCAAAGAGGCCGCCGTAGATCAGGATCCAGATCCACTTCTCGAGCGTCGCATGGGGCTTCGGAGGTTTCGGCTCGGCCATCAGAACGCCTCCTCGGGCAGCGCGGCGCAGGTCGGGTCCCGGCTCTCGACCACGTTGAGCCAGGCGCCGATCTTCGGCAATTCGTAGTGGAAGAAGAAGTCGGTGGCGCCGATGCGGCCGACCGTGGCCGGTGACGCCTTGGCGGCATCGCGCTCCAGCGCGCGCAGGGCGACGTCGAGCCAGATCCAGGCCAGCACCACATGGCCGAAGGCCTGCATGTAGGGCACGGCGTTGGCCAGCGCCTCCTGCGGAACGCCGGTGGCCCAGGCCTTCTTGGTCGCCGAGCCGATGCGCTGCAGCGCTTCGCCGAGCGCCTCGGCATGGGCCGCCAGCGCCGGCACCAGGGCCGCGCGCCCGAGCGTGTCGGCGATGCGCCCGGCCAGCAGCTGCAGGCCGCGGCCCTCCTCCATCAGCACCTTGCGCCCGAGCAGGTCGGCCGCCTGGATGCCGTGCGTGCCCTCGTGAATCATGTTGAGGCGGTTGTCGCGCCAGTACTGCTCCACCGGGAAGTCGCGCGTGTAGCCGTAGCCGCCGTGGATCTGGATCGCGAGCGAGTTGGCTTCCAGGCACCACTCGCTGGGCCAGCTCTTGGCGATCGGGGTCAGCACCTCGAGCAGCAGCCGGGCGTCGTCGGCAGCCTGCGCCTCGCCGGTCTTCTGCTCGTCGACCAGCCGCGCGCAATAAAGCTCCAGCGCCAGCGCGCCCTCGCAGTACGCTTTCTGCGCGAGCAGCATGCGGCGCACGTCGGCGTGTTCGATGATCCGCACCTGCGGCTGGGCCGAGTCCTTGCCGGCGGGGCCCGCCGGCCGACCCTGCGGACGCGTCTTCGCATATTCGAGCGAGGCGTGATAGCCGGCCATGCCGAGCATGGCCGCGGCGGTGCCGACGCCGATGCGGGCCTCGTTCATCATGTGGAACATGCAGAACAATCCCTGGCCGGGCTGGCCGACCAGGTAGCCCACGGCACCGGCCTTGCCGCCGACCGGAAACTTGCCCTCGCCGAAATTGAGCAGCGTGTTGGTGGTGCCTCGCCAACCCAGCTTGTGGTTCAGGCCGGCCAGCGCGACGTCGTTGCGTTCGCCGGTCAATTGCCCCTGGGTGTCGACCATCTTCTTCGGCACGATGAACAGCGAGATGCCGCGCGTGCCCGGAATCAGCTTGCCGTTCTCGTCCGGGATCTTGGCCAGCACGATGTGCACGATGTTCTCGGTCAGCTCGTGGTCGCCGGCCGAGATCCACATCTTGTTGCCGGTGAGGCGAAAGCGTGGGCCCAGCGGATCGTCCTGGAAACCGGCACCGTCGGGCACGGCACGGGTCGCGACATCGCTGAGGCTGGAGCCGGCCTGCGGTTCCGACAGGCACATGGTGCCCGACCAGCGTCCCGCGAATTCGTTCTTGGCGAACACTTCCTTCTGCATCTCGGTGCCGTGCACCATGAGCAGGTTGGCGTTGCCGCTGGTGAGCATGTTGGCGCCGATGCTGACCGACGCCATGGCGAAAAAGCTGTTGGCCGCCGCCGACACGGTGTAGGGCAGCTGCATCCCGCCGATGTCGTAGTCCTGCGCCGCGCTCAGCATGCCGGATTCGACGAAGGCCTTGTGCGCATCGTGCGTCGCCTGCGGCAGGATCACCCGCTCGCCGTCGAAATGCGGCTCCTGGGTGTCGACGATGCGGTTGTTCGGCGCGTACTTTTCGCGCGCGATGCGCTCGCAGGTATCCAGCACGGCATCGAAGGTCTCGCGCGAGTGGTCGGCGAAACGCTCGCGCCCGCTGAGCGACTCGGCCTGCAGCCAGTCGTAGAGAAGGAAGTCGAGGGTGGGACGAAGGCTCATGGATGGAAACGCTGGGCTGTGTCTATGGATTGGAACTCGGTGCGGCCTGGGCATCCGGCGCCGAGGGCAGAGCTGCAATGGTGCCCTGGGCCAGCGCGCAGAGCTTTTCCTCGCCGCCGTTGACCGCAAAGACTTCGCAGGTACAGACCGCCTGTGTACGGCCGACGTGCACGGCCCGGGCGCGCGCGATCAGGCGCTCGCCGATGGCCGGACGGAGGTAGTTGATCTTGAACTCGGCCGTGACCACCGGCACCTGCATCGCGGTGCCGCCGGCGAAGGTCAGCGCGTTGTCGGCCAGGTAGCTGAGCGCGCCGCCATGGGCGAAGCCATGCTGCTGCTTCAGCTTGTCGGCGATCGGAAGTTGCAGGTCGACGAAGCCCGACCGCAGCGCATGCATCTCGGCTCCGACCAGCACGCTGAAGGGCTGGGTCGCGAGCACCTCCCGGCCCATGGCCAGGAACTGCTCGGGAGTGGCCTGCTGCGCGGGCGCGGCCATGGCCTGGGGCTCGCGCGTCAGAGGATTTCGAACACGCCGGCGGCGCCCATGCCGCCGCCGATGCACATCGTCACGACCACCTTCTTGGCGCCGCGGCGCTTGCCTTCGATCAAGGCATGGCCCGTGAGGCGCTGGCCGCTCACGCCGTAGGGGTGGCCGACCGCGATCGCGCCGCCGTCGACGTTGAGCCGGTCGCCCGGGATGCCCAGCTTGTCGCGGCAGTAGATCACCTGCACCGCGAAGGCTTCGTTGAGTTCCCACAGGTCGATGTCGCTGACCTTCAGGCCCAGGCGGTTCAGCACCTTCGGGATCGCGAACACCGGGCCGATGCCCATTTCGTCGGGCTCGCAGCCCGCCACCGCGAAGCCAAGGAAGCGGCCCAGGGGCTTCAGGCCCTTCTGCTCGGCGTACTTCTCGTCGACCAGCACGCAGGCGCCGCCGCCATCGGAGAACTGGCTGGCATTGCCGGCCGAGATCAGGCCGCCGGGAATCGCCGGACGGATGCCGCTGATGCCTTCCTTGGTGGTGCCGGCGCGAATGCCTTCGTCGTTCTCGATCGTGACTTCCTTGGTGCGCAGGCCCAGCACCGCGTCAGCCACACCGGCCAGCACGGTGATCGGCGCGATCTCGTCCTTGAAGCGGCCGGCTTCCAGCGCGGCCGTGGCCCTCTGCTGGCTGGCGGCGCCGTACTCGTCCATCGCGTCGCGGCCGATGTTGTAGCGCTTGGCGACCTGCTCTGCGGTCTGCAGCATGTTCCAGTAGATCTCGGGCTTGTGCTTGACCAGCCAGGGGTCGGCCAGCATGTGCTTGTTGGCCTCGTTCTGCACGCAGGAGATGCTCTCGACGCCACCGGCCACATAGACCTCGCCCTCGCCGGCGATGATGCGCTGCGCCGCGGTCGCGATGGTCTGCAGGCCCGACGAGCAGAAGCGGTTGATGGTCATGCCCGAGGTCGTGATCGGCAGGCCGGCGCGCAGCGCGATCTGGCGCGCGATGTTCGAGCCGGTGGCGCCTTCGGGCGTCGCGCAGCCCATGATCACGTCGTCGACCGAGGCCGGATCGATGCCGGCGCGCTGCACGGCATGCTGCACCGCGTGGCCGCCGAGCGTGGCGCCGTGCGTCATGTTGAAGGCACCCTTCCAGCTCTTGGCGAGCGGCGTGCGGGCGGTGGAGACGATGACGGCGCGGGTCATGATGGGGTCCTTTGAGAAAGAGGAAAGACGGTTACTGGGGCTGTGCCGTGTTGCGCAGCAACTGCTGATAGAACTGGATCATCTCGCCGTAGTTCGAGATCGACAGGCGCTCGTTGGTGCCGTGGAAGCGCGGCAGGTCTTCGCCCTTCGCGCGGAACGGCGAGAAGCGATAGACCGAATCGCTCACCAGGCTGAAATGGCGCGAATCGGTGGCGGCGGTCATGAGGCCGGGCGCCACCACGGCATCCGGGAAGCTCTGCCGAACCGCCTGTTCGATCGAGCGGTAGCCGGTGCTGTCGGTCGGCGACACCGGTGAAGGTTCCGAGTTGCCCGGGTAGCGCTTGACCTGGATCGCGTCGTCGCCGAGTGCGCTCTTCAAGTGCTTTTCGACGCTGTCGATGCTGTCGCCCGGCAGGATGCGGAAGTTGACCGCCGCCTCGGCCCGGCCCGGCAGCACGTTGTCCTTGTTGCCGGCCCGGACGATCGTCAGCGCGGTGGTGGTGCGCAGCATGGCGTTGCTGCTCGGGCTCTTCTCGAGCTGGCCCTGCACCAGCGGTCCGGTGAGCCACAGATTGGTCAGCGCCACACGGTTGAAGCCGTTCATCTCGGGCGCCAGCGTTTCGAACATCTGCCCCGCCACGCCCTTGATGCCGCCCGGCATCGGCGTCGCCTCGAGCCGGGCCAGTGCCGCGCTCATGCGCCCGATGGCGCTGTGCTGCGGCGGCATCGACGAGTGGCCGGGCGCGGTATCCAGGCTCAGGAAGAAGGTGCCATAGCCCTTTTCGGCCAGGCCGATCAGCGCCGCCGGCTTCGACAGGCCGGGCAGCACGCCGTCGAGCACCAGCAGCCCTTCGTCGAGCACCCAGTCCAGGCGCACGCTGCGCGACTTGAGCAGTTCGGCGATCGGCTGCGCGCCGCGCAGGCCGCTGACCTCCTCGTCATCGCCCATCACCAGGTAGATGGTCTGCGTCGGCTTGAATCCCTGCGAGATCAGCAGTTCGATGGCTTCCATCTGCGCGAACAGATTGCCCTTGTTGTCGA
This sequence comes from Variovorax sp. P2_H12, assembly GCF_056403395.1. Lineage (NCBI taxonomy): Bacteria > Pseudomonadati > Pseudomonadota > Betaproteobacteria > Burkholderiales > Comamonadaceae > Variovorax > Variovorax sp. P2_H12. Next base: position 241,351 of record NZ_JBFUFO010000001.1, on the reverse strand, counting down.
GCGTGCCGCGACCCCAGACGAAGCCGTCCTGGATGGCGCCGCTGAAAGGGTCGACCGACCAGGCCTTCTCGGTGCCCGGTGCGATCGGGACCATGTCCTGGTGCGCCATCAGCGCAATGGGCTTGGCCTTGGGGTCGGAGCCGACCCAGGTATAGAGCAAGGCCTTGTCGCCCACCACTTCCTTCTTGAGGGTGGCGTGGACCTTGGGGAACTGCTCGGCCAGGTAGGCATGCAGCTTGTCGAACTCGGCCGCGTTGCCCGACGGATCGTCGAGGCTGGACACCGTCCGGAACGCAATCGCGCCGGCCAGCCGCTTGGCGGCGGCCTGCACGTCGATCGCCAGCTTCGGCGCCGGCGCCACGGCGAGCTGCCGCGACGGCGTGCGCCAGGTATTGACCGCCACAGCCGCCGCCAGTGCCACGAGCACCAGCAGCAGCGCCAGGAAGACGCGTTTCACCATAGGGCGGTCTCGTTCCTGCTTCAGCTGAAGCTCTTGCCTTCGGCCACCAGCTTCTGGATCAGCGGCGCCGGCTGCCAGAAGCTCGCGTCATCGCGCGGATTCTTCGCGAAGCGCTTCATGGCCTCGGCCACGTTGTAGAGGCCGACCTGCGACGCGTAGTGCATCGGGCCGCCGCGCCAGATCGGGAAGCCGTAGCCCGTGAGGTAGACCATGTCGATGTCGCCCGACTTGGAGGCAATGCCGTCCTCCAGGATGTGGGCGCCTTCGTTGACCAGCGCATACACCAGGCGCTGCACGATTTCCTCGTCGGAGATCTTGCGCGGCGTGATGCCCAGTTCCCTGCGATGGTCCTCGATCATCTTGTTGACCAGCTCCGACGGAATCGCGTCGCGCTTTCCGGCCTGGTAGTCGTACCACCCTGCCCCGGTCTTCTGGCCGAAGCGGCCCAGTTCGCACAGCTTGTCGGCCGTGCGGCTGTACTTCATGTCGGCGACTTCGGTCGCACGGCGCTTGCGGATCGCCCAGCCGATGTCGTTGCCGGCCAGGTCGCCCATGCGGAACGGGCCCATCGCGAAGCCGAACTTCTCGATCGCCTTGTCCACTTGCTGCGGCGTCGCGCCCTCGTCGAGCAGGAAGCCCGCCTGGCGCGAGTACTGCTCGATCATGCGGTTGCCGATGAAGCCGTCGCAGACGCCCGAGACCACCGCGGTCTTCTTGATCTTCTTGGCCGTCGACATCACGGTGGCGAGCACGTCCTTGGCGGTCTGCTTGCCGCGCACCACCTCGAGCAGCTTCATCACGTTGGCCGGACTGAAGAAGTGCATCCCGACCACGTCCTGCGGACGCTTCGTGAATGCGGCGATCTTGTCGACGTCGAGCGTGGAGGTGTTGGAAGCCAGGATCGCACCGGGCTTGGCGACGCGGTCGAGTTCCTTGAAGACCGCCTCCTTGACGCCGAGTTCTTCGAACACGGCCTCGATGATCAGGTCGGCGTCCTTCAAATCGTCATAGCCGAGCGTCGTGCTCAGGAGCGCCATGCGCTGCTCGTACTTGTCCTGCTTGAGCTTGCCCTTCTTGACCTGCGCTTCGTAGTTCTTCTTGATGGTGGCAACGCCGCGGTCGAGCGCCTCCTGCTTCATCTCGAGGATCTTGACCGGGATGCCCGCGTTCAGGAAGTTCATCGAGATGCCGCCGCCCATGGTGCCGGCACCGATCACGCCGACCGCCTTGATGGCGCGCTGGGGCGTGTCGTCGGCGACGTCGGGAATGCGCGAAGCCGCGCGCTCGGCCATGAACAGGTGGCGCAGCGCCGCCGATTCGGGCGTGAACATCAGCGCGGTGAAGAGACGCCGCTCCTCGGCCATGCCGTCGACGAACTTCATCTTGGTCGCGGCCTGGACGGCATCGACGCACTTGAGCGGGGCCGGGTAGTTCTTCGACATGCCGCCCACCATGTTCCTGGCGAACTGGAAGTAGGCGTCGCCCTGCGGATGCTTGCACGGCAGGTTGCGCACCAGCGGCAACGCATCGCCGGTCTTGCCGGCCACCGACTTGGCGAACTCCACCGCTTCGTCGAACACCGACTCGGGCGACGCCGCGAGCTTGTCGAACAGCTTCTGGCCCGGCAGCGAGGCGAGCATCTCGCTCTTCACGGCCTCGCCGCTGACGATCATGTTGAGCGCGGTCTCGACCCCCAGCACGCGCGGCAGTCGCTGCGTGCCGCCGGCGCCGGGCAGCAGGCCCAGCTTGACTTCGGGCAGCGCGATGCTGGTGCCGGGCGCAGCCACGCGATAGTGGCAGCCCAGGGCCAGTTCGAGGCCGCCGCCCATGCAGACGGAGTGGATCGCCGCCACGATCGGCTTGGTCGATGCCTCGAGCGCGAGGATGACGCTCAGCAGATTGGGCTCCTGCAGCGCCTTGGGCGTGCCGAACTCCTTGATGTCGGCGCCGCCGGAGAAGGCCTTGCCCGCGCCCGTGATGACGATCGACTTGACGGCCGGGTCGTCGATGGCCTTGGAGAGCCCGTCGGTGATGCCGATGCGCGTCGAGAAACCGAGGCCATTGACCGGGGGATTGGTCAGGGTGATCACGGCGACGTCGCCGAGCACTTTGTATTCAGCCGTCATGCTGCGTTCCTTTGGGATGGGAGAGGATCGAAAAATTCGGGTCCGAGGGCATGGCGCAAATCATGCGCCGCTGCCCCCGTTCATAAAAAGCACGGACGTTCTTTTTTTATCGAATTCTAGGCGTTTCGAGCGACCGGGCAACCGGGCCAAGTCGCTGCCGGGACAAGGCAGCCAGAGGCGATCAGACCTCCAGCCACTCTTTCCGGGTAGAGGCATCCGCACGCAGGCCGTCGGGCGTGCCGTCGAACACGATGCTGCCATGGCCCATCACCAGCGCGCGGTCGGAAATCTGCATCGCGATCGTCAGCTTCTGCTCGATCAGCAGCACCGAGATGCCCTTGTCCTTGAGCGTGCGCAGGTACTGCCCGACCAGCTCGACGATCTTCGGCGCCAGCCCTTCGGTCGGCTCGTCGATGATGATCAGGTCGGGGTCGCCCATCAGCGTGCGGCACAAGGTCAGCATCTGCTGCTCGCCGCCCGAGAGCACGCCGGCCTCGGTGTGCTGGCGTTCCTTGAGCCGCGGGAACATGCCGTACATGTCGTCGAACTGCCAGCGGCTGCCGCGGCCGTTGCCCTTCTGCCCCAGCAGCAGGTTCTGGTGCACCGTCAGCTTGGGGAAGATGTCGCGGTTCTCGGGCACGTAGCCGATGCCGAAATGCGCGATCTCGTAGGCCTTGCGGCGCAGGATGTCCTGTTCCTTCCAGCGCAGCGTGCCCTCGGCATGCACCAGGCCCATGATGGCCTTGGCCGTGGTCGAGCGGCCCGAGCCGTTGCGGCCCAGCAGCGCGACGATCTCGCCGGGGCCGACGTCGAACGAAACACCATGCAACACATGGCTCTTGCCGTAATAGGCGTGGATGTCTTGTAGCTTCAGCATTTCAGTGTCCTCCGCCCTGCGCGTCGGCGACGGACGATCCCAGGTAGGCTTCCTGCACGCGCGCATTGGCGCGCACCGCCGCCGGCGTGTCGAAGGCGATCACCTCGCCGTAGACCACCACCGCGATCTTGTCGGCCAGGCCGAACACCACGCCCATGTCGTGCTCCACCGTGAGCAGGGTCTTGCCGACCGTGACCTGCTTGATCAGCGAGATGAAGTGCGAGGTCTCGGTCTTGCTCATGCCGGCCGTCGGCTCGTCGAGCAGGATCACGCCGGCGCCGCCGGCGATGGTGACGCCGATCTCCAGCGCGCGCTGCTCGGCGTAAGTCAGGTTCACCGCGTGCACGTCGCGCTTGCGGTCCAGCCCGACCTGGTGGATCAGTTCCTCGGTGCGCTCGTTGGCGTCGTGGAGATTCGACAGGAAGCGCAGGAAGCTGTAGCGATAGCCGAGGCTCCACAGCACGCCGCAGCGCAGGTTCTCGAAGACGCTGAGCTTCGGGAAGATGTTGGTGATCTGGAAGCTGCGCGACAGGCCCAGCCGGTTGATCTCGAAGGGTTTCTTGCCGTCGATGCGCTGGCCGTTCAGCAGCACCTCGCCGCTGCTGGGCGCGAGCCGCCCGCTGATCAGGTTGAACAGCGTCGACTTGCCGGCGCCGTTCGGCCCGATGATCGCGATCCGCTCGCCGGCCTCGACCGCGAGATCGACGCCGCGGATGATCTCGGTCTTGCCGAAATTCTTGCGCAGCGCCTTGAGTTCAAGTGCGTGGCTCATGCCGTCTCCCTCCGCTTGATCTCGGCCTCGATCTGCTCTTGCGCGGTACCCCACGCCCGCACGAAGCGCCGCCGCACGAACTCGAGAACGGCCAGGCCCGCGACCATGATCAGCGCCGCGCCGAACCAGCTGGCGACGCCCGAAGTGTCGAGCGAGACGCCCATGAACGGGAGGTTCGGCCCCAGGGCCGAGTTGAGCTGGATGTGATAGATCATCTCGATGAGCGCGGCGGCGCCGATCACCACCGGGATCATCGCCACCAGCAGGCCGCCGTAGAGCGGCCAGAACTGCTTGAACTTGCCGAACTTCGCCACCCGCAGGTTCATCATCACCAGGCTGGCGATGCCGCCCGGCGCGAACATCACCATGAAGACGAAAACCAGCCCGAAGTAGAGCTGCCAGGCCTTGGAGAGTTCCGACAGCAGCACCGCGGCGAACACCAGCAGCACCGCGCCGATGATCGGCCCGAAGAAGAAGATCGCCCCGCCCAGGAAGGTGAACAGCAGGTAGCTGCCCGAGCGCAGTGCGTTGAGGCTGTCGGCCGCGTTGACGATCTCGAAGTTGATCGCCGCCAGCCCGCCGCCGATGCCGGCGAAGAAGCCGGCGACGATGAAGGCGAAGTAGCGCACCCGCTGCGTGTTGTAGCCGATGAACTCGACCCGCTCCGGGTTGTCGCGCACCGCGTTCAGCATGCGCCCGAGCGGCGTGCCCGTGAAGGCATACATCAGCGCGGTGCAGATGAAGCAGTACACCGCGATCAGGTAGTAGACCTGGATCTGGGGCCCGAAGCTGATGCCGAAGAAGGGCTTGCCATAGACGCGGTCGGTCGTGATGCCGCCCTCGCCGCCGAAGAAGCCCGGGAACATCAGCGCCATCGAGGCCACCAGCTCGCCGATGCCGAGCGTGATCATCGCGAAGGTGGTGCCGGATTTCTTGGTCGTCACGAAGCCCAGCACGATCGCGAAGAACATGCCGGCCAGGCCGCCCACCAGCGGGATCAGCACCAGCGGGATCGGCCAGCCGCCCTTGCCCGCCAGGTTCATCGCGTGGATCGCGATGAAGGAGCCGAGCCCGACGTAGACCGCATGCCCGAAGCTCAGCATGCCGCCCTGCCCGAGCAGGATGTTGTAGCTCAGGCAGATGATGATGAGGTAGCCCATCTGCGAGAGCATCGTGAGCGCCAGGCTGGTCTTGAAGACCATCGGCGCGACGATCAGGACGATCGCGAACAGCGACCAGATGAAGAAGCGCCCGAGGTTCAGGGGCTTGAAGCGGTAGTACTGCGTGGTCATGCTTGGCGTTGCACTCATGTCAATCCTCCCGAGTGCCGAGCAGACCCTTGGGCCTGAAGATCAGGATGAGCACAAGAAAGAGATAGGGAAGGATCGGCGCCACCTGCGAGATCGTGAGCTTGAGCAGCGGATAGCCGAAGGTGCCCTCGCTCACCGCGACGCCGAGCGCCTGCAGGCCGCTGGCCATCGACTGGTCCATCGCCACCGCGAAGGTCTGGATGATGCCGATCAGCAGCGACGCCAGGAAGGCGCCCGCCAGCGAGCCCAGCCCGCCGACCACCACCACCACGAAGATGATCGAGCCCACCGAGGCCGCCATGGCCGGCTCGGTCACGTAGGTGTTGCCGCCCACCACGCCGGCCAGGCCGGCCAGCGCGGCACCGCCGCCGAACACCAGCATGAAGACCCGGGGCACGTTGTGGCCGAGCGCCTCGACCATCTCGGGATGCTTGAGCGCGGCCTGGATCACGAGGCCGATGCGCGTGCGCGTCAGCAGCAGCCACACCGACAGCAGCATCAGCAGCGCCACCAGCATGATGAAGGAGCGCGACTTCGGGAACTGGGTGCCGAACAGCGTGAAGAGCGGCCCCTGCAGTTGGGTCGGCAGGCCATAGGGCACCGTGGAGCGCCCCCAGACCAGCTGGACCAGCTCGAGGATCAGGAACGAGAGGCCGAAGGTCACCAGCAGTTCGGGCACGTGGCCGAACTTGTGGACCCGCCTCAGGCTGTAGCGCTCGAAGCCGGCGCCTAAAGCGCCCACCAGCAGCGGCGCGATGAACAGCGCCGGCCAGAAGCCGATGATGCCGGACAGCGTGTAGGCCACGTAGGCCCCCAGCATGTAGAAACTGGTGTGCGCGAAATTGAGCACACCCATCATGCTGAAAATCAGCGTAAGGCCAGAGCTCAGCATGAACAACAGCAAGCCGTAGCTCACGCCGTTGAGCAGCGAGATGACGAAAAATTCGACGTTCATCGGTCCTCGGGGTCACGTAGAAAAGAAAAAGGCCCGAGTGTTGAAGTCGGGCCTCGACCAGTCAGCGGGAGATCAGGGGCTGGGCCGCTTCATCTCGCAGGTGGTCGGGGTGCTGGCCACATAGGACTCGTAGTACTTGACCGGCACGAAGGTGTAGCCGGTCGATTCGGAGTCGATCGGGAACTTGCCGCCGGCCTTCTCCCACTTCGACACGTACAGGCCCTGCTGCAGCTGGTGGTCGGCCTTGCGCATCTCGACATCGCCGTTGAAGCTCTTGAAGCGCATGCCTTCCAGCGCCGCCGCGACCTTGAGCGGCTCGGTCGACTTGGCCTTGACGAAGCCGTCGACCAGCATCTGCAGCGAGGTATAGGCCGCCGAGGTGTAGAGGTCTTCCTTGAACTTCTTGTTGAACTCGACGGCCAGGCGCTGGATGTCGCCGCCCATGTTGAAGTGGCCGTAGCTGACCATGTAGACCTTGCCGGCCGAAGCCGCACCCATCGCGGTCGGCGTGCCGCTGACGGCGCCGTAGTAGGTGTAGAACTTGACGTTGTTGAGACCGGCATCGTTGGCCGCCTTGACCAGCAGCGACAGGTCGGAGCCCCAGTTGCCGGTGATCACGGTATCGGCGCCCGAGGCCTTGATCTTGGCGATGTAGGGCGAGAAGTCGCGCACCTGCGCCAGAGGATGCAGGTCCTCGCCGACGATCTGCACGTCGGGCCGCTTGCGCGCCAGGTTTTCCTTGGCGTACTTGGCCACTTGCACGCCGTGCGAGTAGTTCTGGTTGAGCAGGTAGACCTTCTTGACGTCCGGCTGTTCCTTCATGAAAGTGGTCAGCGCTTCCATCTTCATGGAGGTGTCGGCGTCAAGCCGGAAGTGCCAGTAGCTGCACTTGCTGTTGGTCAGGTCGGGATCGACCGCCGCGTAGTTCAGGTAGAGCACTTCCTTGCCCGGGTTGCGGGCGTTGTTCTTCTCGAGCGCGTCGATGATGGCCAGCGCCGGGCCGGAGCCGTTGCCCTGCACCACGTAGCGTGCGCCCTGGTCCATGGCCGAGCGCAGGGCGCTGGTGGTTTCCTGCGGGCTCAGCTTGTTGTCGATGCCGATGATCTCGAACTTGACCCCGGCCGCGTTCTTCTTGTTGAACTCCTCGGTCAGGAACTGGAAGGTCTTGAGCTGGTTCGTGCCGACGGCGGCCATCAGGCCGGACAGCGGATCGAGCCACGCGATCTTGACGGTCTCGCCCTTCTGGGCGAAGGCGCCGGTGGCAGTGGCCGCGAGGATGGCGGCGGTGGCGATTTTCAGAGCGAATTTCAATCTGTGTCTCCTGGGTCAAGCGGTCAAGGCTGGACGAGATTACAAGTCTTTGGGGACCTGCCCGTCAGGGAATGCCCGTAAGGAAGACGCTGCCGGGGCGGTTTTTATCACCCATGCGACAGCGCGCCTTCGGTTGTTGCTACTCAGCGGTAGGATTTTTCTCGTTTCAGACCCCCGGCAGCTTGTAGTCGCGCAGTTGTTCGCGCAAACGGGTCTTGAGGATCTTGCCGGTGGCGCCGATCGGAATCGCTTCCACGAACACCGCGTCGTCCGGGATCTGCCACTTGGCCGTCTTGCCCTGGTAGAAGGCGAGCAGCTCGTCGCGCGTGACCTCGGCGCCGGGTTTCTTCACCACCACGACGATCGGGCGCTCGTCCCACTTGGGATGGGCGACGCCGATGCAGGCCGCCATCGCGATCGCCGGATGCGCGACCGCGATGTTCTCGATGTCGATCGAGCTGATCCATTCGCCGCCCGACTTGATCACGTCCTTGCTGCGGTCGGTGATCTGCAGGAAGCCGTCGGCATCGATGGTGGCAACGTCGCCGGTCGGGAACCAGCCGCGGCCCTGCGTATCGGGAACCAGCGGGTCACCGCCCTCGGCCTTGAAGTACTCCTTGACCACCCATGGTCCCTTGACCAGCAGGTCGCCAGGGGCCTTGCCGTCCCAGGGCAGCTCCTCGCCGTTGCCGTCGACGATCTTCATGTCGACGCCGAAGATCGCGCGGCCCTGCTTCATGCGGATGGCGGTCTGCTGCTCGGGCGTCTGCACGAGGTGCTTGTTCTTGAGGGTGCACAAGGTGCCCAGCGGCGACATCTCGGTCATGCCCCAGGCATGCAGGACGTCCACGCCGTAGTGCTGCTGGAAGGCGTCGATCATGGCCGGCGGGCAGGCCGAGCCGCCGATCACCGTGCGCTTCAGGGTCGAGAACTTCAGGCCGTTGGCCTGCAGGTGCCCCAACAGCATCTGCCAGACGGTGGGCACGCCGGCGGCAAAAGTGACCTTCTCGGCTTCGATCAGCTCGTAGACCGATTTGCCGTCGAGCGCTGGCCCCGGAAACACCAGCTTGGCGCCGACCAGCGCGGCCGAATACGGGATGCCCCAGGCGTTGACGTGGAACATCGGCACCACCGGCAGCACCGAGTCGCGCGCCGAGATGCACATGACGTCCGGCAAGGCCGCGGCATAGGCGTGCAGCAGCGTCGAGCGGTGGCTGTAGAGCGCGGCCTTGGGGTTGCCCGTGGTGCCGCTCGTGTAGCACATGCTGGAGGCCGAGTTCTCGTCGAAGCTCGGCCATGGGTACACCTCGGAGCGTTGTCCCATCCAGGTCTCGTAGCTCACCAGGTTGGGCACGCCGCTGTCCGCCGGCAGCTTGTCGGCATCGCACAGTGCAATCCATTTTCGGATCGTGGTGCACTTGGCGTGGACCGCCTGCACCAGCGGCAGGAACGAGAGGTCGAAGCACAGGATCTGGTCTTCGGCATGGTTGGCGATCCAGGCGATCTGGTCCGGGTGCAGGCGCGGATTGATCGTGTGCAGCACACGCCCGCTGCCGCTGACGCCGTAGTACAGCTCCAGGTGGCGATAGCCGTTCCAGGCCAGCGTCGCGACGCGGTCGCTGAACTGCAGCTTCTCGTCGTCCAGCGCATTGGCGACCTGTCGCGAACGTGCCGCAATCCGTCCCCACGTCGTGCGATGGAGATCCCCCTCGACCCGGCGCGAGACGATTTCGGCATCGCCATGGTGGCGCTCCACGAATTCGATCAGCGACGAAATCAAAAGCGGTTGGTCTTGCATCAAACCCAGCATCTACAGGCTCCTTCAAATAGACTTCAATAATTTTGCGGACAACGACGATTCACGCAATCTTCGGCCCCGCGCACAATGACAGAAACCCGCACTGCGCGGCCCAAAAAGCCAAAAGCATTCGCGTGACCGCGGCGGATTCTGCTCCCGAACGCAAGCGCACCGAGAGCACCCGAAGGGAGCGATCGAGAAAGCTGCTGCTGGACGCAGTCCTCGATACGCTGTCCCCACCGCGTCAGGCGTCGACTCACTGCGTCGTGATCTGCAACGCGGTCTGCGTCGCGTCGAACTTCAGCTTCGACGGCCAGGGCGCCCAGGTGGTGCCCAGCGCGCCGGTGTTCGGATCGCCATTGCGCATGAAGGCGGCGATGCTGCCCATCATCGCTTCCGACAACGCCACCCGGCCTGGCCGATTGGCCGCGCTATTGGTCGCGTTCGAGAACAGCGACGGGCCGAAGTTGCCGAACACGAAGCCCAGGTCGAAGGCGTGCGCGGCGCCATAGACCTCGTTCCACGGCGCCGGCTGCTGCGCCCAGTCGAACTGGTAGTGCCAGACGTTCGACTGCTGGGTCTTCATCGTGTCGAGCAGGTTGTTGCGGCTCGGCACCATGAAGGCATTGGTGATCCGCGCGGTCATGGCGTCGTAGCCCGTGACCGCCGTCGTCACCGGCAGGTAGACCGGATCGATGATGTCGGCAGAGGTCAGCGTGGGGGCCGCGTCCGGATTGAAGTTCTGCATCATCGTGAAGCGCGTCGCATCGTCGATCTTGAAACCGACCTTGGGGCCGCCGACCAGCGGCAGGAACGGCGTGAACAGCTTGCCCTCGTCGCGCGTCATACCCACCACCGTCGGCACCTTCAGGTACTGACCGGCCGCGATCGCCGCGATCGGATCGACCGGCAGCACCGCGCCGTCGGGAATCGGGCCGGAGCCCGTCAGGCCCTTGGCCAGCACCGTGCCGAGAATGGTCTTGGCGTCCTTGCCGCGCAGGTAGTCGGCCACCTGCGCGTTGCTCAGGCCGGCGGCGTAGGTCGCTGCGCCCGCGAGGTCGGCCGCCTTGCCGTCCGCCACCAGCAGGTTCTGCAGCAAGCCGTTGCCTTGCTTGAGGTAGGTCGAAGCCGGGCTCAGCGTCGGCAGGGTGCCGGCCGGCAGGTTGCTCGCCAGCGAGATGCCGCCCGACAGCGGCATCGCCTTGTGGAACAGGCCCTTGGCCATCGGCGAAGCCATCAGCGCCAGCAAATTGATCGCGCCGGCCGACTGTCCCATCACCGTGACATTGCCTGCATCGCCGCCGAAGCCCGCGATGTTCTTCTGGATGTAGCGCAGCGCCGCCAGGTTGTCGAGCAGCGCGAAGTTGCCGGAGTCGTCGCCCTCGCTGCCGCCGACGTGCAGTTGCGGCACATTCAGGAAGCCGAGCACGCCCAGGCGGTAATTGGCCGTGACGACCACCGCGTTGGCCTTCTTCGCCAGGTTCGCGCCGTCGTAGACCGGGTCGGCGGTAAAGCCCGAGATGTTGCTGCCGCCGTGGATGAACAGCATCACCGGCAGCTTCTCGTCGGGCGTCGACGGACGCCAGATGTTGAGCGTCAGGCAGTCCTCGTTGCCCACCGGCGTGTTCAGCGTGCCGGCGATCGTGGCGTCGTAGGTGTTGTTGGCGCCCGGGCCGTAGATGCGGCCGATCTGCAGGCAGGGATTGCCGAATTGCTTGGCCGGCCGCACATCGGTCCAGGCTTCGGGCTCGGCCGGGGCGCGCCAGCGCAGCGTGCCGACCGGCGGCTGGGCGAACGGCAGGCCCTTCCACCACCAGGTGCCCGAGCGGGCACTGTCGTCGACGCCGTCGACCTTGCCCTGGGCGGTCTGGCGCAGCGTCGGCGGATCCTGCGCCGGCGTCTGCGGCACGGCCGCCACGGGCGGTGCGGCCGGGGGATTGCCGGCCGCGGGCGGCGTCAGAGGGAAAGAGGGATCGGATGATCCGCCGCAGGCTGTGATCATGGTGCACAGTAGCACCACTCCCGCGCCCCATTTCCGGGCTGTCATGCTCATGTCTTGTCTCCTCATCGGGTTATTCGGAATGCGTTCTGGCAGGGCTGGCCTCGATACTTCGCTGGTTCTTCGCAGCCCTGGAAAATTCTAGGAACGACCCCTTCCATGCCCGCTATCGCAAGCGCGCCAAACCAGTGACTTCAGAAACGCAAACGCCCGATTTCCTGCACCCTGCCCCGTCCGCCGCCCCGACGCGCACCAGCTCGGGCTCCTGGCTGCGCGGCGTGCTCGACATGTTCGCGGCCGAAGGCCTGGACGTGCCGGCCCTGTTGCGCGACAGCGGCTTCGACGCCGCCAGGCTCGATCGGCCCGAAGCCCGCTTCCCGGCCGACGACATCAGCCAGCTCTGGCGGCTGGCCGTGACCCGCTCCGGCAAGTCGACGCTCGGACTGGCGCGCGAACTCGCCGCGCGCCACGGCAACTTCGACACGCTGGGCCACGCGTTGACCTGCAGCCCGAACCTGCTGGCCGGCCTCGAGCGCCTGGCGCGCTACCTGGCGGTGATCTCGGACGCCGCCACCTTCGAGCTCGAGGCCGATGCCCGCGGCCACTGGCTGGTGATCGGCCATGTCGGCAACCGCCAGCCGGTGCCGCGCCAGCGCGTCGAGTACGGAATGCTGACCATGCTGATGCTGTGCGGCTGGCTCACGCGGCGCGAACTGCGGCCGCTGGCGGCCGAGTTCGTCTTCGCACCGCCGCCCAACGACGCGCCACATCGCGCGGCCTTCGGCGCCCCGCTGCGCTTCGGCGCCGAGTCCAACCGGCTGCTGCTGGCCGGCGCCGACATGCGCGCACCGATCCCCACGCAGCATCCGGCGCTGGCGGCCTTGCACGAGCGCCTGCTCGACGAGCAACTGACCCAGCTGGCCGACAGCACCATGAGCCGCCGGGTCTGCACCGAGATCATTCGCCGGCTGCCCGGCGGCGAGCCGCGGCGCCAGGATGTGGCGACCGGCCTCGGCGTCGCGGAGCGCACCTTGCAGCGCCGCCTGCAGGCCGAGTCGAGCTCCTACCAGGCCCTGCTCGACCAGACCCGCCGCGAACTGGCGCAGAAGTACCTGGCCGACCGGCGCCACACCCTCACCGATGTCGCCGACCTGCTCGGCTTCGTCGACAGCAGCAACTTCTTTCGCGCCTGCAAGCGCTGGTTCGGGCTGCCGCCGGCGCAGTACCGGGCGCAGTTGTGGGAGAGCGGCGAGGTGCCGGGGACGACGGTGCCGGCCGGACTCTGAGTTCCGCCTGTCAGGCATCGGATGGCCCCTGCGGCCCGGGGTCTCGCCCGCTGCGGGACAATCCCCCCATGAGCATGCTTGCAGACGAAGCGGACCTGGTCGACCTGGGTCTGCGCTGGGCCCCGGGCTTTTCGGCGCTGGGCCCCGCCTTCTACACCGAACTCCAGCCCCGCCCTTTGCCCGATCCCTACTGGGTCGGCCGCAGCGAGCGCCAGGCGCGCGAGCTCGGCCTGGACGCCTCGTGGCTGCATTCCGACGAAGGCCTGGCCGCCTTTACCGGCAATCTGCCAATCGCCGGCAGCCGCCCACTGGCCAGCGTCTACAGCGGCCACCAGTTCGGCGTCTGGGCCGGCCAGCTCGGCGACGGCCGCGCCATCCTGCTCGGAGAAACCGCCGGCGGCCAGGAAGTGCAGCTCAAGGGTTCCGGCATGACGCCCTACTCCCGAATGGGCGACGGCCGCGCCGTGCTGCGCTCCAGCATTCGCGAGTTCCTCTGCAGCGAGGCGATGCACGGGCTGGGCATACCGACCACGCGGGCCCTGTGCGTGACCGGCTCCGATGCCCGGGTGCGGCGCGAGGAGCTCGAAACCGCCGCCGTCGTGACGCGGGTCGCGCCCAGCTTCATCCGCTTCGGCCATTTCGAGCATTTCGCCGCCAACCAGCGCGACGACGAACTGCGCGCCCTGGCCGACTACGTCATCGACCGTTACTACCCGGCCTGCCGCACGACATCGCGTTTCAACGGCAATGCCTATGCCGCGCTGCTCGAGGCGGTCAGCGAGCGCACCGCCGCCCTGCTCGCGCAATGGCAGGCCATCGGCTTCTGCCATGGCGTGATGAACACCGACAACATGAGCATCCTCGGCCTCACGATCGACTACGGGCCGTTCCAGTTCCTCGACGGCTTCGACCCGCGCCACATCTGCAACCACAGCGACACGGCCGGCCGCTACGCCTTCAACCAGCAGCCCAACGTCGCCTACTGGAACCTGTTCTGCCTGGCGCAGGCGCTGCTGCCGCTGATCGGCGACCAGGAGCTCGCGGTCGCGGCGCTGGAGTCGTACAAGACCGTGTTCCCGAACGCCTTCGAAGCCCGCATGCGGAGCAAGCTCGGTCTCGCCGAGGCCGCTGACGGCGACCGGGCGCTGATCGAGGGCGTGCTCCAGCTGCTGGCGCAGGAGAAGGTCGACTACACGATCTTCTGGCGCCGGCTGTCCGACGCCGTGGCAGGCGACAATCCCGAGCCGGTGCGCGACCTGTTCATCGACCGCGCGGGCTTCGACGCCTGGCTGCAGGCGTATGCCGGGCGGCGTGCGACAACGCCGGCCGACGAGGCTGCCGGCCGGATGCTCGGGAGCAATCCCAAGTTCGTGTTGCGGAACCACCTGGCCCAGCAGGCGATCGAAGCGGCCCAGCAGAAGGACTTCGACGGCGTCGCCACCTTGCTGAGACTGCTCGAAGCCCCATTTGCAGACCACGCCGGCCACGACGACTTTGCCGGCTTCCCGCCCGACTGGGCCTCCACGATCGAAATCAGCTGTTCATCATGACTTCTCCCGTCCAGAAAACCGATGCCGAATGGAAAGCCCTGCTGGCCGAGAAGGGCGCCGAGCGCGGGGCCTTCGAGGTCACCCGGCATGCCGCCACCGAGCGCCCCTTCACCGGCAAGTACGAGGCCCACTGGGAAGACGGCAGTTACCATTGCATCTGCTGTGGCGCCAAGCTGTTCGAATCCGCCACCAAGTTCGATGCCGGCTGCGGCTGGCCCAGCTTCTCCCAGGAAGCGGTGCCCGGCGCGATCCGCAACATCGTCGACCGCTCGCACGGCATGGTGCGCACCGAGAACGTCTGCGCCAATTGCGGCGCCCATCTGGGCCACGTGTTCCCCGACGGCCCGACCGAAACCGGATTGCGCTACTGCATGAATTCGGCCTCGCTGGATTTCCACAAGCGCGAGACCGACTGAACCCGACCATGAAACTCTTTCTCGACTTCTTCCCGATCCTGCTGTTCTTCGGTGCCTTCAAGTTCTACGACATCTACACGGCCACCGGCGTGCTGATGGCCGCGACCGCACTGCAGATGGCGATCATCTGGTTCATGGAGCGCCGCCTGCTGCCGATGCAGAAGGCCACGCTGGTGCTGATCCTGCTGTTCGGCTCGCTGACGCTGGTGCTGCACGACGACCGCTTCATCAAGTGGAAGCCGACCGTGCTCTATGGCGCCATGGCGATCGCGCTCGCGGTCGCGCTGTGGGGCTTCAAGAAGAACTTCCTCAGGATGCTGCTGGGTGCGCAGCTGGAGTTGCCGACCCTGGTCTGGGGCCGGCTCAATGTCGCCTGGATCGGCTACTGCCTTTTCATGGCGGTCCTCAACGGCTACGTCGCGGCCTACTTCACGACCGAGGCCTGGGTCAACTTCAAGCTCTGGGGCTACGTCTTCCCGATCGTGTTCCTGATCGCTCAGGGGCTCTACATCTCGCCCCATCTCAAGTCGGACAAGCCTGCAGCATGAGCCTTCCTACCGCCCGGGACCTGGAGCTGCGGCTGCGCGAGGTGCTGCAGCCGACCGAACTCGAAGTCATCGACGAGAGCGCCGCCCATGCCGGCCATGCGGGTGCCGGCGCCGAGGGCTACGGCACCCATTTCCGGGTCCGCATCGCCTCGCCGCTGTTCGCCGGCAAGCCCCGCGTGGCGCGCCATCGGCTTGTGTATGATGCGCTGCAACTTTTCATCGCACAGGGCCTCCACGCGCTTGCCATCGAGACGCTTTAAGGCGTCGAATCACCTCCCCCGCACGGTCGTGCGGCGAACAACACCCCTCCCCCTATGAAGACAAACATCCTGAAGGCCGTCGCGGTCGCTACCCTGGTCGGCGCCATTCCGTTCGCCGCCCTGGCGCAGAACGCCGCCATCGTGAATGGCAAGGCTGTGCCCAAGGCGCGCATGGACGTGCTGGCCCAGCAGCTGGCCGCGGCCGGCCGGCCGGTGACGCCCGAGATGCAGGGCCAGTTGCGCGAGGAAGTGATCGCGCGCGAGATCTTCATGCAGGAGGCGCAGAAGCAGGGCCTCGACGCCACCGACGACTACAAGAACCAGCTCGAACTCGCGCGCCAGGCGATCCTGATCCGCCAGCTGTTCGAGAACTACCGCAAGACCCACGCGGTGACCGACGCCGACGTCCAGGCCGAGTACGACAAGTTCGTTGCCGCCAACAGCGGCAAGGAATTCAAGGCCCGCCACATCCTGGTCGAGACCGAGGACCAGGCCAACAAGATCCTGGCCGACCTCAAGAAGGGCGCCAAGTTCGAGGACATCGCGAAGAAGCAGAGCAAGGACCCGGGTTCGGGCGCCAACGGCGGCGACCTCGACTGGGCTGCGCCCGCGAGCTTCGTGCCCGAGTTCTCGGAAGCGATGATCAAGCTCAAGAAGGGCGAGACCACGGCCGCGCCGGTCAAGTCGCAGTTCGGCTACCACATCATCCGGGTCGACGACATCCGCCAGGCACAGCTGCCGAAGCTCGAGGAAGTCAAGCCGCAGATCACGCAGCAGCTGCAACAGCAGCGCCTGCAGAAGTACCAGGACGACCTGCGGGCGAAGGCGAAGGTGGAGTAACCCCCCAGGTTGGCTCACTTCGTGTAGCCGCCCACCCCCCTGCTGGGGGCAACACCTGCGGCCCGGCAAAGCCGGTTCCGCGGTGTTTCACGAAGAGGGCCGGGCATTCGCCGGCCCTTTTTGCGTCTAGCCCCAGACGACGGAACGCATCGAGATCGACGCCGACTGGAAGTCGGCATTGAAGAAGCGCGGCGCTTCCCTGGCGTCGACCGCGCCAGCCGCGTAGAGCAGCGGCAGGTAATGGTCATGGGTCGGATGTGCCTGGGCAGCGATCGGACCCCGGTCGCGGAAATCCGCAAGCGCCGCCAGCTGCCCGTTCTTCAATTGGTCACCGACGATCCGGTCGAACTCGATCGCCCAGTCGTAGGCCTGGCGAGCCGTCGCGTCGCGGCGGGTGACGCGCAGGTTGTGCACGATGTTGCCGCTGCCGACGATCAGCACGCCACGCTCGCGAAGTGCCCGCAGTTGCTGGCCGAGCTGGTAGTGCTGGGCCGGCGGGCGGCTGTAGTCCATGCTGAGCTGCACCACCGGGATGTCGGCCCGCGGGAACATGGGCTTGAGCACGGACCAGGTGCCGTGGTCGAAGCCCCATTCCGCGGCGTCGAGCCCCAGCGGCGCTCCGCTCAATGGCTGGCGCACGCCTTGCGCAATCGCCAGCGCGGCATCCGGCGCGCCGGGAGCCGGATACTGCTGGTCGAACAGGTCCTGCGGGAAGCCGCCGAAGTCATGAATGGTCCTGGGTTTGGCCATCCCCGTCAGAAACCAGCCTTCGCGCGTGAGCCAGTGCGCCGAGATACAGAGGATGAGTTGCGGCCTGGGATAGCGCGCGCCGAACTCGGCGCCGAGTGCCTGCCAGCTCTTGCGGTAGGCGTTGTCGCCGATGGCGTTCATCGGGCTGCCGTGGCCGACAAAGAGCACCGGCATGCGCGGCGATTTCTTCAGCGAGCCGAAAGCTTCGGCCGCACCGGACAATGGTGACGTGCCCAGCAGCGCGCCCCCCATGAGGGTGCCTGCGCCCAGCACCGAGCGTCGCCGCATCGGGCTCAGCCCACCCACTTGCGCGCGTTGCGCCAGATCCGCATCCACGGGCTGAGTTCGCTTTTGTTGCCCGAGGTCCAGCTCATCTGGATGTTGCGGAACACCCGCTCAGGGTGCGGCATCAGCGCCGTGAAACGGCCATCGGCGGTGGTCACCGACGTCAGGCCGCCGGCGCTGCCGTTCGGATTGAACGGATAACGCTCGGTCGCCTGGCCGTGGTTGTCGACGAAGCGCATCGCGGCGATCGCGCGGGCCGGGTCGCCGCGATGCTTGAAGTTGGCGTAGCCCTCGCCGTGCGCCACCGCGATCGGCATCCGGCTGCCCGCCATGCCGGCGAAGAACAGGCTGGGCGAATCGAGCACTTCGACCATCGACAGGCGGGCCTCGAAACGCTCACTCTGGTTGGTCGTGAAGCGCGGCCAGGCTTCGGCGCCCGGGATGATGTCGGCCAACTCGGCGAACATCTGGCAGCCGTTGCAGACGCCCAGGCCGAAGGTGTCGGCGCGGCCGAAGAAGCCCTTGAACTGTTCGGCCAGCCTCGGATTGAAGGTGATGCTGCGGGCCCAGCCGATGCCGGCACCCAGCGTGTCGCCATAGCTGAAGCCGCCGCAGGCGACCACGCCCTTGAAGTCGGCCAGGTCCGCCCTGCCGGTCTGCAGGTCGGTCATGTGGACGTCGAAGGCCTCGAAGCCGGCCTCGGTGAAGGCGTAGGCCATCTCGACATGCGAATTGACGCCCTGCTCGCGCAGGATCGCGACCCTGGGCCGGGCGAGGTTCAGGAACGGCGCGGCGACGTTGTCGGTCGCGCCGGGCGCCAGCAGCACGTGGGCGCCCGGGTCTTGGCGGTCGCCGGCCGCCGCATGTTCGGCATCGGCGCAGTCGGGGTTGTCGCGCTCGCGGCAGATCTTCCAGCTGACCGAATCCCAGACCTGGTGCAGGTCGGCGAGCTGGGCGCTGAAGACGGCCTTGGCGTCGCGCCAGATTTCGACCTTGCCCTTCCCGGCGTCGACGGTCGAGCTGGCCGGACGGGTCTTGCCGACGAAATGGCTGTGGGCGCTCAGGCCATGCGCGCGCAAGGTCTGCATGACCTCGTTGCGCTCGGCGGTGCGCACCTGCAGCAGCAGGCCCAGCTCTTCGTTGAAGAGCGCCTTGAGCGTGAGTTCCTCGCGCCGGGCGCTGACCTGGCCGGCCCAGTTCTTGGCGTCGCCGTATTCGGCGCGGCTGTCGCTGATGCCGTCGCCTTCGGTGACCAGCAGGTCGACGTTGAGCGCGACGCCCACATGGCCGGCAAAGGCCATCTCGCAGGCGGCGGCGAACAGGCCGCCGTCGCTGCGGTCGTGCAGCGCGAGGATCCTGCCCTCGGCCCGCAGCGCATTGACGGCGGCGACCAGTTTCACCAGGTCCTGCGGGTCGTCGAGGTCGGGCACCGTGTCGCCGCTCTGCCCTAGCGTCTGCGCCAGGATGCTGCCGGCCATGCGCAGCTTGCCGCGGCCGAGGTCGACCAGCACCAGCGTGCTGTCGGGATCTTCGGCATCGAGCTGCGGCGTCAGCGTGCCGCGCACGTCGGCCAGCGTGGCGAAGGCGGTCACGATCAGGCTCACGGGCGACGTCACCTTCTTCTGCACGCCCTCGTCCTGCCACTGGGTGCGCATCGACAGGGAATCCTTGCCGACCGGGATCGAGATGCCCAGCGCCGGGCACAGTTCAAGCCCCACGGCCTTCACGGTCTCGTACAGCGCCGCATCCTCGCCGGGCTCGCCGCAGGCGGCCATCCAGTTGGCCGACAGCTTGACGCGCGACAGCTCGATCGGCGCCGCCAGCAGGTTGGTGATGGCCTCGCCCACGGCCATGCGGCCCGAGGCCGGCGCGTCGATCGCGGCCAGCGGCGTGCGCTCGCCCATGCTCATCGCTTCGCCCGCGAAGCCCTTGTAGTCGGCCAGCGTGACGGCGCAGTCGGCCACCGGCACCTGCCAGGGGCCGACCATCTGGTCGCGGTGGCTCAAGCCCCCCACGGTGCGGTCGCCGATCGTGATCAGGAAGCGCTTGGACGCCACGGTCGGGTGCGAGAGCACCTCGATCGCGGCCTTCTGCAGGTCGACGCCGTTGAGGTCCAGCGGCTTGAAGCGGCGGGCCACGGTCTTGACGTCGCGCAGCATCTTGGGCGGCTTGCCCAGCAGCACGTCCATCGGCATGTCGACCGGCTGCGCCTCGACGCCCTCGTCGACCACCCGCAGCTGGCGTTCTTCGGTCGCGACGCCGACGACGGAGAACGGGCAGCGCTCGCGCTCGCAGAAGGCCTGGAACTGCGCGAGCGACTCCGGCGCGATCGCCAGCACATAGCGCTCCTGGCTCTCGTTGCACCAGATCTCCTTCGGCGCCATGCCCGACTCCTCGAGCGGCACCGCCCGCAGGTCGAAGCGCGCGCCGCGGCCGGCGTCGTTCGTGAGCTCGGGGAAGGCGTTGCTCAGGCCGCCGGCACCGACGTCGTGGATCGCCAGGATCGGATTGGCATCGCCCTGCTGCCAGCAGTGGTTGATGACTTCCTGTGCCCGGCGCTCGATCTCGGGGTTGCCGCGCTGGACCGAGTCGAAGTCGAGCTCGGCCGCGTTGGCGCCGGTCGCCATCGAGCTCGCGGCACTGCCGCCCATGCCGATGCGCATGCCCGGTCCGCCGAGCTGGATCAGCAGCGCGCCGGCCGGAAAGCGGATCTTCTTCGTCTGGCCGGCATCGATGCTGCCGAGGCCGCCGGCGATCATGATCGGCTTGTGGTAGCCGCGCTGCACCGTGCCCTGATCGCTTTCGATCGCCTGTTCGTATTCGCGGAAGTAGCCCAGCAGGTTGGGCCGGCCGAACTCGTTGTTGAAGGCGGCGCCGCCGAGCGGGCCCTCGGTCATGATCTGCAGCGGGCTCGCGATATGGCCGGGCTTGCCGTAGCTGCCGTCGGCGGGCCACAGCGTCGAGACCGTGAAGCCGGTCAGGCCGGCCTTGGGCTTGGAGCCGCGGCCGGTGGCGCCCTCGTCGCGGATCTCGCCGCCGGCGCCGGTCGAGGCGCCCGGAAACGGGGAGATCGCGGTCGGATGGTTGTGGGTCTCGACCTTCATGAGCACGTGGCTCAGCGCATCCTGCTTCCGGTAGCTGCCCGATTCGGAAGCCGCCACGAAGCGCTCGATCTGCGTGCCCTCCATCACCGAGGCGTTGTCGGCATAGGCGATGACCGTGTGCTGCGGGTTCTGGCGCTCGGTGTTGCGGATCATCGAGAACAGGCTCTGCGGCTGCGCCACGCCGTCGATCACGAAGTCGGCGTTGAAGATCTTGTGGCGGCAGTGCTCGCTGTTGGCCTGCGCGAACATCATGAGCTCGACATCGCTCGGGTTGCGCCCGAGCCGGGTGAAGGCCTCGACCAGGTAGTCGATCTCGTCCTCGGCCAGGGCCAGGCCGAAGCGCTTGTTGGCATCCACCAGTGCGGTGCGCCCGCCCCCGAGCACGTCGACCTGCGCCATCGGCTGCGGCGGCAGTTCGGCGAACAGGTCGGCCGCCTGGTCGATCCGGGCCAGCACCGATTCGGTCATGCGGTCGTGCAGCAGGTCGGCCACCGCGGCCAGCTTGTCGCCTTCCAAGGTGGGGGCCTTGCCCAGGGCCTTGTCCAGCAAGGGCGCCTTGAGCACCAGGTGGTATTCGGTCACGCGCTCGACCCGGCGCAGCGCCAGGCCGCAGTTGTGGGCGATGTCGGTGGCCTTGGAGGCCCAGGGCGAGACGGTTCCCAGCCGCGGCGTGACGATCACCGTCGGCCCGGACCTGGCCGGTGCGGTGAATGGCTCGCCGTAGCCCAGCAGCGCCGCGTAACGCTCCTGCTCGGCCGAGTCGAGGGCGTGGTCGGTAACCACCAGATGCACGAAGCGGGCGCTCAGGCCCTCGATGCGGGGGTCGACCGGCTGCAGCCGGGGCAGCAGTTGCCGGGCCCGGAAATCGCTGAGGGCGCTGCCGCCCTCGAAGAAGCTCACCACGGGGGCGGCATGGACAGCACGATGGGAAGGCGGGTTCACGGGCAGCGTCACGTTCGGGTCGGCCGCAGGGGCCGCGTTGGGATTCATGAGAATGAGGCGAAGGCCGCTGACTGGGGCCATCCGCGCTAACCCTGAATTTTAGCGGCCTCAATGGGATAATTCCGGCCATGAGCATTACCTACAAAGACGCCGACGGCGTTGCCGGCATGCGCGTGGCGTGCCGTCTCGCCTCCGAGGTGCTGGATTACCTGACCCCCCACATCCTCCCCGGCGTGACCACCAACCAGATCGACAAGCTGGCCCACGACTACATCACGCAGGTCCAGGGTGGCATCCCCGCGCCGCTGAACTACATGGGCGCCAGCAGCACGCCCTACCCCAAGTCGATCTGCACCTCGGTCAACCACGTGGTCTGCCACGGCATCCCGAACGACAAGCCGCTCAAGAAGGGCGACATCATCAATTGCGACATCACGGTCATCAAGGACGGCTGGCACGGCGACACCAGCCGGATGTTCGTGGTCGGCGACGCCTCGATCGCGGCCAAGCGCCTGTGCGCCCTCACCTATGACGCCATGTGGCACGGCATCGTCAAGGTCAGGCCCGGCGCCCGCCTGGGCGACATCGGTTTCGCGATCCAGCGCTTCGCCGAGAGCAACGGTTTCTCGGTGGTGCGCGAGTTCTGCGGCCACGGCATCGGCCGCGGCTTCCACGAAGAGCCGCAGGTGCTGCACTACGGCCGGCCCGGCACGCTCGAGGAGCTCAAGCCCGGCATGACCTTCACGATCGAGCCGATGATCAACGCCGGCAAGCGCGAGATCAAGGAAGACGCCAAGGGCGGCCAGTACGACGGCTGGACCATCGTGACGCGCGACCACTCGCTGTCGGCACAGTGGGAGCACACGGTGCTGGTCACCGAGACCGGGTACGAGGTGCTGACGCTCTCCGCCGGCAGCCCGCCGACACCGGCCTTCGTCGACGCCCCCGCTTGAGGGGACGCCGCCTGCTCGAGGCTCCCATGGTGGATATTCCATCATTGCGCGATGCCTATCGCACGCACAAGCTGGCGCTGTTCGACCAGCTGCGCAGCGCGCGTGCGCCGACGCGCAGCGTCCACACCGTGCTGCGCCAGCTCGCCGCGCTGGCCGACGAGACCCTGACCGCCCTGTGGGACGACGCCAGCTTCGGCAACCAGCTGGCGCTGGTCGCGGTCGGCGGCTTCGGCCGCGGCGAGCTGTTTCCGTATTCCGACGTCGACGTGCTGCTGCTGCTGCCCGAGGACCATGGGACGGACATCGAGCCGGCGCGCATCGAGGCCTTCATCGGCCGATGCTGGGATGCCGGACTGGAGATCGGCTCCAGCGTGCGCACGGTCTCCGAATGCCTGGCCGAGTCCGACAAGGACGTGACGGTCCAGACCTCGCTGCTCGAATCGCGGCTGGTGATCGGCGACAAGAAGCTCTACACGGCCTTCCGCAAGAACTTCCTCGCGGCGATCGACCCGCAGGCCTTCTTCACTGCCAAGTCGCAGGAGATGCGGCACCGGCACCAGAAGTTCGACAACACGCCCTACGCGCTCGAACCGAACTGCAAGGAATCGCCGGGCGGCCTGCGCGACCTCCAGATCATCCTCTGGATGACCAAGGCCGCGGGCTTCGGCAACCGCTGGGACGATCTCGCGAAAAATGGCCTCGCAACGGCCTTCGAGATCCAGCAGATCAAGCGCAACGAGGCCTTGCTGAGCCTGATCCGCGCGCGCCTGCACGTCACGGCCAATCGTCGCGAGGACCGTCTGGTGTTCGACTTGCAGACCGCCGTGGCCGCCACGTTCGGCTATGTCGGCGAGTCGCGGCGCTTGGCCAGCGAGGCCCTGATGCGGCGCTACTACTGGGCCGCCAAGGCGGTCACGCAGCTCAACCAGATCCTGCTGCTCAACGTCGCCGAGAAGCTGCAGCCGCAGGCCGAGCAGCCGACGCCGATCAACGAGCGCTTCTTCGAGAAGGCCGGCCTGATCGAGGTCGCGAGCGACGATCTCTACCTGAAGGATCCGCACGCGATCCTCGAGACCTTCCTGCTCTACCAGAAGACCATCGGCGTCAACGGCCTGTCGGCGCGCACCCTGCGCGCGCTCTACAACGCGCGCCACGTGATGGACAGCAAGTTCCGCAACGACCCGGTCAACCATGCGACCTTCATGCGCATGCTGCTGGAGCCGCGCGGCATCACGCATGCGCTGCGGCTCATGAACCAGACCTCGGTGCTGGGGCGCTACCTGCGGGTCTTCCGCAGCATCGTCGGGCAGATGCAGCACGACCTGTTCCACGTCTACACGGTCGACCAGCACATCCTGATGGTGCTGCGCAACGTGCGGCGTTTCTTCATCGCCGAGCATGCCCACGAATACCCGTTCTGCTCGCAGCTCGCGGCCGGCTGGGACAAGCCCTGGATCCTCTATATCGCGGCGCTGTTCCACGACATCGCCAAGGGCCGCGGCGGCGACCATTCGACGCTGGGCGCGCGCGACGTGCGGCGCTTCTGCCGCCAGCACGAGATCCCGCGCGAGGATGCCAAGCTGATCGAGTTCCTGGTCGCGGGGCATCTGGTCATGAGCCAGGTCGCGCAGAAGCAGGACCTGAGCGACCCCGAAGTGATCGGCGCCTTCGCCAGGCGCGTGGGCAACGAACGCTACCTGACGGCGCTGTACCTGCTCACGATCGCCGACATCCGCGGCACCTCGCCGCGGGTCTGGAACGCCTGGAAGGGCAAGCTGCTCGAGGACCTCTATCGCCTGACCCTGCGCGCCCTGGGCGGCCGCATGCCCGATCCCGGCGCCGAAATCGAGGCGCGCAAGCGCGAGGCGCTGGTGCAGCTCGCGCTGCATGCCGAGCCTTTCGAATCCCACAAGTCCCTGTGGGAGACCCTCGACGTCGGCTACTTCATGCGCCACGACGCCTCGGAGATCGCCTGGCATGCCAAGCAGCTCTCCCGCCATGTGCCGCACGCGGGCGTGCCGCTCGATCCGCGCGCGCTGCCGATCGTGCGCGTGCGGCTGTCGCCGGTCGGCGAAGGGCTGCAGGTGGTGGTCTACACGCCCGACCAGCCCGACCTGTTCGTGCGCATCTGCGGCTACTTCGACCAGTCGTCCTTCAGCATCCTGGACGCCAAGGTGCACACCGCGAGCAACGGCTTCGCGCTCGATACCTTCCAGGTCGTGACCACCTTCATCCCCGAGCACTACCGCGACCTGATCAACATGGTCGAGACCGGCCTGGCCAAGACGCTCAGCGAGGCCGGCCCGCTGCCGCCGCCGAGCAAGGGCCGTGTGTCGCGCCGGGTGCGCAGCTTCCCGATCAAGCCGCGCATCAGCCTCCTGCCCGACGAAAAGGCGCAGCGCTGGCTGCTCAGCATCTCGGCCAGCGACCGGACGGGCCTGCTCTATTCGATCGCGCGGGTGCTGGCGCGCCACCACCTGAACCTGCAGCTGGCGAAGGTCACGACGCTTGGCGAGCGCATCGAAGACACCTTCCTGATCAGCGGGCCCGAGCTGCAGGGGCAGCGGGCGCAACTGGCGATCGAGACCGAACTGCTGGAAGCGCTGGCGGCCTGAATAGCCCCCACGCTCCCCCACTTCGTGTGGGTCGCTGCCCCCCGAGGGGGCCGCAGGCCGCCTTGGGGCGGCCCGGCGCCGGCCTAGCCTAGCCCGTGCTCAACCGTCGCTCCAGCCAGGCGCTGTAGCGCGCCAGCCCGAAGCACAGCAGCCAGTACACCAGCGCGATGAAGAGATAGCCCTCGAGGTAGAACGGCCGCCAGGTCGGGTCTCCGCCCAGCGCCAGGCCGAGCGCGCCGGTCAGCTCGAACAGCCCGACCACGGTGACCAGCGAGGTATCCTTCAAGGTCCCGACCACGCTGTTGGTCAGCGCCGGCACCACCAGCCGCAGCGCCTGTGGCAGCACGATGTCGCGCTGCACCGGCCAGCGGCCGAATCCCAGCGCCATCGCGGCGTCGATCTGGCCGTGCGGCACCGCCTGCAGGCCGCCGCGGATGATCTCGGCCAGGTAGGCGGCGACGAACAGCGACAGCCCGGCCAGCACCCGCACCAGCACGTCGGGCTGCCAGCCGGCGGGCCACAGCAGCGGCAGCAGGAAGGAGGCCATGAAGAGCACGGAGATCAGCGGCACGCCGCGCACCAGCTCGATGTAGGTGGCGCACAGCGTACGCACCACCGGCCACTGCGAACGCCGGCCGAGTGCCAGCGCCAGCGCCAGCGGGAAGGCCAGCGCGAGCCCGACCACCGCCAGCCCGATGGTCAGCGGCAGGCCGCCCCAGCGATGGGTCGCCACGCCCTCGAGCCCGAAGACGCCACCGCGCATCAGGATCACGAACGCGCCCAGCGACACGACCCACAGCGGCAGCAGCCACCAGCGCCAGCTGCGCGGCCAGGCGCTCAACAGCGTGGTCAGCGACAGCAGCGTGACCGCGACCGCGGGCCGCCACTGGTCGTCGTAGGGGTAGCGGCCGAACAGGATGGGCCGCCACTTCTCGGCGATCACGCCCCAGCAGGCGCCATGCCGCACGGCGCGGCAGGCCTGCGCATCCGGATGAAACACGGCATGCAGGACGGCCCAGTCCAGGGCGTGGAAACCTGCCCAGACGAACAGCAGCGACAGCCCCAGGGTGAAGCTCGCGCGCAGCGGCGACCCCCACAGCTCCTTGCGCCACTCGGTCGGCGGCCGCGTCGCCCCGCTCATCAGGCAACCTCCGTGCTTCGCACTGCGGTGCGAGCTTGCTTGGGGCGGCCCGGCGCGGCGCTCATCGCCAGCCCCTCAGCGCGACGCGCGCGTTGTAGCGGTTCATGGCCCACGAGATCACGAGCGACAGCCCAAGGTACACCGCCATGATCACGGCAATGCACTCGAAGGCGCGGCCGGTCGAGTTCAGCGAGGTGTTGGCGATCGACACCAGCTCCGGATAGCCCACCGCCACCGCCAGCGAGGAGTTCTTGGTCAGGCTCAGCAGCTGGTTGGTGAGCGCCGGGACGATCACGCGCAGCGCCTGCGGCAGCACCACGATGCGCAGCTGCTGCCATGGCGAAAGGCCGAGTGCCTGGGCCGCCAGCTTCTGGCCCGCCGACACGGAGACGATGCCGGCGCGCACGATCTCGGCGACGAAGGCGGCGGTATAGAGCGCGAGCGCGATCACCACCGCGAGGTATTCCGGGCTCAACGCCGCGCCGCCGCTGACATTGAAGCTGCCGCGCTCGGGCCATTCGAGGTGGCTGGGCCAGAATGCGCCCTCCTCCCGCACCGGCCAGGGCAGCGAGAGCCCTCCCTTGCTGAGCCAGACATCGGGCAGCAATTCGAGCGGTTCGGTCGAATCGGGCAACAGTTGCGTGAGCGCGAAATAGAACATCAGCAGCTGCACCAGCAGGGGCACGTTGCGGATCGTCTCCACGTAGGCGCCGCACAGGCCGCGCACCAGCACGTGCGGTGCGAGCCGGCCGATGCCGAGCAGCGTGCCGAGCACAACGGCCATCACCGCGGCAGGCATGGCGGCCCGCACGGTGTTGATCAGCCCGGCCAGGAAGGCACGCCAGAAGGGCTGGCCGGCATCGAAGTCGAGCCAGCCT
Source organism: Variovorax sp. P2_H12 (assembly GCF_056403395.1). Lineage (NCBI taxonomy): Bacteria > Pseudomonadati > Pseudomonadota > Betaproteobacteria > Burkholderiales > Comamonadaceae > Variovorax > Variovorax sp. P2_H12. The sequence goes on along the minus strand of NZ_JBFUFO010000001.1, from coordinate 214,175 downwards.
TCGGAGATCTCGAAGCCCGCCGGCTGCAGCAGGAAATCGAAGCCCGAATGCACGCCGCGGCTGCGCAGCACCTCCAGCGCATGCTGGACCAGCCAGAAGACGCCGAGCGCGATCGCCGCGATCAGCAGGGCCTGCAGGGCCCAGGCGAACCAGACGGCACGGCGCCGCTCGGGCGGCCGTGCACTGCTCATCGCACCGGCAATCCGTACATCAGCCCGCCCTTGTTCCACAGGTTGTTGGAGCCGCGCGGCAGCTTGAGCACCGACTTCGGGCCGACATTGCGCTCGAAGACTTCGCCGTAGTTGCCCACCGCCTTGATGGCCCGGTAGGACCAGTCCTTGTCGAGGCCCAGCAGCTTGCCGAGGTCGTCGCCGCTGCCGACCAGGCGCTGCTGCGCCGGATCCTTGCTGCTCGCCTTGAGTTCGTCGATGTTGGCTTGCGTGATGCCGGACTCCTCGGCCTCGATCAGTGCGTTGGGCACCCACTTGGCGATCGCGAACCATTCGTCGTCGCCGCGGCGCACCAGCGGCGCCAGCGGCTCCTTGGAGATCAGCTCGGGCAGGATCACGTAGTCGTCGGGGTTCGGCGCTTCCTTGTTGCGCAGGCCCGCGAGCGCCGAGGTGTCGGTCGTGAAGGCCTGGCAGCGGCCGGCGAAGAAGGCCTTGAACGAGGCCTCGAAGCTCTCGAACACGACCGTCTTGACCGGAATGCCCTGGGCCTTGAACCAGTCGGCAACGTTCTTCTCGTTGGTGGTGCCCGACTGGGTGCAGATGGTGGCGTTCTTGAGCTGCTTGGCGCTGGTGACCTTGATCTTCTTCGGCACCAGGAAGCCCTGGCCGTCGTAGTAGGTGATGGTCGTGAAGTGGAAGCCGAGCGAGGCGTCGCGGGTCATCGTCCAGGTGGTGTTGCGCGCCAGGATGTCGATCTCGCCGGCCTGCAGTGCCGAGAAGCGCTGTTGCGAATTGAGCGGCACGAACTCCACCTTCTTGCCGTCGCCGAGCACCGCGGCCGCAATGGCGCGGCAGGTGTCGACGTCGAGGCCCGACCAGTTGCCCTGGGTGTCGGGCGCCGAGAAGCCGGCGACACCGTTGGTCACGCCGCACTTGACGGTGCCGCGCTGCTTGACGGCGTCGAGCGTCTTGCCGGCGAAGGCCGGTGCGGTGACGAGGGTCATGACAGCGGCAGCGCAAGCAAGCGCCGGACGAATGCGTTGGATCATTGGGGAAACCTCTTTTGTTCGAAATGCGGCAGCGGGCAGTTTACGGGGCGAGGCCGGGGTCTGCCAAAGAACGCGGCAAGGCAAGCATATTCAGCGAAAAGTCGTTCTTATCGACCACAATCGCGCCTGTTTTTCAAATCAGAAAGGTTTTCTCATGATCCGTTCCGACGACACCGGCAAGCTCATCCTGCGATTGGCGCTTGGCATCCTGATCCTGCTGCACGGCATCGCCAAGCTCAGTGCGGGTGTCGGCTTCATTGCCGGCACCCTCGAATCGCACGGCCTGCCGAGCGCCCTGGCCTACCTCGTCTTCATCGGAGAGATCGTCGCGCCGGTGCTGCTGATCGTCGGCGTCTACACGCGTCCGGCCGCCTGGATCACGGTCATCAACATGCTGGTCGCGATCTGGCTCGTTCACCTCAAGGACCTGGGGGTGATCGGCAAGACCGGCGGCTGGGCGCTGGAGCTGCAGGGAATCTTCCTGTTCAGCGCACTGGCGGTCGCCTTCCTGGGTGCCGGTCGCTTCAGCCTCGGCGGCAGCAGCGGCAAGCTCAACTGACCTCAGTTCTCCAAAAATGCCGGCCGGCGCAGCCAGGCCCGTTGTTGAAACACCGCGGAACCGGCTTCGCCGGGGCCGCTGGTGTTGCCCCCGGTAGGGGGTGGGCGGGCTACACGAAGTGAGCCCAACCTGGGGCGAGTTTGATCAATCGTCCGCGCCCGCATCGAGGCCTGGAAACAGAACCTCCGTGAAGCCGAAGCGCGAGAAGTCGCGCACCCGCATCGGATAGAGCTTGCCCAGCAGGTGGTCGACCTCGTGCTGCACCACGCGGGCGTGGAAGCCGCTCACGGTGCGGTCGATCGGGTCGCCGTAGGGGTCGAAGCCGGTGTAGCGGATGCTGGCGAAGCGCGGCACCACGCCGCGCAGGCCCGGCACCGAGAGACAGCCTTCCCAGCCCTCTTCTTCCTCCTCGCCGATCGGGGTGACGACCGGGTTGAGGAGCACGGTGCGCGGCACGATGGGGGCATCGGGGTAGCGCGGATTGACGGTGTCGGTGCCGAAGATCACGAGCTGCAGGTCGACCCCGATCTGCGGCGCCGCGAGGCCCGCGCCGTCGACCGCGTGCATGGTCTCGAACATGTCACGCACCAGCAGGTGGAGTTCGTCGGTGTCGAAGGCGGCCACCGGCGGCGCGATGCGCAGCAGCCGGGGATCGCCCATCTTGAGGATTTCGCGGATGGCCATCTCGGGATTATCGTGGTGACCGCGCTCGCGCAGCGCTATCTCCAGCCCCTGCTAGCCGGGGCCCCGGCCCGTCCGTAGTAGCCCGGGCGCCCATGGTAGCCAGACCGTCCGTAGAAGCCGGAACGGCCATAGTAGCCGCCGTGGTAGCCGCCGTAGTACCCCGGGCGCCCGTAGTAGCCGCGGTAGTACCCCGGCCATCCGTAGTAACCGTAACCGCCCCATCCGTAGTAGCCGTTGACATAGAGCGACGGCGACACGACGACAGGGCTCGCGTCGCCGTAGTAAGGGTAAGACGCCGCGTAGTACGGGCCCGGCGCGACGCAGCCGCCCAGCAAGGCGGCGCCACCGATCGCGATGGCGGCTGACACGGAACGAATTCGCTTCATCCGGACCTCCTGAGGTCATCTGTCCGTTCAACGGCCGGCACGCGCCGGTTGTTGACCGGACAAGCCCGAAAAACTCAGGAAAGACCCAGCGCGAGGATCTCGAGCATCCGAGCTTCGTCGATCACGGCCACACCCAGGTCGCGCGCCTTGTCGAGCTTGCTGCCGGCCTCGGCGCCCGCCACCACGTAGTCGGTCTTCTTGCTCACCGAACCGGCAACCTTGGCGCCGGCTTCTTCCAGTTTGTCCTTCGCTTCATCGCGGCTCAGCGTAGGAAGAGTCCCTGTGATGACGAAGGTTTTTCCCGCCAACGGCTTCGGGGCGCGGGCAGCGGGCTCGCTTTCCTCCCAGTGCACCCCGCAGGCGCGCAATTGCTCGACCACCTCGCGGTTGTGCGGCTGGTCGAAGAAGGTCCGCAGGCTGGTCGCGACCACCGGGCCGACGTCGTTGACCTCCAGCAACTGCTCTTCGCTGGCATCCATGATTGCGTCGAGCTTGCCGAAGTGCTTCGCCAGGTCCTTGGCCGTGCTCTCGCCGACATGGCGGATGCCCAGGCCGAACAGGAAGCGCGGCAGGGTGGTCTTCTTCGATGCCTCGAGCGCTTCGACGATGTTGTTCGCCGATTTGTCGGCCATGCGGTCCAGCCCGGCCAGGGTCGTGAAGCCGAGCTTGTAGAGATCGGGCAGCGTGCGGATCAGGTCGGCGTCCACGAGTTGCTCGACCAGCTTGTCGCCCAGCCCTTCGATGTCGAGCGCGCGCCGGGCCGCGAAATGCAGGATCGCCTCCTTGCGCTGCGCGGCGCAGAACAGGCCGCCGGTGCAGCGGTAGTCGACCTCGCCCTCCTCCCGCAGCGCGTCGGAGCCGCAGACCGGGCAGTGGTGCGGCATCGTGAACACCGCGCCGCGCTCGGCCTCGGGCCGCGCCGCGCTCTCGGGCAGCACGCCGACCACCTCGGGGATCACGTCGCCGGCGCGGCGCACGATCACGGTGTCGCCCACGCGCACATCCTTGCGCCGGGTTTCGTCCTCGTTGTGCAGCGTGGCATTGGTCACGGTGACGCCGCCGACGAACACCGGCGCCAGCTTGGCCACCGGCGTCAGCTTGCCGGTGCGCCCGACCTGCACCTCGATGGCCAGCACCTCGGTGAGCTGTTCCTGCGCCGGGTACTTGTGGGCCACCGCCCAGCGCGGTTCGCGCGAGACGAAGCCGAGCTGCCGCTGCAGCTCCATGCTGTCGACCTTGTAGACCACGCCGTCGATCTCGTAGGGCAAGCCGTCGCGCAAAGCACCGATCTCGCGATGGAAGCGGGCCAGCGCCTCGCCGCCTGCGCAGGTCCGGGTCTGCTCCGCCACGGGGAAACCCCAGGACTTGAGCGTCAAGAGGGTTTGCATCTGGCTGTCGAATCGCGGCCCGCCCTGCTCCGCCGGCGTGACTTCGCCCAGGCCGTAGGTGAAGAAGCTCAGCGGCCGCCGCCGCGCGATGGAGGGGTCGAGCTGGCGGATCGCGCCGGCTGCCGCGTTGCGCGGATTGACGAAGGTCTTCTCGCCCTTGATCCCCTTCTCGATTCGGCGCCTTTGCGTCTCGTTGAGCTGCTCGAAATCCTTGCGCCGCATGTAGACCTCGCCGCGAACCTCGAGAACAGGCGGCGCATCGCCGGGGAGCTGGACGGGCACGTCGCGGACCAGCCGCACGTTGTGGGTCACGTCCTCGCCCACCTCGCCGTCGCCCCGGGTCGCCGCCTGGACCAGCAGGCCATCCACGTAGCGCAGATTGATCGCCAGCCCGTCGAACTTGAGTTCGGCCGTGTAGTCCACCGGCGGATCGGTGTCGCCCAGGCCAAGCTCCTTGCGGATCCGGGCGTCGAACAGCGTGGCGCCCTCGGCGCTGATGTCGGTCTCGGTGCGGATCGAGAGCATCGGCACCTGGTGGCGGACCTTGACGAAGCCATCGAGCGCCTTGCCGCCGACGCGCTGGGTCGGCGAATCGGGCGTGCGCAGCTCCGGGAACTCGGTTTCGAGCGCCTGCAGGCGCTGGAACAGGCGGTCGTATTCGGCGTCCGGCAGCTCGGGCTCGTCGAGCACGTAGTAGAGATGGGCGTGCCGGCGCAGCTGCTCGCTCAACGCCGCAGCTTCGCGGGCCGCGTCCTGGCGTGTGGTCATGCGGGCTCCTAGCTGAACAATCGGCGCGCCAGGGGCGAGCCGGCCGACAGGTCGCGCGAATCGAGGGTGTCGTAGAGCTGTTCGAGGTCGACGCCGATCACGTCCATGGTCTCCTCGCGCAGCGCCTGGCCGTCGCTGTCGGTGACCACGCCGTCCATTTCGCGCGCCAGCGCTGCGGCCGCCTCGCGCATGCGCCCGAAGGGCCGCTCGCCGCGGTCGACCTGCGGCACGTCGAGGCTCAGGGTCAGCTCGCGGATCGCCGATTGGGCCGGGTCGTCGGCCAGCGCGGCCTGGGTGTCGAAAGACAGGCCCAGGATGGCGGGCAGCCCCTGCTCACCTGCGGGCAGCACCATGCGGCCAGGGATGATGCCGGCCACGAAGCCGAGGCGCGAGGCGTTCTGCTGCACGTAGCCGGGGCTCCAGGCCGCGTGGCGCGCGCGCAGCACGAAGCTCAGCTGGGCATCGTGCGAACTCGCGAACTGGTCGAGTTCGCGCGCCCGCGCCACTTCGTCGAGCATTTCCGGGAACTCGGGCGCACCGTTGAGCGCATCGGCGAAGGCCTGGGCCTTGACGACGAACTCGGAGTATTCGATCTCGTTGAGCGCGCCGGTGCGGTTGGCCATCTGCACGCCGACCTGGAAGGCGCCATAGCGCTGGCCGGCGACCGCCGGCTCCCATTCGCCGGTGAATTCGTTCAGGCCCTCGACCGCCACCGGCTTGCTGCCGGCGCGCCGGGTGGACGGCATGGCCGCGATCGCGGCATCGCCGGACGCCAGCCCGTCGAGCGACACCGGGGCGATGACGTCGATCAGCGGATCGAGGCCGCCGCGCCGATCGGCCGAAGGCGTCGCGAGCGCCGCCGGCGCCGGCAGGTCGGGGTCGAACAGCGGCTCGTGCCGTTCGTTGCCGGACACCTGGTGCGGGTCGATGTGCAGCACCGGTTCGAGTTCGCCCTTGGGCGCGGCGTCGACCTCGGCCGGCCCGCTGTCCGGCGCGTCGGGCTGGCGCGGTGCGTTGCGGCGCGACATCCAGGTGTTGTAGCCGACCACGGTGGCGAGGACCAGTCCGCCGAGGATGGCGAGGGCGACGGTGAGATTGCTCATGGACACGAAGTGAGGAGCGTGGGGGTCATCCAGGCCGGCGCCGGGCCGCCCCAAGGCGGCCTGCGGCCCCCTCGGGGGGCAGCGACACACGAAGTGAGGAGCGTGGGGGTCATCAAGCTGCCTCGACCATCGACACGGCCGACTCCATGTCGACCGCCACGATCCGCGAGACGCCCTGCTCCTGCATGGTCACGCCGATCAGCTGTTCGGCCATTTCCATCGCGATCTTGTTGTGGCTGATGAAGAGGAACTGCGTTTCACGGCTCATCGCGGTGACCAGCTTGGCGTAGCGCTCGGTGTTGGCGTCGTCCAGCGGCGCGTCCACTTCGTCCAGCAGGCAGAACGGCGCGGGGTTGAGCTGGAAGATGGCGAACACCAGCGCGATCGCCGTCAGTGCCTTCTCGCCGCCCGACAGCAGGTGGATGGTCTGGTTCTTCTTGCCCGGCGGCTGCGCCATGACCTGCACGCCGGAGTCGAGGATCTCGTCGCCGGTCATCATGAGCTTGGCGTTGCCGCCGCCGAAGAGCTCGGGGAACATGCGGCTGAAGTGCTCGTTGACGATCTTGAACGTGCCGCCGAGCAGGTCGCGGGTCTCGGCGTCGATCTTGCGGATCGCGTCCTCCAGGGTACCGATGGCTTCGTTCAGGTCGGCCGACTGGGCATCGAGGAAGGTCTTGCGCTCGCTCGCCACCGCGAGTTCGTCGAGCGCCGCCAGGTTGACCGCGCCGAGCGATGCCACCTCGCGGTTGAGCCGGTCGATCTCGCTTTGCAGGCCGGTGAGGCGCACCTTGTCGGTCTCGATCGACTGTGCGACCGCCTCGAGATCGGCCTCGGCGTCGGCCAGCAGTTGCTGATACTGCTCGAAGCCCAGCCGCGCCGCCTGCTCCTTGAGCTGGAAGTCGGTGATGCGCTGGCGCAGCGGGTCGAGCTCGCGCTCCAGCTGCAGCCGGCGCTCGTCGCTGGCGCGCAGCTTCAGCGTCAGGTCGTCGTACTGGCTGCGCGCGGCGCCCAGCGCGGTCTCGCGCTCCAGCTTGAGCGACAGCGCGTCCTGCAGGCCCGCCTGCGCCGCCGCGTCGGACAAGCGGCCCAGTTCGGCGCGGGCGCGCTCGTCTTCCTCGGCCAGCGCCACCGTCTGCTGGGTCGCGGTTTCGATCGCGCGGCTCAGCTCGCCCCGGCGCGCTTCGAGCGTGCGTTGCGCGAAGGTCGCTTCCTGGGCCTGGCGCTCCAGGCTGCGGTGCTGTTCGCGGCTGGCGGTGAGCGCGCGGCCGGCCTCGATCACGCGTTCGTCGAGCTGCGCGTGACGCTCCTGGCTGTCGGCGAGCTGCATGTCGAGCTCTTCGAAGCGCGACTCGGCGGCGACGCGCCTTTCCTGCAGTTCCTCGAGCTGGGCCACCACTTCGCCGAGGTCGTTGGACAACTGCTCGCTGCGCGCGCGGGTCTGCTCGGCCAGCTGCGACAGGCGCAGCGTCTCGACTTGCAGTTCATGCGCGCGCGACTGGGTGTCGGCGGCCTCGCGGCGCGCCGTCACGAGCCGTTGTGCGGCGTCGCCGTAGGCGGCTTCGGCGCGCGCCAGCGCGGTGCGCGACTCGTCGGCGATCAGGGTCTGGGCGCGCAGCTGGCGCTCCAGGTTTTCCATTTCCTGCTGGCGCGCCAGCAGGCCGGCCTGCTCGGAGTCCGGTGCATAGAAGCTCACGCTGTGGGCCGTCACCGCGTGACCGCTCTGGACGTAGATCACTTCGCCGGGTTGCAGCTTGTCGCGCTGCGCCAGCGCCTCTTCGAGCGTCGCGGCGGTGAAGCAGCCATGCAGCCATTCGGACAGCAAGGCCTGCTGGCCGGCATCGCCCAGGCGCAGCAGGTCCGCCAGCCGCGGCAACGTCGCCGCACCCTGCGGCACGCCGGCCAGCGGCGGGCTGTAGAAGGCCAGCTTGGCCGGCGGCGCATCGCCACCGAAGGCGCGGACCATGTCGAGCCGACTGACTTCGAGCGCGCCCAGCCGCTCGCGCAGCGCGGATTCGAGCGCGTTCTCCCAGCCCTGCTCGATGTGGATGCGGCTCCACAGTCCCTGCAGGCTGTCGAGCCCGTGCTTGGCCAGCCAGGGCGCGAGCTTGCCGTCGGTCTTGACCTTTTCCTGCAGTGCCTTGAGCGCCTCGAGCCGGGCCGAGAGCTCAGCATGGCGCGCACCTTCGGTGTTGACCGATTGCTGGCGCGTGCGCCGATCGTCGTCGAGCTGCGGCACCGTTTCCTGCAGGTCCTGCAGCCGGGCGTCGGCCTCGGCGGCCGCCTCCTGCGCGGCGGCGAGCTGCTCCTGCTGGTCGCGCAACCGCGCCTCGTCGGGCGCGGCGAGCGCGTTCTGGTCGACCCGCAGCCGCTCGGCGCGCTGGTTGAGCTGGCGGCTCTGCTCCTCGATGTTGCGCTGGTCGGCCGCCAGCACCTGGATCTGCTGCTGCACCTGCACCACCGTGGCGCGCTGGGCGTTGGCTTCGTTCTGGGCCCGCTGCTGCGCGTCCTCGAGCTCGGGCATGCGGGCGTCGTGCTCCTCGAGTTGCGCCGCCAGCAGTTCGGCCTGCTCCTCGGCGTTCACACCCTGGCCGGCCAGCGTTTCGATCTCGGTCTCGGCGTCTTCGCGGCGCGCCCCCCATTGGGCCATCTGCTCGCGCAGCTGCACCAGGCGCTGCTCGACCCGCTGGCGGCCTTCGACCACGAAGCGGATCTCGCCCTCGAGGCGGCCGACTTCGGCGCTGGCCTCGTACAGCTTGCCCTGCGCCTGGTTGACTTGGTCGCCGGCCGCGTAATGGGCCTGCCGCACGGTCTCGAGGTCGGCCTCGACGTGGCGCAGGTCGGCGGTGCGCGATTCGAGGTCGTTGATTGCGCGCTCGGCGTCGGCCTTGACCTTGGCCTGGTCGGCTTCGCTTTCGGTGCGCTTGAGGAACCACAGCTGGTGCTGCTTGCGCGTGGCATCGCCCGTGAGCGCGTTGTAGCGCGCCGCCACCTCGGCCTGCTTCTCGAGGCGCTCGAGATTGCTGTTGAGCTCGCGCAGGATGTCCTCGACCCGGGTGAGGTTCTCGCGCGTGTCGCCGAGCCGGTTCTCGGTCTCCCGGCGGCGCTCCTTGTACTTCGAGACACCGGCGGCCTCCTCGAGGAACAGGCGCAGTTCCTCGGGCTTGGATTCGATGATCCGGCTGATCGTGCCCTGGCCGATGATCGCGTAGGCGCGGGGCCCCAGGCCGGTGCCGAGGAACACGTCCTGCACGTCGCGCCGGCGCACCGGCTGGTTGTTGATGTAGTAGCTCGAGTTGCCGTCGCGCGTCAGCACGCGCTTGACCGCGATCTCCGCGAACTGGGCCCACTGGCCGCCGGCGCGGTGGTCGGCGTTGTCGAACACCAGTTCGACGCTGGATCGGCTGGCCTGCTTGCGCGTGGTGGTGCCGTTGAAGATGACGTCCTGCATCGACTCGCCGCGCAGTTCGGAGGCGCGCGACTCGCCGAGCACCCAGCGCACGGCATCCATGATGTTCGACTTGCCGCAGCCGTTGGGACCGACCACGCCGACCAGCTGGCCGGGCAGGAGGAAATTGGTGGGTTCGGCGAAGGACTTGAAGCCCGAGAGCTTGATGGAATTGAGACGCACGTCAGGTCGGCCCTAAGCCAGTTGTTTTGCCAAGGTTGGGTGCCAAGGTGTTGATTTGTAAGCAGATTCCGACGGCCGGCACCCCCAGGCCAGGCCGCCCCCTGAGGCGAGGATGATAACGTGAGGACCATGCCCGTTTCTCCTCTTTCCGCGTCTCTCGGCCGCCGCGCCTGGCTCATCGGCGGCGGCGCGGCGGCCCTGGCCCTGGCGGGCTGTGCCTCGACCGATCGCGCCGAGCCCTACGCCAACAACGAATGGCTCCAGAGCGGCGCGAACCGCATCGCCAACCTCGCGCTGCGCGACAACCTCCAGTCGGTGCGACGCGTGCAGCTGTCGCTCTACCGCCGCAATCCGCGCGAATGGCGCAAGTGGTGCGGCAGCGCCGACGAGGCGATCCAGCGCACCTGGGACGCGGTCTCGCACAACGCGCCGCTGCCCCAGCTCCAGGGCGCCTACGGCATCGACGCCATCCGGCTGGCCTTCGAAACCGCGCCCCGGCCCTACGAGGGCGACCGGGTCGCGGCGCTGGTGGTCGGCTGGGCGGCGCTGCTCAAGCAGGCCAACGGCGACACCTGGGAGCAGAGCATGCTCGACGGGGTGAACGCCGAGAACAGCTTCCGGGCGGCGCGCAATTTCGAGATCTCGCTGTGGCTGATCGGCTCCAAGACCGGGCCCGACGGCCAGCCGCTGCTGCTGGCCACCGAGATCAGCGGGCGCGGCCGGAATCTGCTGGTCGATCGCGAACTCTCCAAGGTGGTGGCGCGGCTGGACCTGCTGGCGGCGCAGGCCGACGAGAAATACCGGCGCGCCGCGCTCGACTTCAGCCAGAACTGGTTCCTGGGCAGCCTCGGGCCGTTCTTGTCGATGGTGCCCAAGTGATGGGCCCGATTCGACCGTTGGCTCGCCGCTGACAACCGGCGGCCGGCACGGCCGGGAAGGGCAAGTGGCGAGCGCCCGCGTGCAGAGATTCCCCCTTCGCCGCTAGACTCCACGCCGTGGTGCGCCGCTCGCGCACCAAACTGCTGATCGCTGAAGGCAAATGCCCCATGGCTGAGTCCCGGTCTCGACCCCTGTCGAAACACGCGCCCCGCGCGGGCAGCACACTGCGCGAACCGGTCGAGCGGCGGGCCGACCCGGGCCTGCGGCTGAACGCGCTGAGCACCACGAGCGAGGTGTGCGACCTGGTGGTCGACGAAGCCGCCCGGCTCGTTGGCGCCCAGCGCCTGCTGCTGGTGCTCGATACCGAAGCCGGCTTGCGCAGCGCCGGCGCGAGGCTGCCGCCCACTGAAGACGCCGCCGCCCTCCTCTGCGCCATCACGCCCTGGCTCGCCGACACCCGCCGCAGCCGCAAGGCGAGCCTGCGGCACGGGCCCGAGGGCGCCGAGCCGGCCGACCAGCGCTCATGCCTGATCGCGCCGCTGGTCGCGCAGGGAGAACTGTGGGGCTACCTCTATGCCGACACCGAAGGCACGCTGGGTCGCTTTGACCGCAAACACCGCGACTTGCTGGCCGCTCTGGCACGCCAGGCCGCCGGGGTCCTGGCCAATCTCCGTGTCCGCGAGAGCCTCCAGCATGAGTTGACCGAATGCAAGGGCGCGCTCATGCAGCGCACCGACGAACTCACGCTCATCAACGGGATCCAGCAAGGCATCGCGGCAAAGCTGGGATTCCAGGCCATCATCGAACTGGTGGGCGACAAGTTGCGCGACCTGTTCCACACCGGCGACCTGAACATCGTCTGGTGGGACGACAAGACCGACCTGGTCCAGGTGCTGTACCGCTACGAACACAACATGCCCCTGCCGCAGCCACCGGCAAGGCCGCTGAAGCCCGACGAGCCCATGGCGCGCATCCTGCACACGCGCCAGGTCGGCGTGGCCCATACGCGCGAGGAGCAGACCCGCGCCGGCCTCCATCCCGCACCGGGAACCGACTGGGCACATTCGATCGCCGCGGTCCCGATCATCGGCAGCGACCGCGCGCTCGGCATCATCGCGCTGCAGAACCACGAACGCGAATACGCCTTCGGGGCGCACGAGATCCGGCTGCTCGAGACCGTGGCGGCGAGCCTGGGCCTGGCGCTGGAGAACGCCCGCCTGTTCGACGAGACGCAGCGCCACGGCCGTGAGATGCAAGAGGCCCTGTCCCACCAGCGCGCCGCCGCCGAGGTGCTGCAGGTCATCGGCAGTTCGGTGGCCGACCCCGGTCCGGTGTTCGACAAGATTCTCGAGTGCTGCGAGCACCTGTTCGACGGCAGCTCCTTCGCCCTGTTGATGGTCGACGCCGAGGGGCACCTTGCGCTGACACGCTGGTTGATGACGGCAGCCGGCCGCGCCACGATCAGCGAAGAACGGCTGGCCGACCTCAGTGCGTCGATGCAGTCGAACTACCCGATGCCGCTGGCCGGCACCTCGGCCGAACTCTCCTTTCGGACCGGCGAACTCGTGGAATTCGCCGATGTGCTGAGCGATCCCGCGGCGCCGCTGGTGCTGCGTCGCAACGCCGAGCTTGCGGGAATGAGCTACGCGAACCTGGCGGCGCCACTGATCTGGGAAGGCCGCGGCATCGGCATCCTGAGCATGCAGCGCACCAGGGTCGGTCCGTTCAGGCCCAGCGAGCGTGCGCTGCTCAAGACCTTCGCCGACCAGGCCGTCATCGCGATCCAGAATGCGCGGCTCTTCAACGAGACCCAGGTGGCGCTGCACAAGGTCGAGGAGCGCACCGCCGAGCTGACCGAGTCGCTCGAGTACCAGACCGCCGTCAGCGACGTGCTGCGCGTCATCAGCGAATCGCCGACCGAAGTGACGCCGGTGTTCGAGGCCATCCTGGACTGCACCATGTGGTTGTTCGAAGGCCCGGCTTCCGCGATCTTCAGCTTCGATGGCCACCTGGTCCACCTGGCCGCGACCCGCAACTGGTCCGCGCAGGCGCTGGAAGCGGCGCGCACGGTGTGGCCGGCGCCGCCGGACCCGCGCCAGATGAACGGCCGGGCCATCCTCGAGCGACGGGCCCTCAGCACCGACGACGCGTGGTCGGATCCGGACTACGACCGCAGGCTGGCGAACAGCGGAAACCGGCGCCGGTTGATCTGCGCGCCGATGCTCAAGGACGGCGTGCCGATCGGCGCGATCACCACCGCCTGGCCGGACCCCGGCAAGACGCCGCAACGGCAGATCGACCTGCTCCAGCTGTTTGCCGACCAGGCCGTGCTCGCGATCGAGAACGTGCGGCTGATCCACGAGACCCGCGAGGCGCTCGAGCGGCAGACCGCCACGGCGGACGTGCTCCAGGTCATCAGCGAATCGATGGAAGACGCGCAGCCTGTGTTCGACAAGATCCTGGAGAGCTGCCAGCGCCTGTTCTCCGGCACGCAGCAGGGCATTTCGCTGGTCGACGACGACGGGCTGGTGCACCTGAGCGCGCATCGCGGCCCTGCCCGCGAAGTGCTCGAGCGCTTCTATCCCCGGCCGATCGTGCCCGCGGGCGCGGCCATGCCCGGCCCCGACGTCCTCCATGTTCCGGATGCGCTCGCCGCGCAGCACTTGCCCGCATTCATGCGCGAGATCGCCGAGTTGCTGGGCAACTACGCGATCATGATCGCCCCCCTGATGTGGGAGGGCCGCTACATCGGCTCGATCCACGTCACGCGCCAGCCGCCGCAGGCGTTCGCCGACAAGGAGATCAAGCTGCTGGAGACCTTCGCCGACCAGGCCGTGATCGCGATCCAGAACGCACGCCTGTTCAACGAGACCAAGGAGGCGCGAGCCGCCGCCGAAGCCACGAACGAGGCCAAGAGCGCATTCCTCGCGACGATGAGCCACGAGATCCGCACGCCGATGAACGCGGTGATCGGCATGAGCGGCCTGCTGCTCGACACGCCGCTCGACGCCGAGCAGCAGGACTACGTCTCGACCATCCGCGATTCGGGCGATGCGCTGCTGACCATCATCAACGACATCCTCGACTACTCGAAGATCGAGGCCGGGCGCATGGACATCGAGTCGCATCCGTTCGATCTGCGCGACTGCGTGGAGTCGGCGCTCGACCTGATCAGCACGCGCGCGACCGAGAAGAAGCTCGACATCGCCTATGTGTTCGAGTGCGGCGTGCCGATAGGCGTGAGCGGCGACCTCACGCGGCTGCGGCAGATCCTGCTGAACCTGCTGAGCAACGCGGTGAAGTTCACCGAGACCGGCGAGGTGGTGTTGACGGTCAGCGCCAAGCCCCAGGCGGCCGAGCGGGTCTCCCTGACCTTTGCCGTGCGCGACACCGGCATCGGCCTGTCGCCGGAGGGCATGGGCCGGCTGTTCCAGTCGTTTTCGCAGGCCGACTCGAGCACCACTCGCAAGTACGGCGGCACCGGCCTCGGCCTGGCGATCAGCAAGCGGCTGGCCGAGCTGATGGACGGAACCATGTGGGTCGAGAGCGAGGGCCCGGGCAAGGGTTCGTCCTTCTTCTTCACCATCGAAGCGTCGATCTCCGATGCGCCGCCGAGCAAGCGCCGCGTCGTCACCGGCGTGCAGGTCGAGCTGCGCGACAAGCGGCTGCTGATCGTCGACGACAACGCGACCAACCGGCGCGTGCTCGCGCTTCAGACCGGCCGGTGGGGCATGGATTCGCTCGACACCGAATCGCCGGCCGAGGCCTTGCGCTGGCTCGCGCAAGGCGAGCGCTTCGATCTCGCGATCCTCGACATGCACATGCCCGAGATGGACGGCATCGACCTGGCGCGCCGCATCCGCGCGAATCACGCCGCCCTGCCCCTGGTGCTCTTCAGCTCACTGGGCCGGCGCGAGGCCGGCGACGCCGAATCGCTTTTCAACGCCTACCTGTCGAAACCGATCCACCAGTCGCAACTGTTCGACACGCTGGTCAGCCTGCTCGCGCGCGAGTCTGTTGCCAAGCCCGTGGAGGGCGGCAGCGCCAAGCCGCAGATCGACCCGACGATGGGGGCACGCCACCCCTTGCGGATCCTGCTGGCCGAGGACAATGTGGTCAACCAGAAGCTCGCGATGCGCCTGCTGCAGCAAATGGGCTACCGGGCCGACCTGGCCTCCAACGGCATCGAAGCCGTCGAGTCGGTGCAACGCCAGACTTACGACGTGGTTCTGATGGACGTTCAGATGCCCGAACTCGACGGGCTCGACGCGACGCGGCAGATCTGCACGCTGCTCGAGGCCGATCGACGGCCGCGCATCGTGGCGATGACCGCCAATGCCATGCAGGGCGACCAGGAAATGTGCATCTCGGCCGGCATGGACGATTACCTGACCAAGCCGATCCGCGTTGATCGGCTGGTCGAAGCCTTGATCAATGTGCCTGCACGCAGGGACCGCTGACGGGGCCCATCCCTTGGCCTGGGGATGGCGGGTTGTCGACGCGGTTGCAATTTGGGCGTAAGCTAGAAAAAGGTTCTACTTGTTGCTCGCAAACCGCTTTTGTTTTGTTTTACGAACAAGAAGAGGACCGATTCAGAACCCATCGATATCGCACTGCGGAGAGCGTATGGACCTGAGAAGCGAGCACCTGGCCGACGGCGTCGAAAAGATCAGTCTGGTCGGGCGCATGGACAGCATTGGCGGGCATGACATCAACGTGCGCTTGTCCGCGCTGGTGTCGACCCGAAAGCTTCTCGCCGTCGTCGATCTGTCCGAAGTGTCGTTCCTGGCATCCATCGGCATTCGCACCCTCGTCGTCAATGCGAGGGCCCAGTCGTTGCGCGGCGGCGTGATGGCCTTGGCCAGCCCGCAGCCCCTTGTGGCGGAGGTGCTCAAGATGGCAGGCATCGATACGATCATTCCGGTGTACCCCGACGTCGATACCGCCTGCAGCGCGCTGATGGCGGGAGCCGGGAGTCGCTGATGGCCTCCTCGGACGGGGAACCGCAGGCATCCCTCATCGTCGGTAGCGAGCTGCGCGAACTCTCGCGCGTCAGCGCCTGGGTGCACGACTGGGCCGAGGGCCAACGGCTTCCGGCACGGGTCGCACTGAACCTCGATCTTTGCTCGACCGAGGTGGTCACGAACATCATGACCCACGCCTGCACCAGCGGCGCTCAGAGCATCTTCCTGCGCCTGGGTTGGCAAGGCGAAGACGTGGCACTGGAAGTCGAGGACGAGGGAAGCGAGTTCGATCCGCAGAAGGTCCCGGAACCGAGGCCACCCACGAGCATTCAGGACGCGCGAATCGGCGGCTGGGGCATCCCCATCGTGCGGCGCTTCTCCGATGGCGTGCGCTACCGCCATGAAGACGGCCGCAATTGCCTGACGCTCCTTTTCCGGGCGACCGCCCCACCCTGACCAGGCTCGACACCCCACATTCGCATCGCGGCGCCGATGTCCATGTCGGCACCCTTCAATTCACAACCGAGGAGATATGTCGATGGGAACTGCAGCCAAATCCATACCGAGCATCGATGCGCAAACCGCATTGGCGGCCCAGGCGGTGCTCGCCAGCCAACCGAACGGCGCGGGCGAGACATCCGGGGTCGACAAGATGCGCGAGTTGCTGTTCGGCAACCAGATGCAGGATTACGACAAGCGCTTTTCCATTCTCGAGGAGCGCTTTCAGCAAAGGATGCGCGACCTGGAAGCGGAGTCATCCCGCAGCCTGAGCAGCCTTGAAGGCACGATCAAGAAGCAGCTCGAGTCGGTGGCCGGCCAGTTCCGCGAGGAAAAGGACCTGCGTGCCGATGCCGACAAGGAGCTGGAGCGCAGCCTGCGGGATCACACCCAGGCACTGGAAAAGCGCCTCGCCCAGGTTTCCGACCAGCTCGCACGCCAGGAGCGCGACTTCACGGATCGCCTGAGCCACGAGGTTCAGGGCTTGCGCGAAGAGATGCGCCGGCGCCAGGACGACCAGCGCGCCACCACCGAGCGGATGTTCGCCGAGCTCAGCAACGTCAAGACCGATCGCAATCTGCTCGCCGGTCTGTTTGTCGAGATCGCCAAATGCCTGAATCAGGACGTATCGCCCAAGGGCGTCAACGCCGGCGAGCGCGGTTGAGTCGCGCAGCCAGCGCACCAGGTCAGCTCGCGCGACGCGATGCCGGGGTGGGGGCGCGGTGAACGCGCGCCTGTCGCTGACCGCGACGCGCGCGCCCGGCAGCGCTTCCGAAGAGGATACGAACAGGCGACTCGCCGGCCTTCTTCTGGAGTTGGCCCGGTGCGTCAACCCGGACGTGGCCGCGACGCTTCCGAGCCGCCTGGAGGCCGATCCGCGGATGGACGCGCTGCGCGGCGTGCTGATGGAACGCGAGCAGGTGGCGCTGGCGAGACTGCAGCAAAAGTTCGACGACCCGCGCGAGTTCGCCGATGCGGTGGGCGCCGTGCTCCCCGCCGCCTTCGTGCTGGCGACGCAGGACGAGCGCCTCGGCCACGCGATCGCGCCGACCGTCGAGCGTGCCACCCAGGCGTCCATTCAGAAGAACCCGGGTACCATGGTCGATATCCTGTATCCCGTCATGGGACCGGCGATTCGCAAGGCCATCGCCGAGACCCTCGAGGGCACGCTTCAATCGCTCAATCAGGCGCTCAAGCACAGCTTTTCCTGGCGCGGCCTCAAGTGGCGCATCGAGGCATGGCGCAGCGGGAGCACCTTCGCGGACGTGGTGCTCAAGCACACGGCCGTGTACCGGGTCGAACACCTCTTCCTGGTCCATCGCAAGACCGGTCTGCTGCTGGCGCACGTGGCCAGAGAGGACGCGACGACGCGCGATCCGCAACTGGTCTCGGCCATGCTCTCCGCGATCCAGGACTTCGTGCGCGATTCCTTCGACGAGGCAGGGAGCGGGGCCACGAGCGGCCGCAGCATCGACAGCCTGCGCCTGGGCGACTTGCTGCTGTGGTGCGAGGAAGGGCCGTCGGCCTTCCTCGCCGCCGTGATCCACGGCAGTCCGCCTGCGATGCTGCGCACCCGCCTGGGCGAGGCGCTGGCGGCCGTCCACGCCGAATGGCGCACGCCGCTCGAAGGATTCAACGGCGACGTCGAACCCTTCTCCGACGTCGGGCGACGGCTGCAACCCTGCCTGATCTCCCAGGAAGCCGAGACGCGAAAGAAGCTGACCCCGCTGTTCTGGCTGGCCCTGCTGGCGCTGCTGCTGGCGCTGGGCTACTGGATGTCCCAACGGATCATCGAACGCCAGCGCGTCGACGCCTATGTCGCGGCGCTGCAGGACCAGCCCGGCATCGTCGTGACGGGCGCCGAGCGCCGCGACGGGAAGTGGCTGGTGTCCGGGCTGCGCGACCCGCTGGCGACGCATCCGGAATCGCTGCTGGCTCAGGCCCGACTGGATCCGGCGCGCGTCGTTGGGCGCTGGGAACCCTACCAGGCGCTGCATCCGGCCATCATTCTGAAACGGCTGCAGGCGACCCTGAATCCGCCGCCCACCGTCAGCCTGTCACAGGATGCGGGCGGCATTCACGCCACCGGCAGTGCGCCCCAACGCTGGATGGACAAGGCGCGCGCCTTCACATTGACTCTTCCTGCCGGCGCTCCGAAGGTCGATCTCAGCGCCCTCCAGGACGTGCAGGATCCGGACTACGTTCGCCTGCGCGACGCCATTCAGGCCCAGCTCATTCACTTCGATTTCAGCGTCCCTCGGCCCGCGGCGGACCAGGAAGGCAAGCTCGACGCCGTGGCCGCCGACATGCGCGAGCTGGTGCAGGTGGCGCGCACCCAGGGGTTCCCGGTGAAGGTGACGATCGTCGGCCACGCCGATGCGACCGGCAAGGACACGTCGAACCTGGCCCTCAGCGTGGGCCGCGCGGAGGTCGTGCGTTCCATGCTGCGGGCCCGTGGCGTGGATCCGACCTTGCTCGCCGTGCGTGGCGCCGGCCCGCTGGAGCCGCTGCGCCCCGGCGCCAGCGAGGATGAACTGTCGATGAACCGGCGCGTGTCCTTCGGCGTCAGCACCGGCGACTGACCATGCTGCAAAAGAAGATCTGTCTGCTCGGCGCTTTCGGCGTAGGCAAGACCAGCCTGGTACGCCGCTTCGTCGACACCATTTTCTCGGATGCCTACCTGACCACGGTCGGGGTGAAGATCGACAAGAAGCTGCTGACCATCGGCACCGAGCAGGTGGCGCTGATCCTTTGGGACATCGCCGGCGAGGACGAAGTCTCGGCCGTCCGGGTGAGCTACCTGCGCGGCGCGGCCGGCTATCTCCTGGTGGTGGATGGCACGCGGCCCGAAACCCTGGACACCGCGGTGTCGATCCAGGCGCGGGTCGGCGCGGAGGTCGGCGACGTTCCCTTCGTCGCCCTGCTCAACAAGGCGGACCTCGAGGAGGATTGGACGATTCCGCCGGAACGGATCGAGCGCCTCGAGGCGGCAGGCTGGGCCTTTCGCCGCACCAGCGCCAAGACGGGCATGGGCGTCGAGGAGACCTTCCAGGAACTGGCGGCGCGCCTGGCGCGATAGCCATGCTCGACCTGCCGACGCGGATTTCCGACTCGCTGCTCCTGCTGCTCCATGCGCAGCGGGTTCTCGCGCATCTGGTCATCGATGGCTCGCAGAAGCTGACGCAGGCCGGCGGGCACCTGGCGCACTACGGCCTGGAGGGCCTCCAGCTCGGCGTCCTTGCCAGCGACCAGATCCCGTTCCTCGAAGGCCTGCTGCCACTGGCGGAGACCCCCTTCCTCATCCGCTCCATGGAAATGCCCAGCGGGCGCGTGGCGGACGTCCATTTCTTCGCCGATGACAGCACCGTCTGGGTTCTTCTGCTCGACGTGACGGCGGAATACGAGGAGGCGCGGCTGGTGCAGCAGAAGGCCTATGACATGACCTTGCTCAGCCAGCGCGAGGCCAGGCTCATCGCGCAACTCGAATCGGCCAATCAGGAACTGACGCGCGCCCATCGCGATCTCGCCGCCTCCCGCGAAGACCTGCAACGCACCCACGACCGGCTGCAGCAGGAGTTGCGCGACGCCGAGCGCTACGTTCGCTCGATGCTGCCGGCGCCGCTGTCGCAGCCATGGGTGATCGACTGGCGCTTCGTTCCGTCGACCGAACTGGGCGGCGATTCGTTCGGCTACCACTGGATCGACGAGGAGCATTTCGCGCTCTACCTGATCGACGTCTGCGGCCATGGCGTGGGCTCGGTGCTGCTGTCGGTGGCGGTCGCCGACACGCTGCGCTCGGAGGCCCTGCCGAGAACCGACTTCCGCAATCCCGGCGAGGTGCTCACCGCGCTCAACCAGGCCTACCAGATGGAGCGCTACGGCGAGCTGTTCTCCACCGTCTGGTACGGCGTCTACCACCGCGCCAGCGGACGCCTGCGCTACGCCTCTGCCGGCCATCCTCCGGCCATCCTGGTGAGCGGCCCCTGCGAAGCCGCCGGGGAGGGCCGGCCCCTGGAAGCATCGGGCCCCTGCATCGGCATCATGCCGGCGGCCAGCTACCAGGACGCGCAGTGCATCGTGCCCTCGCCTGCGCGGCTTTTCGTCTTCAGCGACGGCGCCTACGAGATCAAGAGGACGGATGGCTCCATGCTGGAGTTCTCCGCATTCCTCGAGATCCTCACCCGGCCGGTCGACGACGGTCAGTCCGAGCTGGACCGCGTTCTGGACTGGGCGCGCGAGGTGCATGGCCCCGGCGTGCTCGAGGACGATTTCACCATCATCAAGATGGTGCTTTGAGCCGAACTGCCTGCGACTTGCAAAGTAAAAAAAGCTACCTTTCAGTAGCACGCTTTTCGCGACCTGATTTACATCGAGCCGGCCCTGAATGGATTGGCTTTGAATCGGCTACGGACAGCACGAATGCGTCTTCACGCAATTGGGTTGCACCCAAACCTGCGCGGCGTCATTGGTGTAGTTAGGCATTCTTTCGAACTCCTTGAGGTCAAGCACCAATTTGGGAGCAGCGACCCCGCTCTCAACTTCAAGCAAGTGGCTGACGTTGGCAATACGCTCGCGGGCCAAGTGCATGCTCTTTTCACTTCCCCTTGCAGCCTTTGCATAAATTCCAAACTCTTGGATTCCCCCTGTTTGTTCGGCTGGGTGCGGGATTGGGCCTATCACCCGGCGCGGCGACCATGACCGACCCCAAAGCAATGCAAGGGCGACTTCCGCTGATGATGGTCGCTGGTGGCTATCTCGGCATGGACTGAGGCGCTTGGGGCGTTCGAGTTGGAGGCATCACGGGGCCAGTGGGTGGGCCGAACATAGGCTTCGTGGTCGCAGGCGGCGGGTTCGTCATGCGCGCCTCGATCTGGTCCGCTAGTTGCGCCATGAAGGTGTTGCTCGGATTCTGGTTGGACTGGAGCCGGGCGATCGCTGCCAACTTCTGCACCTGCGAATTCGGCGCCGCGTCTGCGAGCAGCGGTGTTGCGTCGGGGGTAGACAGATAGGCCATAACCTTACGAGGGTCGGTGCCCGGCTCGCTCAACTTGGCAACGATGATGTCGTCAGCGCTGCGCCCCGTCTGCTGGCTTTCGATCGCGGCGCTCGCTCGGACCCACTCCGCATAGCGCAGGGCGTCCACCCCGCCATACAAGCCGACTGTGTTACCGAATTGAGGCTCAGTGTCCCGTAGTAGCTTCGCCATGTCATCGGAGGATTTAAGAAAAGGCGCGGCATTGTAGTCTTGGCCGCTATTGAGCGCCGCCGCCAGAATATCGGAAGCGACTAGATTAGAGGACGTGCGAATTTCGGCCAGAAACTCCTTTTGCTTGTCTGGTGGCGCACTAGTAACAAGATGAGCAAGCTCACAAAAATAGGAGTCGCTATCGAGAACGCCTCTTTTCAGAGCGTCTTTTAGTACGTACTCAGTATCCGGCTGGTATTCCAGTCCGGCGTAGTACGTTACAGCGTTGGCTGCCACTTGCCTATCCGGATTTGCGACTAGATTTTTTAACTCAAGCGCGATTTCAAGGTTCGCACCGGTCGTATTTTCTCGATTGTGAAGTCCATAAAGAATAGCCGAAATCGCTATTTTTTCCTGAGTAGTCAACTTGCCTTCACGCAAGAGCCCAAGGGCTAGTCTTGCTGATTGAGGGGTCGCTGGAATTCCTTTCCCATACATCTCTTCCAGTGCGATTCTCCCTGCTATCCCCGCACCGGGCTTATAGGAGAGCAAAGGATTTTGTTCGTCGATCTTCGACGCCGCAATCGCTAGCTTGGCCTGATAGTCGGCAGCGCCGTCCGGCCGAGGAGCGGTCATTCCAGTGAACGGAGCGCCGATTTTCGTCGCCGAGATGCCGGCCTGCGATTTGTCATCTGGATACAGCGCAAAGACCAATACTCCGGCGCCACAAATGCTGCCAAGCAGCGTCCAATGAATTTTATTCATCCGAATTACCCCTTATCCCGCGTACGTCTTTAGAAGCTGGAACACGACTGTCGGAAGAACAGTTTGTCGCAAGGTGGAATTTACGAAAAAAATCCATCGGTCGTACGCCGCATTGTAGTTCATCTGAATTGGGTTTCCTTTTATATCCGTCTGACCGCCCGCGTTAGCGTTATAGATGCTGTAGATATCCAGCACGTATGTGTCACAGCGGTACTAACCCTTTCGCCCGCGTTCAGCTGCCGTTTTTGGAAGAGAAGGAGTCGCCGTAAAGGCAAGCGTGTAAGTCGCACCCAGCCTGAAAATCTGCAGCGCACGCAGATTCATGGCGTTGAAGTTATCCCACACTTGACCGGAATTGTTCGTGCAATCGGTCTCAAAGCACCCCTTGACGAAAAAAGACGGAATATTCGGATGGCCTGCACCCCAGTAGGCAGTAGGCCCCTGCGATGCCACCGCTGCTTTGAAATTATCGACTGTCACGTACTGAACGACCTGCGCCTCATTCATTACTTGATAGATGTTTTTCCCATCATAGAAGCCCAAATGCCCAGGGAAAGCAATGAAGCTCGCAAGGGTTCGCCCTACCACGTCGCCCGGCCGACTCGGCGGCGACTTAATTAGATCGGGGTCTTTTCCAATATTCCATAGGGCCTGTCCGTTCCAGTAAATTACAAGATTGCCATCATTCTGAGCCGAGAGATAGGCGCCGAGGTGATTCTGAGTAGCTGCATTCCAAAGCGGCGCCCATCCGCTGTTGTACACAACAAAATTCCCGTCCCCTTGCATCGGAGCAACGTACCCGCCTTTGCCATTGGTGTAGGAGGCCCAGCGGACTGCCCAGTCGGAAGTCCTGTAGTACACAAGATTGCCGTCACCCTGCATGATGAGTACATATTGCCGATCGTCCGAATAGATGCCTTGACCTGGATATAGGGAATAGCCCGGTGGCAGATTGGCGGCGCTGCAAAAACTGGTGAAGAATAAAAATAGGACCGTGAGCAACCTTGAAATAGACAATCTCATTCTCTCCTCCAGAGTGTAAAAGAATCGTTACTATTTCCTCCGTGCTCGCGGGATTCAATCAGATTTGTCTGAAAATTATTAGTCGGCCTTGCGAATTTCGTCTCCCGACGTGCGCGACGGCCGCACGCCGCTGATTTCTGGCCACGGCCCCCGCGAGCGGCGCGTTGGCGAGCGCGGCCAGGGCTGTTGTTGAAGGAGGCGACAGCCTAATCCCGGCAGGGGGGAGGCTCAGCGCCCGAAAGCGTGTCGGCGACCTTTCAGACAAATAATTCAGTGGCGCGCGCCGCGCTCAATCGGGCGTGCCAGATGGCTCCATGGAGTTCTCCGCATTCCTCGAGATCCTCACCCGGCCGGTCGACGACGGTCAGTCCGAGCTGGACCGCGTTCTGGACTGGGCGCGCGAGGTGCATGGCCCCGGCGTGCTCGAGGACGATTTCACCATCCTCAAGATGGTGCTCTGAGCCCGCCGGAGGTGTCGAACCAGGGCGCATCGGGATGGCGCTTGCGCCACGCCGCCGCGCTCGCATTGCTCTGGATGTGCTCGGCGAGCCGGGTGCGATGCGCAGCCGTCAAGGGCAGCGTCTTCAGCAGGCCGGGCCAGCTCGCCATGGCCTGGTCGACGCAACGGGTCACGACCTCGCTCAGCTGCTTCTCGGGAATGTCCCAGACGTTGCCGAGTTCGCGCAGCGTCCTGGGCGTCAGCAGCGTGCGCGGCGGCTGCTCGGGGAAGAACTTCAGGCCATGCCCCGCGCCCGCGAAGTACACGCCATAGGCGACGATGTCATAGGCCGGGGAAAGCTCGGGCCGGGTCTGGCCGCGCGGGTAGACGAGGCTGAAGTTCTTCAGATGCGCGTCGTAGTTGCCGAGCAATTCCGAGACCTTGATGCGGCGCAGGAGCTCGGCCACATCGGCCTCGCCCCTGGCCGAGCGCCGCTTGAGCAGCAGCCCGATCGCCGCGTAGGTGCCCAGGTACTTGTATTCCGACGGCGTGCCCGTGACCTGGGCGAAGTCCTCCATGTGCAGGCGCCGGGTCTCGGTCGGGACGTCGCGGTCGAAGCGGGACACCAGCAGGAAGTTCCGGCCGTCTTTCTGCAGCGCATACGGCAACTGGTCGGCGATCGATGACAACGGTTCCAGCGCGAACTCGCAGGTGTTCACGCCCGCCGCCGCCGCCAGCGTCAGCGAGCTGTACTCCACTTCGGGCAGTTTGTCGTACGCGCCGGTCGGCAGCTTGCCGATGAAGTGCTTCTGGTCCGAGTGCTTCGAGCGCATCACGTAGCGCCCCGGGCTTCCCAATATCAGCGCGACCTTGGGCTGGACACCCGAAATGGACGTTTGCTGGGGCGTCGGCACCTGGCCCGAACTCATTTCGTAGCTGTCGCGGCTCTGGCCGATCAGCCGGCCCAGCGCGGGCTCATCGAGCGTTTCGGCATCGGCCCGGACATCGCCTGGCAGGTCGCCGCCGCAAGCCGCGAGCAAGCCGAGTTCGTCGTTCACGTCGAGGCCCAGGTCGCCGATCAGCTGCTTGCGCAGAGGGCCTTCGGGCAGCAGATTCTGGAAGAAAGGCGGCAGACCGAACTGGCCGTCGCCCCGGTTGACGTCCAGTGCCGGGTCGAGCAGCTGGGCCACCGTGGCGGCCTCGGCCTCCGCGAGGGCCTGGGCCAACCTTTCGGCACTCCCCGAAGTGACTGGCGCGACCACGTAGAGCTGGGACAGGACCGGCCGCGCAGAGTTTTTCGCATAGTCGTCGTCGAAGCGGAAATACACCCGCCCGTCGTCGAGCCCGAACAGCGAGCCGACATCCGTCGTGCCGAGCCGGATGCGCAAGGACCGCACGATGCTCATGCGAGTACCTTCGTGCTTCGCACTGCGGCGCTCATGACGCACCGCGCCGAGGCGGCTTCGGCATCAGCCCGCTCACTTCGTCCTGCAGGCCGGTCGATTTGGTGTCGGCGCCGAACCGGGTCAGGTCGGCCACCGCCTCCGGCACGAACTGCACCTCGAGTTGGAGGCACTTGAGCAGCGCCAGCAAGGTGTTCAGCTCGACGTTGCCGCGCCCTGCTTCAAGGGCGCCCAGGGTGTTTCGGGAAATGCCGGCCTTCAGGGCCAGTTCCGAAGCGGTCATGGCGCGATCCTTGCGCGCCTGGCGCAGGAAGGTGCCGATGGCGGCGAGGGTCGTCATGTGCAGCATGCTATGCATATTAATCGAATGCAAAACATACTGTGCAAACCTGGATATCAAGCCGAGTTTTTGCATATTTTAATGAGCATATTTTCATATCACACACTTTGTTGGGCGATCCAGCCTCACCCATCTTCGGGAGGCGGCTCACGCGTCGCCTCGCTCCACTCGACCCCTAGAATGATTTTCAGTTTTCATCCCACTCTGGCAGGAACCACATGAGCTCCATCAACTTCATTGGCGGCGAAAAGGGCGGGGTCGGCAAGTCGGTCACGGCGCGGGTACTGGCGCAGCACTTCATCGACCACAGCCGGCCCTTCGTGGGCTTCGACACCGATCGATCGCACAGTTCCTTCACCCGTTTCTACGAGGGATTCGCCTCGCCCGTGGTGGTGGACAGCTTCGAGGGGCTCGACACGGTGGTGAACGGCTTCGAAACCAACCCGCAGCAGAGCGTGATCGTCGACCTCGCGGCCCAGACGCTGGCACCGCTGTCGCGCTGGATCAAGGAGTCCGACCTGTTCGACGTCTTCGCCGACCTGGGCGTGGCCGTCAATTTCTGGCACGTGCTCGACGACGGCAAGGATTCGAGCGACCTGCTGGGCACGCTGATCGACACCTTCGGCAACCGGCCGAACTACATCGTGGTGCAGAACTATGGGCGCGGCAGCGACTTCGGCCTGCTGCTCGGCTCACAGTCGCTCGGCAAGGCGACCGCGAACGGCGCCCGCGTCATCGCCCTGCCCCGGCTGCATGACGCCAGCATGCGCAAGATCGATGCGCGCAACAGCAGTTTCTGGAAAGCCGTCAACGACCGTGACGGCCCGCACGCGCTGGGGCTGCTCGAGCGCCAGCGCGTGAAGACCTGGCTGGCGACCGCCTACGCCGCCTTTGACACACTTCCGCTCTGAGTCGCGCGGCGGAACAGCAGGATCAGCAGCAGCACCGCGAAGCCGGTGAACACGATGAAGGACCAGTTCGCGATCGACAGGCCGAGGAAGGTCCAGTCGACCTGCGAGCAGTCGCCGGCACCGCGGAAGATCATCGGCAACGCGCGCTGCAACGGAAAGGTCTCGATCATTCCGTAGATGTCGCGGCCGCAGGACACCACCTCCGGCGGATGCCATTGCAGCCAGCTCTGGCGCGCGGCCGTGTAGGCGCCGCCGACGGCCATGACCAGGCCCAGCAGCATGCCCACGACCTGCAGGCCCCTGCGGCTGCTGGCCGACGCCAGGCCGGCAAAGACGGCCACCAGCACCAGCGCATAGCGCTGCACGATGCACATCGGGCACGGCTCGAGGCCGACCACATGCTGCAGGTACATGCCGAAGGCGAGCATCGCCACGCAGGCGATGCAGATCAATGCCAGGGCGCGACGCGGCGCACCAAAATACCAGTCGATCACGGTGAAACCCAATCTTCTACGAACACGCGGGCCTTGCGCGGCGTGGCGACGACCTTGTCGCCCTCGTGCAGGCCGAGGTCCCGGAACTGTTGCGCAGGGAGTTGCGCTTCGATGATGGCTCCGGACCCTGGATTATCTGGATTCGATTCGACCGGTTCTAGTTCCAGGCGCGCGATCGGTCCGACCACAATCGCGCGGCTCAAGGTCGCGACGATGCCGCTGGCGCCTGGCGCATAGCGTTCGACGCTGAGGTCGTGCGGCCGCACGTAGGCCAGCGCCTTGCCGTCGCGCAGCCCGCGCTGCTCCGGCGTGTCGAGCCGGATGCCCTCGACATGCACCTCGCCCTCATGGGCGCGGCCGTGGAACAGGTTGACGTCGCCCAGGAAGCCATACACGAACGGGCTCGCCGGGTGGTCCCACACATCCTGCGGAGATCCGACCTGCTCGATGCGGCCGCTGTTCATCAGCACCACGCGGTCGGCCACCTCCAGCGCCTCTTCCTGGTCGTGGGTGACGAAGATGCTGGTGACATGCAGCTCGTCATGCAAGCGGCGCAGCCAGCGGCGCAGTTCCTTGCGCACCTTGGCGTCGAGCGCGCCGAAAGGCTCGTCGAGCAGCAGCACCTTGGGCTCGACCGCCAGCGCCCGGGCCAGCGCGATGCGCTGGCGCTGGCCGCCGGACAACTGCGCCGGATAGCGGTCGGCCAGCCAGTCGAGCTGCACCAGCTTCAGCAGCTCGTGCACCTTGGCCTTGATCTGCGTCTCGCTCGGACGCTGGCCACGCGGCTTGACCCGCAGGCCGAAGGCCACGTTCTCGAACACCGTCATGTGGCGAAACAGCGCGTAGTGCTGGAACACGAAGCCGACCTGCCGCTCGCGCACATGGACGTCGGTGGTGTCCTCGCCCGAGAACAGGATGCTGCCCGCGCCGGCGGTTTCCAGGCCCGCGATGATGCGCAGCAGCGTGGTCTTGCCGCAGCCCGAGGGCCCCAGCAGCGCGACCAGTTCGCCCGAGGCGACATCCAGGCTGACGTCGCGCAAGGCGTGGAAATCACCGAACTGCTTGCTGACGTTTCTGATTTCGATGCTCATGGTTTTTCTCTTTCAGGGCGTCGGCCGCTCGGGCGGCAGCTCGGCGATCGCCTTCATCTCGCGCTCGTGGCGCCATTCGATGATCGACTTGATCACCAGCGTGACGAGCGCCAGGATGGCCAGCAGCGAGGCCACCGCGAAGGCGGCGACCGACTGGTATTCGTTGTAGAGCACTTCGACGTGCAGCGGCATGGTGTTGGTCTGGCCGCGGATGTGGCCCGACACCACCGACACCGCGCCGAACTCGCCCATCGCGCGTGCGTTGCACAGGATCACGCCGTAGAGCAGACCCCACTTGATGTTGGGCAGCGTCACGCGCCAGAAGGTCTGCCAGCCGGTGGCGCCGAGCACGATCGCGGCCTGCTCCTCTTCCGTGCCCTGGGCCTGCATCAGCGGGATCAGCTCGCGCGCGATGAACGGGAAAGTCACGAACACGGTCGCCAGCACGATGCCGGGCACCGCGAAGATGATCTTGATGTCGTGCGCCTGCAGCCAGGGACCGAACCAGCCCTGGGCCCCGAACACCAGCACGTAGATCAGGCCCGCCACCACCGGCGAGACCGCGAACGGCAGATCGACCAGGGTGGTGAGGAAAGCCTTGCCGCGGAACTCGAACTTGGCGATGGCCCAGGCCGCGGCAACGCCGAACACCAGGTTCATCGGCACCGCGATCGCGGCCGTGAGCAGGGTCAGGCGGATCGCGCTCCAGGCGTCGGGCTCCTTCAGCGCCTCGACGTAGGCGCCGAAACCCTTGCGCAGCGCTTCGGCCGCGACCGCGGCCAGCGGCAGCACCAGGAACAGGAACATGAAGGCCAGCGCGACGCCGATCAACGTGCGCCGGACCCAGGCCGACTCGGTGGTGCCGGCCTGGGCGCGGAGGACGGTTCTCGAAGCCGCGCTCATCGAATGACCTCCGTGCTTCGCACTGCGGTGCGAGCCCCCTTCGGAACGGCCGGGCGGGGGCTCATGCCGATGCCTCCGAGCGGCGCCGCTTCCAGCCCTGCAGCCCGTTGATGACCAGCAGCAGCACGAAGGAGATCACCAGCATCACCAGCGCGACCGCGGTGGCACCCGCGTAGTCGTACTGCTCGAGCTTGCCGATGATGATGAGCGGCGTGATCTCCGAGATCATCGGCATGTTGCCGGCGATGAAGATCACCGAGCCGTATTCGCCGATCGCGCGCGCGAAGGCCATCGCGAATCCGGTGAGAAGCGCCGGCGTGATCGAGGGCAGGATCACCTTGGTGAAGGTCTGCAGCCGGGTGGCGCCGAGGCTGGTGGCCGCTTCTTCGAGTTCCTTCTCGGTGTCTTCGAGCACCGGCTGCACCGTGCGCACCACGAACGGCAGCCCGATGAAGATCAGCGCGATCACCACGCCCGCGGGCGTGAAGGCCAGCTTGATGCCCAGCGGCTCGAGGAACTGGCCGACCCATCCGTTGCCGGCCAGGAGTGCCGTCAGCGAAATGCCCGCGACCGCGGTGGGCAGCGCGAACGGCAGATCGACCAGTGCATCGATGATCCGCTTGCCCGGAAACTTGTAGCGCACCAGCACCCAGGCCACGAGCAGGCCGAACACCAGGTTCACCAGGGCCGCGATCAGCGAGGCGCCGAAGGTCAGGCGGTACGAGGCCATCACGCGCGGCGAGGTGACCGCCACCCAGAACTGATCCCAGCTCATGCCGACGGTCTTGATCACCAGCGCCGACAGCGGGATCAGCACGATCAGGCTCAGGTAGAGCACCGAGAAGCCGAGCGTCACGTGGAAGCCCGGCAGCACGCGCCGCGACACGCCGGCGGCGCCCGCACGCGCAAGCGGCGCCGCCGCGGACGGCAGCGCCGAAGTAGCAGCACCGCTCATCGTGCCCCCACGCTCAGCGCTGGCGCGTCATCGCTGCCCCCCGAGGGGGCGTTCGCTCGCTTGAAGCGGTTCTGCGCCGAGCTCATTACTTGGCGCCGGGCGTGTAGAGCTTGTCGAACTGCCCGCCGTCGTTGAAGTGCACCTTCTGCGCTTCGCCGAGGCCGCCGAACAGTTCCTGCACCGTGAAGAGCTGCAGCGGCTTGAAGGTCGCGGCATTCTTCTTGAGCACCGCTTCCGAACGCGGGCGCAGCGCATGCTTGGCTGCAATCTCCTGCCCCTCGTCCGAGTACAGGTAGTCGAGGTAGGCCTTGGCGAGTTCGCCGCTGCCCTTCTTGTTGACCGTGCGCTCGACGATCGCGACCGGGTTCTCGGCCAGGATGCTGATCGAGGGGTACACAGCGTCGACCTTGCCCGCACCGAACTCGCGGTCGATCGACAGCACTTCGGATTCGAAGGTGATCAGCACGTCGCCGATGCTGCGCTGCAGGAAGGCGGTGGTCGCGTCGCGGCCGCCACGGGCCAGGATCGGCACGTTCTTGAACAGCTTGCCGACGAACTCGGCCGCCTGGGCGTCGGTGCCGCCCTTCTTCTTCACGTAGCCCCAGGCCGCGAGGTAGGCGTAGCGGCCGTTGCCACCGGTCTTGGGGTTCACGACCACCACCTGCACGCCCGGCTTGATCAGGTCGTCCCAGTCCTTGATGCCCTTCGGGTTGCCGTTGCGGGTCAGGAACAGCATGGTCGAAGTGGTCGGCGATGCGTTGTACGGGAAGCGCTTGGGCCAGTCCTTGGCGACCACGCCGGCGTTGGCCAGGAAGTCGATGTCGGTCGAGGTGTTCATGGTCACCACGTCGGCATCCAGGCCGTCGGCGACCGCGCGCGCCTGGGCGCTGGAGCCGCCGTGCGCCTGGTCGATCTTGACGTCCTTGCCCGTGGTCTTCTTGTAGTGCGCCACGAAGGCCGGGTTGTAGTCCTTGTAGAACTCGCGCGCGACGTCGTAGGAGGCGTTGAGCAGCGTCGACTGTGCGGAAGCCACGCCGCTGACAGCGAGCACCAGGGTGCCGATGAGGGTCTTGATTCTGGAAGTCATAGGTTCACGAAAGGTTCTAGTTCTCGGTGGGCGGCCATCAGCGTGGTCGGCTCGTCCGTCAGCGATTGGAGCAGCGCCAGGCCCAAAGGCCAGTCGCCGTGCCCGGATTCGATGTTGATGTGGCCGGCATTCTGCATCCGAACGAATTCGCTGCCCCAGGCCCGGGCATAGGCGCCCGCCAGCCGCACCGGGCAGAACGGGTCGTTGCTGCTCGCCACGAGGATGCTGCGGTAGGGCAGCTTGGCGAACGGCACGGGAGCGAAATCGGTGAGCGCGGCGCGCCGCTCGGGGTCGGCCGGCGCCACCAGCAGCGCGCCGCCGATGCGCGCCGCGGCCGCCTCCGGCAGGTGCGTGGTGGCGATGCAGCCGAGGCTGTGGGCGACGATCACCACCGGGCCCGGGCACTCGACCACCAGCCTCTCGAGCGCGCCCACCCAGGCGGCCCGGCTCGGCGTGATCCAGTCGTCCTGCACCACGCGCACGGCGCCCTGCATCCGCTCGGCCCAGAGGCTCTGCCAATGGCCGGGGCCGGAATCGCGCCAGCCCGGCACGATGACAATGGTCGGCTTGGTCACGCAGGCTTATTTGTTCGGCTGCGGCGTCAGGCGCAGGTACGGGCGCACCGCCTTGAAGCCCTTCGGGAAGCGCTCGGCCAGTTCGGCCGGGTCCTGCAGGCTCGGGATGATGACGACGTCGTCGCCGTCCTTCCAGTTCACGGGCGTGGCCACCTTGTGGCTGTCGGTCAGCTGCAGCGAATCGATCACGCGCAGGATCTCGTCGAAATTGCGGCCGGTGCTCGCCGGGTAGGTCAGCGTGGTGCGGATCGTCTTCTTCGGATCGATGATGAAGACGCTGCGCACGGTCGCGGTGGTCGACGCGTTCGGATGGATCATGTCGTACAGGTTCGCCACCGTGCGGTCGGGGTCGGCCAGGATCGGGAAGTCGACGGTGGTGTTCTGCGTCTCGTTGATGTCGCCGATCCATTCCTTGTGCTTGTCCGCCGGATCGATGCTGATCGCGATCGGTTTCACGCCGCGCTTGGCGAATTCGCCCGACAGCGCCGCAGTCTTGCCCAATTCGGTGGTGCACACCGGTGTGAAGTCGGCGGGATGGGAGAACAGCACCACCCACGAATCGCCGGCCCACCGATGGAAGTCGATCGCGCCTTCGCTGGAGTCCTGGGTGAAATTGGGGGCGGTGTCGCCGAGTCGCAGGGTGGCCATGTTCGTTGGTTCTTGCTGGGATGGGCCGCCATTCTGCAAACCATCGCTTAAATGACAAACGAATATCTACTTGTTTGAATATGAGCTTTTGGACATAAGCGTCTTATTCCGCGAGGTGGTGCGGCTCGGCGCCGTCCAGGTTTTCGACCAGGAAATCGATCAGACGGCGCACCGCCGGCACCAGGGCGCGCCGCGCGGGGAACACGGCGTGGCAGACCCCGGGCGCCGGCCCCCAGCCCGGCAGCACCTCGAGCAGCTTGCCGGCATTGATTTCCCGGCGGCACATGTAGTCGGGCAGCACCGAGGCGCCGGTCCCCTGCACCACCGCGAACTTGAGCGTCAGCAGATCGTCGGCCACGTAGCGCGGCGTGTGGGTGTGGACGAGCACCTTGCCGTGGGGGCCCTCGAGCCGCCAGCTGGCGCGGCCATCGCCGGTCGACATCGCGACGGTGTCGAGCTTTCCCAGGTCCGCCGGCGTCGCCACCGGTCCCTGGCGCTGCAGCAGATCCGGGCTCGCCACCAGGATGCCGCGGCTGACGCCGAAGTTCTTGGCCACCAGCGTCGCGCTGTCCTCGATCGCCGGGCGCACGCGCAAGGCGAGGTCGACCCCCTCCTCGACCGGGTCGACCGGCCGGTTCAGCACGCGCATCTCGACCCGGACTTGCGGATTGCGCCGAAGGAACTCGGGCAGCAGCGGACCGACGCTGCTCTGCGCCAGCGTGACCGGACAACTCAGGCGCACCGTGCCGCTCGGCTCGGTCTGGATCTGTGCGACCGCCTCGGACGCCGCCTGCGCCGCGTCGCGCATCGCGGCGCAATGCTTGAGGTAGATCTCGCCCGCCGGCGTCAGCGACAGCCGCCGGGTGCTGCGCTGCATCAGCTGGACACCGAGCTGGGCTTCGAGCTCGGCCACCCGCCGCGACAGGCGGGACTTGGGGATGCCGAGCGCCCGGCTGGCGGCCGCGAAGCCGCCGCGCTCGGCCACTTCGGCGAAGAACACCATGTCGTTCAGGTCTTGCACGGGGTGACTGTCCTATATTTGGAACGAAGTAAGCCATTTTTACAGACTTATCATTCAATCGCCACAAAAATAGAATACTCCCAACGCCGACCGATTTCAGTGCCGGCGCTTTCAAGGAAAGCATTGATCATGAAGCTCCTGCACGTCGATTCCAGCGTCCTCGGTGGCCATTCCGTCTCCCGCCAACTCACGGCCGAAGTGGTGGCCGACTGGCGCAAGCTCCACCCGAACACGACCGTCGATTACCTCGACCTCGCGGTGGACACCCCCAACCATTTCGGCGCCGATGCGCTCGGCATCAAGGTCGGCGTCCAGGCCGAGCCCACCGAAGCCCAGCGCCGCGAGAACGAAGTCTCCGAGCGCCTGGTGAGCCAGTTCCTGGCGGCCGACGTGATCGTCGTCGGCGCCCCGCTCTACAACTTCACGGTGCCGACCCAGCTCAAGGCCTGGATCGACCGCCTGGCGCAGACCGGCCGTACTTTCAAGTACACCGACAAGGGCCCCGTCGGCCTCGCCACCGGCAAGACCGTGATCGTGGCTTCGAGCCGCGGCGGCATGTACTCGACCAGCGAAGGCGGCCAGGCGATGGAGCACCAGGAGAGCTACCTGAAGGTGGTCTTCGGCTTCTTCGGCATCACCGACGTGCGCTTCGTGCGCGCCGAAGGCGTCGGCATGGGCGATGCGGCCAAGGCTGCGGCGCTCGCCGCCGCGCGTGCCGACATCGCGGTGGCGACCGGCCAAGCGGCGAATCAGGACCAGGCCACCCTGGCGGCCTGATTCGGATCGGACGCCTTGCGCGTCCGCATGAAGGAAGGGGCGGTCCGCATCGAGCGGCCCGCCCCTTTCGGCTTTTACTTCCCCGTGTGGGTTTTGATCCAGGCCACGTACCTGTCGACCCAACCCTGCAGGAACTGCTTGCTGCCTTCGGCGATGTGGCCCTTGTCGTCGAACAGGCCCTCCTTGTTCTGCAGGAAGACTTCGGGCTGGCCGAGCGTCGGCACGTCCAGGTAGGCCAGGATGCCGCGCAGATGCTGTTGCGCCACGGCGGTGCCGACGGCGCCGACCGACACGCCGACCACGCCCGCCGGCTTGCCGGCCCAGGCGCTCTGGCCATAGGGCCGCGAGGCGTTGTCGAGTGCGTTCTTGAGGACGCCCGGAACCGAGCGGTTGTATTCGGGCGTGACGAACAGCAGGCCGTCCGCCGCGGCGACCTCGGTCTTCAGTCGCTTGACCGCAGGCGCCTGGTTGCCGTCTTCGTCCTGGTTGTACAGCGGCAGGTCGTCGATGCGCACATGCTCGAAGGTGAAATCCTCGGGCGCAAGGTGCGCAATGGCGAGCGCGAGCTTGCGGTTCAGCGAATCCTTGCGCAGGCTGCCGATGACGACGGCAATTTTTTTCTGGCTCATGAAGACTCCTAGAGAGCGGGTTGAGGGAATGGGACGATAGCTCAGGGCCCGCGCCGCTGCGGCGCATTCTGCAGGCTGGCCTGCGACACGCTGGCCCCGGGCGGCACGTCGTCGGTGATCCAGACGTTGCCGCCGATGGTCGCGCCCTTGCCCAGCGTGACTCGGCCGAGGATGGTCGCGCCGGCATAGATCACGACGTCGTCTTCCACCACCGGATGGCGCGGCAGTCCCTTCTGCAGATGGCCTT
Source organism: Variovorax sp. P2_H12 (assembly GCF_056403395.1). NCBI lineage: Bacteria > Pseudomonadati > Pseudomonadota > Betaproteobacteria > Burkholderiales > Comamonadaceae > Variovorax > Variovorax sp. P2_H12. Next base: position 179,606 of record NZ_JBFUFO010000001.1, on the reverse strand, counting down.
CGACGTCGGTCGGGAAGCGCTTGGCGCCGAGCGTGACGGCCTGGTAGATGCGCACCCGCTTGCCGATCACGGCGGTCTCGCCGATCACGACGCCCGTGCCGTGGTCGATGAAGAAGCCGGCGTCGATGCCGGCGCCCGGATGGATGTCGATGCCGGTCTGGCTGTGCGCAAGTTCGGCCACGATGCGCGCGAGCAGCGGCAGGCCCAGGCGATAGAGCTGGTGCGCGAGGCGGTGGTGGATCATCGCCAGCACGCCCGGGTAGCAGAGCAGCACCTCGTCGACGCTGCGGGCCGCAGGATCGCCCTGGAAGGCCGCGAGCACGTCGCCGTCGAGCAGGCGCCGGATGCCCGGCAGCGCTGCGGCGAACTCGCGCACGGCGCTGCCGGCCTGGGCGTCGATGTCCTCGATGGCGCGCGGCTGCTGGCGCGCCGTGTAACGCAACTCCAGCGTGGCCTGGGCCAGCAGCGAATTCAGCGCCGAATCCAGCGTGTAGCCGACGTAGAAATCCTCGCTCTCGTGGCGCAGGTCGGGCGGCCCGAGCCGCATCGGGAACAGCGCGCCCTTGAGCGATTCGACGATCCGGGCCAGCGCATCCCGCGAAGGGAACTCACGACTCCCCGGCTCTCGGGAGCGCCGCTGCAAATCGCGCCATTCGTCGCGCGCTTCATGCAGCGCGCTGACAATGGCATCGACATCGAACAAAGACATGCGAACTTCTCCTGTCGTGGGGCTCCGACGATGCACCATCGCGCAAGACCCCACGGCGGCCGGGTTTCTTGCCGTCAGAACTGCTTCCTCACTCTGGGCCCATCGATTTCTGCCAATGTGGTGAGAGGAATCTCTTTCCCCCTGACGAACTTCCAGTAAACGATCGACATCAGGGCGATCCACACGACCCCACCGTATAGCGCTGGCCGGGAGGCTTCGTTGACACCGAGCAGGACAATGGTGCCGACCAGGAAGCCAATGGCAGTCACCGGCGCGACGGGCCACCATGGCACCGGGAACTCGAGCCCCTTCACTTCCTCCTTCGACATTTTCCTGCGCATGCAGTAGTGCGACAACAGGATCATCAGCCACACCCAGACCGTGGCGAAAGTCGCCATGGCGGCGACGATGAAGAACAGTCCTTCAGGATAGAGCCTGTGCAGCACCACACCGAGCAGCAGGGTCGCGAGCATCACGATCACGGGGATGACGGGCACACCGGTCCGTGAAACGGTGCCAAGCGCGTCGGGCGCATGCTTGTGCTTGGCCAGGCCATACATCATTCGGGCGGCGCCGAACAGATCGCTGTTGATCGCCGATACCGCGGCGGTGATCACCACCACGTTCAGGATATGGGCGGCCGAAGAGACGCCGATGCTGCCGAAGATCTGTACCAGCGGGCTGCTCGCACCGGTGATCTCGTTCCATGGGTAGATCGACATCAGGACGAACATCGTGCCCACGTAGAAGATCAGGATCCGCGATGGAACGCTGTTGATCGCACGGGGGATGGTCTTTTCCGGCGCCTGTGCCTCGGCGGCGGTCAGGCCGATGATCTCGATGCCGCCGAAGGCGAACATCACCACAGCGAACGCCGAGACGAATCCGAACAAGCCATTCGGGAACCAGCCGCCGTGCGACCACAGGTTCGAGATGCCCGTGGCCGCATTCCGGACCGCAGTGCCATCGGAATCCGTCGAGGTGAAACCGAAAAAGATGATCCAGGCCCCGCCAACGATCATCGAGCAGATCGCGACAACCTTGATCAGCGACAACCAGAACTCCATCTCGCCGAACATCTTCACCGCACAAAGGTTCAGGCCGGCAATGATCAGTGTGATGCCGAGCGACCATATCCACGGCGGAACGTCCGGAAACCAGAGCCCCATGTAGATCGAGAACGCAATCACGTCCGCGATGCAGACCAGCACCATCTCGATGATGTAGGTCCAGCCGGTCAGGAAGCCCGCGAGCGGGCTCATGTAGTGGCTGGCATAGCCGCCGAAGGACCCGGGAAGCGGCTTGTGGAGGATCATCTCTCCCAGTGCCCGCATCACGATGAAGACCGCGGCGCCGGCCAGCAGGTAGGCGAAGATGACCGAAGGCCCCGCCAGTTGAATCGCTTTGGCAGAGCCGTAGAAAAGCCCTGTGCCGATGGCCGAACCCAGCGCGATGAACAGGATGTGGCGGCGATTCAGCCCCTGCTTCAACTCTTTGTCTTGTGTAGCTCTCATTTTTTGTTTCTCCCTTTGTTGACTCACAGTGCGGATCAGACAGTGCGCATAGGCTTCCTTTCGATTCGAAGTGGACAGAACGCCGGGTGCGGGGGGCGCAACGGCTGCGCCGAGTTTCATTTCAATGGATATACATGTATATACAGGTTAACCCGGAAGAAGAATCCGAACGAGACTCTCCTCCTGCGCGTTGCCTTCGTGGACCGGGGCTCAGAGCTTGGCGATCGACACCTCGGTCGACTTCACCAGCGCGACGACGTCGGAGCCGGGCTTGAGTTGCAGCTCGTCGACGGACCGCGTGGTGATCACCGAGGTCACGATGCCCCACGCGGTTTCGACGTCGACTTCGGAGACGACATCGCCGCGAATGATCTCGCGAACTTTGCCCTTGAACTGGTTGCGCACATTGATGGCCTGGATGGACATGGAAAACTCCTTCGGGTTGATGGGGAAAACAACGGGGTCAGACGGCCCAGCGCAGCACGTGCGCAGGTCCGTCGGCCCAACGGGTGTCGTTGGCGGGTTCGGCTTCGCCTTCGTCAGGCTTCTGCAGCACGCGGTCGAGGATCCGCTTCTCGATCGCCGCGAAGGCCGGATCGCCCTGCGACCGTGGCCGTGCCAGCGCGATGTGTTCATCGAGCGCGATGCGGCCGTCCTCGATCAGGATCACGCGATCGGCCAGCGCCACCGCTTCCTGCACGTCGTGCGTGACCAGCAGCGCGGTGAAGCGGTGGCGCAGCCACAGGCGCTCGATCAGGCGATGCATCTCGATGCGGGTGAGCGCGTCGAGCGCACCCAGCGGCTCGTCGAGCAGCAGCAGCCGCGGCTGGTGCACCAGCGCCCGGGCCAGCGCGACCCGCTGGCGCTGGCCGCCCGACAGACGTGCCGGCCACTCGCCGCGGCGCTCGGCCAGGCCCACCTGCGCCAGCACCTCCTCGCCGCGCGCCCGGCCCGCCTCGGGCAGGCCCAGCGTGACGTTGTCGAGCACGCGCCGCCACGGCAGCAGGCGCGCTTCCTGGAACATGATCCGCGTGTCGTCGTGCAGGCCGTCGATGGCCTGGCCGTCGACCTGCAGCGAACCTGCCGTGGCCTCTTCGAGACCGGCCACCAGGCGCAGCAAGGTGCTCTTGCCGCAGCCGCTGCGGCCCACGATCGCGATGAACTGGCCGGGTTCGATGGCCAGCTGCGTGTTGCGCAGCACCTCGCGCTCGCCGTAGCGTTTGCTCAAGGATCTGATGTCGAGGCGGACACCGCCTGCATCGCCGGCGTGTGTTTGCTGAAGCAGCGCACTCATTTATTCACTCCGTAGGCCGGATGCCAACGCAGCCACCAGCGTTCAAGACCGCGTGCGAACAGGTCGGCCAGCTTGCCGAGCAGCGCGTACAGCAGGATGCCCACCAGCACGATGTCGGTCTGCAGGAACTCCCGCGCATTCATCGTGAGGTAGCCGATGCCCGACTGCGCCGAGATGGTCTCGGCCACGATAAGGATCACCCACATGAGGCCCAGCGAGAAGCGCAGACCGACCAGGATCGAGGACATCGCGCCCGGCAGGATCACTTCCCGGTAGAGCTGCCAGCGCGTGAGGCCGTAGGTGCGGCCCATCTCGATCAGGTGCGGATCGACATTGCGGATGCCGTGGAAGGTGTTGAGGTAGACCGGGAAGAACACCGACACCGCGATCAGGAACAGTTTGGCCGATTCGTCGATGCCGAACCACAGGATCACCAGCGGGATCAGCGCCAGCGCCGGAATGTTGCGCACCATCTGCAGGGTCGAGTCGAGCAGCGTCTCGGCGAATCTCACCGAACCGGTCAGGAGGCCCAGCGCGAGCCCGAGTCCGCCGCCGATCACCAGCCCGATCAGCGCCCGTGCCGCGCTCACCTTGACGTGGGTCCAGAGTTCGCCCGAGGCCGTGAGCCGCCACGCGGCCTTGACCACGTCGATGGGCGCCGGCAGCACGCGGGTGGAGAGCCAGCCGAGCGACGACGCAGCCTGCCACGCGACGACCAGCGCGACGGGCACCAGCCACGGGACCAACCGCCGGGCGACGCCGATGGCGAAGCCCCTGACGGCATCCAGCGAGGGCGCGGCCACGGGCAAGGCCTGTACTTGTTGATTCATGCGTGTCCTTCAGCTCTGGGAGACGAGCCGCGAAGGCGCATCGAGATTGGCGACCACTTCGCCGAATGGCCCGCCCGGCCCCGGGCCCGGCAGGCCCGGGCGGTGCTTGCGCGGCAGCAGCGGGAACACCAGCTCGGCGAAGCGATAGGACTCCTCCAGATGCGGGTAGCCCGAGAGGATGAAGTGGTCGATCCCGAGCGCTGCGTATTCCTCGATGCGCGCCGCGACGGTCTTCGGATCGCCCACCAGCGCGGTGCCTGCGCCGCCGCGCACCAGCCCGACGCCGGCCCACAGGTTGGGGCTGATCTCGAGCTCCGCACGGGTGCGCCGGGCGCCGCCGGCGTGCAGCGCGGCCATCCGGCGCTGGCCTTCGGAATCCATGCGCGCGAAGGCGGCCTGGGCGCGGATCACAGTCTGGTCGTCGACCCGGCTGATCAGCGATTCGGCGGCCCGCCAGGCTTCGTCCTCGGTCTCGCGCACGATCACATGCAGGCGGATGCCGAACTTCACCGCCCTCTCCTTGCGATGGGCGCGCTCTCGCACGTCGGCGATCTTCTTCGCCACCTCGGCCGGCGGTTCGCCCCATGTGAGGTAGGCATCGACCTGCTCGGCCGCCAGGTCGTGCGCCGCAGCCGACGAGCCGCCGAACCATACCGGCGGATGAGGCTTCTGGACCGGCGGGAACAGCAGCTTGGCGCCCTTCACGCGCAGGTGCTCGCCGTCGTAGTCGAAGCTCTGGCTGTCATGGCTGCGCGTGATGATCTCGCGCCAGATGCGGATGAACTCGGCCGACTGCGCGTAGCGTTCGGCATGGCCGAGGAACACGCCGTCGCCCTCGAGTTCGGCCTGGTCGCCACCGGTCACGAGGTTCACCAGCAGGCGCCCGCCCGACAGCCGGTCGAAGCTCGCGGCCATGCGCGCGGCCAGGCCCGGCTGATGCAGCCCGGGCCGCACCGCGACCAGGAACTTGAGCCGCCGGGTCGCACCGATCAGGCTCGAGGCGATGACCCAGGGGTCTTCGCACGAGCGGCCGGTCGGAATCAGCACGCCTTCATAGCCGAGCGAGTCGGCCGCGCCGGCGATCTGCTGCAGGTAGTCCAGGTCGACCGCGCGCGCGCCCTCGGTGGTGCCGAGGTAGCGGCTGTCGCCGTGGGTGGGCAGGAACCAGAAGATTTGCATGGGAATTCTCAAGTCTTAGTCAGTTGAGGACAGAGCAAAAACTGCTGCGCAGTTTCTTGGTCTGTCCCGCAAGGTCTCAGGACGTGCCCGCGGCCGCGGCGTCGAGCAGGTTGATCTTCTTGGGGATCAGCCCGAGCGCGAGGAAGGTGTCGGCGATCTGCTGCTGCTCGGCCAGGATCGCCCTGGTGATCGGGCCGGTGCCGAACCGGGTGCGCGACACCGAGAGCTCGACCACCGGTTGCGGCAGGCCCCACAGCGCCGCGAGTTCGGCCGCGAAGGCACCCTTGTTGGCCTGGGCCCACTGGTCGACCTTGTCGAGCTCCTCGATCAGGATCTTGATCACGTCGGTGTTCCTGCCGGCATAGTCGAGCGACGAGAAGTAGAAGGCCCGGTTGCCCACCACGCCGGCCGCGTCCGCGAGCAGCCTGGCGTCGAGCGTCTTCTGCGCCGCCGCGAGGAACGGATCCCAGATCACCCAGGCGTCGATCGAGCCTTTCTCGAAGGCCGCGCGTGCATCGGCCGGCGGCAGGAAGACGACGTTGACGTCGCCATAGGCGAGGCCGTGCTTCTCGAGCAGCTTGACCAGGAAGTAGTGGACATTGCTGCCCTTGTTGAGCGCGACCTTCCGGCCCTTGAGGTCCTTGACCGACTGGAGGGTCGAGGCCTTCGGCACGATCACCGCTTCGGATTGCGGACGCGGCACGGTCGCCGCCACATAGGCCAGCGGGGCGCCCGCGGCCTGCGCGAAGATCGGCGGCGCCTCGCCGACATCGCCGAAGTCGATCGAGCCGACATTCAGCGCTTCGAGCTGCACCGGCCCCGCGGTGAACTCGGTCCACTTGATGCTGACGCCCAAGGGCGCGAGGCGTTTCTCGAGCGTGCCGCGGCCCTTGAGCAGGCTCAGGTTGCCCTTCTGGTTGCCGATGCGCAGCGTGCGCGCGGGAGCCTGGGCGAAGGCGGCGAACGCCGGCAGCGCAGCGGCTGCGGCTGCGCCCTGGATCAGTCGTCGGCGGATCGATGAATGCGAGGTCATGGTGATGCTTTCGTTCGGAGGGCAGGAGTTACAGGGGAGCAGCCGTGGTCGCGAGGAAGCCGGTGATCAGCGCGACCGCGGCCACCACCAGCAGGCTGATCGCGAGGTCGGCCAGGATCCAGCGCAGCGGGCGCGAATCCTGGATGTCGTCGGTGAAAACGGGCGGCATGTGCTTCTTTCAGGCAAAGGAAGTCCCGCGCCGCTGGGCGGCGAGTTCGTTCGGGACGGGGTTCTGGGTGAAGGGGCGCCGCGCAGGACGCCAGGCGCGTCAGACGCTACATCGCACGCGCGCGAAGTCGATCGCCTCGAAGCCCCAGGCCGGCGGCAGCCTGAGCCCCTCGCTCGCCAGCGTCTCGACCGCGTCGTCGAGGCGCTGCGCGAGCTCGGCCTGCAGCTGGTAGGCGCCCTCGGGCTGCAGCGTCACCTGGCCGTCGGTCGCATAGACGCCCGGAAGGATGTGCCGTGCCGCCAGCGACTGCAGCACCGGGCGCAGCGCATAGTCGAGCGCCAGCATGTGATGCGGACTGCCGCCGGTGGCCAGCGGCAGCACGGTCTTTCCCTTCAGCGCGGTCTGCGGCAGCAGGTCGAGGAAGACCTTGAGCACGCCGCTGTAGGCCGCCTTGTAGACCGGCGTCGCGATCACGACCACATCGGCGCGTCGCAGCTGGTCGACCGCATGCTGCACCGACGGGTGCGAGGCCTCGCCGAGCAGCAGGGCATGCGCCGCGAGTTCGCGGATCGCGAGCCGCTCGACCGGCACATGCCGCTCGGCGAGCCGCGCGGCCACCGCATCGAGCAGCACCGCCGAACGCGAGGGCGCTGAGGGACTGCCGGCAATCAGGAGAACGGACATCGTGGCCTTGCGCGTGCGTTACTTCTGCTTGCTCAGGTAGATCTGGTCGAAGGACCCGCCGTCGGCGAAGTGCGCCTTGTCGGCCTTGGCCCAGCCGCCGAAGGCCTCGTCGATCGTGAACAGCGTGAGCTTCGGGAACTGCGTCGCGTACTTGGCCTTCGCCTTGTCGGAGGTCGGGCGGTAGTAGTTGCGGCCCGCCACATCCTGGCCCTCGTCCGAATAGAGGTACTTGAGGTATTCCTCGGCCACGGCGCGCGTGCCCTTCTTGTCGACCACCTTGTCGACCACGGTCACGGTGGGTTCGGCCAGGATGCTGATCGAAGGCACGACGATGTCGAACTTGTCGCGGCCGAATTCCTTCAGCGCCAGGAAGGCCTCGTTCTCCCACGCGAGCAGCACGTCGCCGACGCCGCGCTGCACGAAGGTGATGGTCGAGCCGCGCGCGCCGGTGTCGAGCACCGGCACGTTCTTGTAGAGGCTGCCGACGAACTCCTTGGCCTTGGCCTCGCTGCCGTACTTGCGCTTGGCGAATTCCCACGCTGCCAGGTAGTTCCAGCGCGCGCCGCCCGAGGTCTTCGGGTTCGGCGTGATCACCTGCACGCCCGCCTTGGCCAGGTCGTCCCAGTCCTTCAGGCCCTTGGGGTTGCCCTTCTTCACAAGGAAGACGATGGTCGAGGTGTAGGGCGCCGAGTTGTGCGGCAGGCGTTTCTGCCAGTCGGGCTTGACCAGGCCGCCGTGCGTGACCAGCGCGTCGGTGTCGCCGGCCAGGGCCAGCGTGGCGACATCGGCGTCGATGCCGTCGATGATCGAGCGCGCCTGCTTGCCGGAGCCGCCGTGCGACTGCTTGACCGTGACGTCCTGGCCGGTCTTGGCCTTCCAGTACTTGGCGAAGGCCTGGTTGTAGTCGACGTAGAGCTCGCGGGTCGGGTCGTAGGAGACGTTGAGGAGTGTCACGCCCTGCGCGAACGACGGCATTGCCGTCAGGGCGATGCTGGCGGCAGCGGCGGCGCCGAGGGAAAGCTTGATAAAGTCGCGGCGAAGGCGCATGGTCTTGTGCTCGTAAATGGCATAAAGCTGAAGCCACGTATTCTGGATACGGCATATGGAATCGAGAACGACCGAGTTCTCAGTTCCAAATAACGAAATCAACTAAGACATCCACAAAGGCATCCAAAATGGCACGTATGGTCCAGTGCATCAAGCTCGGCAAAGAGGCCGAAGGCCTCGACTTCCCGCCCTACCCCGGCGAGCTCGGCAAGCGACTGTGGGAAAACGTCAGCAAGGAGGCCTGGGCCGCCTGGCTCAAGCAGCAGACCATGCTGGTCAACGAGAACCGCCTGAACCTGGCCGATGCGCGCGCCCGCCAGTACCTGGCGCGGCAGATGGAAAAGCACTTCTTCGGTGAAGGCGCCGACGTCGCGCAGGGCTACGTGCCGCCGCCCGCCGCCTGAGCCTTTCGGGTTTCCGTCCCCATGGCCGAGCCCGTCGATTGGCGCGCCGACGGCAATCCGCGCAGCGCGCGATTCGACGACATCTACCACTCCGAAAGCGGCGCACCGGCGCAGGCCCGGCAGGTGTTCCTGGGCGGATGCGGCCTGCCCGCGGCCTGGGCCCGCCAGCCGCAATGGCGGATTCTCGAAACCGGATTCGGTTTCGGACTCAGCTTCCTGACCAGCTGGCAGGCCTGGCGCGAGGATCCCGAGCGCCCGCGCCTGCTGCACTTCGTCTCGATCGAGGCCTTCCCGGTCTCGCGCGACGATCTGCTGCGCGCCGCCACCGCCTACCCGGAGCTTCTTCCCCTGGCCGAGTCGCTGGCGGCGCAGTGGCACGGCCTGCTGCCCGGCTTCCACCGCCTGTCGTTCGACGAAGGACAGGTGCTGCTGACGCTGTGCATCGGCGACGTCCAGCCCATGCTGCGGGCCCAGCGTTTCGAGGCCGACAGCATCTTCCTGGACGGCTTCAATCCCCAGCGCAATCCGGCCATGTGGTCGGCCGACACGCTCAAGGCGGTGTCGCGCTTCGCCCGGCGCGGCACGCGGCTCGCCACCTGGACGATTGCGCGCGCGGTCTGCGACACGCTGGCGCAAAACGGCTTCCAGCTCACCAAGGCGCCCGGCCTGCCGCCCAAGCGGGACCGCCTGCAAGGCGTGTTCGAGCCGGCCTGGCAAATCCGGCAGCGCGGGCCCGGACCGACCCAGCCGGCGACGGCTGGCCGTTGCGCGGTCATCGGCGCCGGCCTGGCCGGCGCGGCGGTCTCGGCCAGCCTGGCGCGCCGGGGCTGGGAGGTGCAGGTGCTCGAAGCAGCCGATCATCCGGCGGCCGGCGCATCCAGCCTGCCGGCCGGGTTGCTGGCGCCGCATGTCTCGCCCGACGACGCTCTGCTCTCGCGCCTGACGCGCGCCGGCATTCGCGCCACCTGGCAGCAGTTGGCGCAGTGGCTGGTGGAAGGCTCGGACTGGCGCGCGAGCGGCGTGCTCGAGCGGCGGGCCGCCGGCGACGATCGCCTGCCGGCCGGCTGGTCCGCCGAAGGGCCCAACGAGTCGTGGCATGCCGGTGCGGACCGGCTTCGCGCGTCAGGCCTGCCGGCCGGTTCCGCGGCCCTCTGGCATGCGCGCGCCGGCTGGGTCCGGCCGGCGCGGCTGGTCGAGACCTGGCTCGCCCGGCCCGGCATCCGCGTGCAGACCGGCTGTCGCGTGGCACGGATCGAGCGCATCGGCACCGACCGCCCGCAATGGGCCCTGCGTGACGCGAGCGGCAAACTGCTGGCCGAGGCCGACCGGGTCGTCATCGCGGCCGGCTTCGAGAGCCGCGCGCTGGCGCCCGACTATCCCCTGCAACCCGTGCGCGGCCAGGTCGAGTGGGGCCGCATGACGGGCGACCTGCGCCTGCCCGACGCGCCGGTGAACGGCGACGGCCACCTGATCGCGGGCGTGCCCGGGGCCGGGGGCGCCCTGTGGTGCGCAGGCGCCACCTTCGACCGCGACAGCATCGATGCCTCGCCGCGCGCCGCCGACACCGCCTTCAATCGCGAGCGGCTGGCGCGGCTGCTGCCCGAGGCCGCGGCGCAGCTCGATCGCGCATTCGCGGACGGCGCCACCCAGGCCTGGACCGGCGTGCGCTGCGCCTCGGCGGATCGACGGCCGCTGGTGGGCCCGCTGTCGCCCGAACTGGCCGACGGCATCTGGCTCTGCACCGCCCTCGGCTCGCGCGGACTCAGCTTCGCGGCGCTGTGCGCCGAGCTGCTTGCCGCGCGCTGGCACGGCGAGCCATTGCCGCTGCCGCTCAAGCTGGCGCAGGCGCTGGACAGCGTGCGAGCGGTCGATCAGAGGTTGGCCAGCGCCATGTAGTCGAGCAGGGTCGAGCCGCCCAGCGTCGCGAAAGGCAGCAGCACGGCCTTCAGCAGCGGCTGTTGCCAGAACGGCGCGAAGGCGCCTTCCTGGAGCCCCTCCACCCGCGCCTGAAGCAGCTTGAGCTGCTCGACCGTCGGTTCATCGGCAGCCGGCGACGTGCTCGAAACGAGGTCGGCGCGGCCGGCATGGGCCCGCATCAGCGCATCCCGGATCTGGTCGAGCGCGCTGCGGCGCGAGGCCTCGGCCCCCAGCCTCAGCGCCAGCGCACAGCCCACCGCGATCGCCGCACCCGCGGCGGCCAGCACGATGGTGCTGGTCGGCATGAACCAGTCGTCGAAGGCGGCACTGCGCGACAACAGCAGCAGCGACAGAACGATGAACGGGAAGTAGATCAGGCGGGTGACGCAACGCGTGCGCAGCGCAATGAACCGAAGGTCGATCCAGCTGTCGAGGAACTCGCTGGGAATGCCGAGTCGGCGCTGGAAGGCTTCCTTGGTGGAAGTCGGCCAGTTGGCTGCCTGCTGGCGCAGGCCGGTGACGAAGCCGACACACAGCGTGGTGGCGTCGACCACGAAGAACTCCAGGTAGTACATCGCCACCACGGCCGGGACCAGCAGCGCCCTGTGCACCTGGCGCGAGAGCTCGCCGCGCTGCGGCACGAACAGGTCTTCGCCGAGGGCCTGCATCAGCAGCCAGCTCAGGCCCAGCATCAGCGCGACGAAAACCGTGGTCCGCACCAGCCGCGCGCTCAGGCGGTTCTGCACGATGTGCCGCTTCCAGAAGTCGAGCGCCACCGCCGGCATCCCAAAGCCCGGCAGGGTCTGCGGCGCCGATCGGGGCACGAACTCGAGCCAGAACATGCACAGCAGCCGCTCCCACCAGGGCAAGCCGGCATCGACCGCGCGCTGCTCGGCCACCAGCTCGCGTCGCGTCGGGCCCAGGCGAAACTGGCCGCTGATCTCGTCGAGATTGCGGTCCAGCATGGTCCAGCCGCGCAGCAGCAGGTAGAGACACAGCAGCAGCGCGAACAGGCGGATGCCTTCGGTGGGCCAGAGGCTGATGCCCTCGAAAGCCACCAGCGGCTTGCCGTCGCGCGTCAGCCAGTCGGCGAAGGGCAGCCACTGCGACGCCAACCACCAGGGCAGCGCGAACTGCAGCAGCCCCAGTGCCAGGGCGAGCGCACCGTACCGCAGCAGCCGCCCGGGCGGACCCGCGGCGCCGGCGACGAAGCCCGCCAGTGCGCGCCGCGCCGCGCGGCTGAGCCACAGCGCGGGTGCCCACAGCGCCAGCAGCGCCGCGCTCAGGATCAGCGCCAGCATCGCTCGGCGAGGCTCCGGATAGCGCGGCGAGCCCGGTGGATGGATGTGCTCGCAACTCATCCAGTCCCGCTCCCTGCACGGCTTGACCTGGGCCTCGCCGTCGCTGAAGTCGAAGGCCATGGTTCGCCCGATCTCGAAGATGCGTGGTGTGTCGAACCAGCTGCTCCTGATGTCCGCCTGGGTCACCGATCGGCGGGCGCCGTCGTCGTGCGCCGCCGAGAAGCCGGCACGCTGCGCATCGTCCATCGCGATGCGTGTCGAGAAGAAGGCCGAGGTCTGGTAGCTGTCGCGAAACGGCGGTGCACCGCCCTGCAGCCGGCTGTCGAGACTGAGTCCGAAGTTCGATACGACGATCAGGTTCCGGCTCCAGGCCTGTTCGCGCGGATGCAGGAAGCGGGCGTCGAGATCGGTGGTGAAGAAGATCGCGTTGGGAAACTCGGGCTGCAGGGCCTGCAGCACCAGCAGCTTGTCGTGCACGTCATTGCCAAGCACCCCGATCGCGCGCAGGCCGCGTCCGTCGGGACTGGACTTTCGCACCCTCCGGTCCTGCGCATGCATCTGCACGGCCAGCCGGCGCAGGTAGTCGAACTGGCTCTGGCCTTCGGCGCGCTCGACGAAGGTGCCGTCCTTGCGGCGGGCCGCATCCTTGTCGTTCGGCGCCGGCTTGCCGTTGTCGCCGGCACCCGCGGCGCTGTCGGTGCCGCCGGCGGCAGGCAACTGGCCATCGAGCCCGCGCACGTAGTTGAAGCGGTCGACGCAGAAGCCCGGCTCGCCCTTCTTCGCCATGAAGGCGCGCCGAAGACTGCGACCGTACAGCGTGTCCCATTCGGCGACCACCGCGATGTGGCTCGGCGAGCCCGGCTGCGCATCGCCCTGGGGACGGCAGGTGGCCGCGTAGCCGCCCGCGATCTCGGCGCCCTCGTTGGCTTCCAGCGGGCGCGCGACCAGGCCGCGGCGCACCAGCTCGCCGACCAGGCTGGAGACCAGTTGCTGGTCGCTGCCGATGGTCCTGACCAGCGACACGCCCTTGGCCGCCAGGAAGTCGGACAGGTTCGATTGGCCGTCGTCGTCGGCCTTGTTCTCCAGCAACGTGCCGTCGGGCACCGTCGCGTAGTGCGAGTAGTAGCTGACCCGCTTCAATCCGAACGATGCGGGCTGGAAGTCCCGCGCCACCGTCTCCTCGACCATCGCCTTGAGGCCGTCCGACCCCCACGGGCCGAGCACCCGCCAGTTCACCCGCGCCGGCTCGAACGCGCGGGTCAGGTCCTTCATGCGTTGCAGCGGATGGTCGGCGAAGGCCTCGCTCTGCAGCCACATCACGAGCACGGCCGGGCGGGGCCGGTCGCCCTCGCGCGGGCGCATGTCGGCGGCGGGCTCGAACCACTCGTAGGGCACAGCCTCCTGCAGGCGGGTCATCGCCGAACTCGCGGGCGGCGGTATGAAGTAGCCCAGATGCTCGTTGTCCACGGGCGCATAGCCGCTGACGTTGAGGCCGGCCAGCACGGCATAGCGCGTACGGCGACGACTTTCCACGCTGTCCGAGTACGGACCGCCGCCGAGCATGACGGCGAGGATCTCCACGCCCTCGCGGCCCCGGACGGCCTCGGCCAGTTTCTCCGCGCTGCGCTGCTGCGCTTCGTCTTCGGCCGTCTTGGGCGGCATCTTCTTGCGGGCCTCGGCCCGCCCCTTGGCAACGGCGCCGAAGGGGTCCTGCCACAGGCGCGCATCGATGTCCTGCAGCGAGAAGTGCTGTTCCATCCGCTGATCGCCCGCCGGCGGGCGATGGGTCTCCAGCGGGATCTCGCGCACGAACAGTGCACCGGTGGCCAGCAGCAACACGGCGATCAGGCCGTTTCCGGAGAGCCCTCCGGCGCCGGATTTCGACTCCTTGTCCATGCGGCCCCCTGTCTCGCTGCCCGGGATGCGGCAGGCCTGCTCATTTCACACCCTGGTCCCGGTCCGACGCATCCCCAAATGGAACGAAAACGCCGGCGCGGCCACAATGTCCCATGGTCATCCAGTACAACATCACCCACACCACCGTCTACCGCTACCGGACGCCCGTCACCTTCGGGCTGCATCGCGTGATGTTCAGGCCGCGCGACAGCCACGACCTGCGGGTGCTCGCGACCGACCTGGAAGTCAGCCCCAAGGCCTACGTGCGGATGATCCAGGACCCGCATTCCAACTCGGTGGCGCTGGTGCAGCCGATGGGCGAGGCGACCGAGCTGCGCATCGTCTGCTCCTTCACCATCGAGCACGTGCCCGCGCGGCTGGATGAACTGGCGCTGGAGCCTTCGGCGGAACTGCTGCCCTTTGCCTATTCGCTACAGGACCGACTCGATCTCGAGCACTACCTGCGACCGCACCACGACGACCCCGACGGCACGCTGATCCGCTGGGCGCACCAGTTCCTCCATACCGACCAGCCCAACAGCACGCGCGAGGTGCTGACGCGCATGAACGCGCACATCGGCCAGAGCCTGGGCTATGTCGCGCGCGACGAGGAAGGCACGCAGACACCGCTGCAGACACTGGCGCTGGGCAGCGGCAGCTGCCGCGACTACGCGCTCCTGATGATGGAGGCCGCGCGCCGCCTGGGCGTCGCGACACGCTTCGTGTCGGGCTATCTCTACGACGCGGCACTCGACACCGGCGAAGCGGAGCCGGGACAGGCAGTCACCGGTTCCGGCAGCACGCATGCGTGGCTGCACGCCTACCTGCCGGGCGCCGGCTGGATCGCCTTCGATCCCACCAACAATCTCATGGGGAGCACCCAGTTGATTCGCGTCGGCGTCGCCCGCGACCCGGCCCTGGCGGCGCCGATCTCGGGCAGCTGGTACGGCGACGCCGAGGCCTATGAGGGGCTGGAGGCGAGCGTGGTGGTGCGGCGAGTGACGAGCTGAGCCCCCGCAGGAAGCGTCGCTTGCAGGCGCCTCATGACATTCGCGTGTCGGTCGCATGAAGCTTTCATGAAGTTGCCGGCACGCGAATTGCGTTGCCGTGGGCGGGCCGGGCCGCCGGATTCGGAATTAGGATCCACCCCAGCCAACAAAAACCGCACGTCCCGTGCGCCACAACGCCTGAGGAGGGCCCATTGAAGATCGTTCCCATTGACCTTGCCTTGCAGGGTGGCGGTTCACACGGTGCATTCACGTGGGGCGTTCTCGATCGCATGCTGGAGGAGCCATCGGTGCGTCTCGACGGCATCTCGGGCACCTCGGCGGGCGCGATGAATGCCGCCGCACTGGTGTCCGGCCATGCGGCGGGCGGCGCCGAGGGCGCCCGTGAATCGCTTGACAAGTTCTGGCGCGGCGTTGCCGATGCGGCCAAGTACAGCCCATTCAAGCGGGGCTGGATCGACATGATCACCGGCACCTGGAGCCTCGAGAACTCGCCGGCCTTCATGGCCGCCGAGCTGGCGACGCGCCTGTGGTCGCCCTACGACCTGAATCCGCGTGGCATGAATCCGCTGCGCGGCATCCTGGCCGAGCTGATCGACTTCGACCGCCTCGCGGCCTCGCCGATCAAGCTTTTCGTCACCGCGACCAATGTGCGCACCGGCCGCGGCCGGGTGTTCCGCAATGCCGAAATGACGCCCGAGGTGCTGATGGCGTCGGCCTGCCTGCCGACGATGTTCCACGCGGTCGAGATCGATGGCGACCCTTACTGGGACGGCGGCTACTCGGGCAATCCGACGATGACGCCGCTGATCCGCGAATGCCAGGCGAGCGACACGATCCTGGTCCAGATCAACCCGATCGAGCGGGCGGGCGTGCCGCGCAGCGCGAGCGAGATCAACGACCGGCTCAACGAGCTGTCGTTCAACTCCCCTCTCTTGAAGGAACTGCGCATGATCGCCCTGCTGCGCCAGGTGGCGGACCCGGGCAAGGGCGAAGGCGCGGCCTGGGCCCGCATGCGCATCCACCGCGTCGCCACCGACGCGATGCTCGAACTTGGCGCCTCGTCGAAGATGATTTCGGAGTGGCCCTTCCTGTGCAAGCTGCGCGACGAAGGTCGACGGTCGGCGCAGGCGTTCATCGACGCACACAAGGGCGACATCGGGAAGCGCTCGACGCTCGATCTCGACGCTCTGCTCGAAGGAGTCTGAACGATGGGACTCCTTGGCATCTTCCTCGGCCTGGGTCTGCTGATCTGGCTCTCGTACCGCGGCTGGAGCGTGCTCGTGCTGGCACCGGCGGCCGCGCTGATCGCCGCCCTGTTCGCCAGCGAACCGCTGCTGGCGCACTGGACTCAGACCTTCATGGGCGCGGCGGCCGGTTTCCTGGCCCAGTTCTTCCCGCTGTTCCTGCTCGGCGCCGTCTTCGGCAAGCTGATGGACGACAGCGGCTCGGTGCAGACCATCGCCCGCTTCATGACCGAGAAGCTGGGACCCAAGCGCGCGATGCTCGCCGTGGTGCTGGCCGGCGCGCTGGTCACCTACGGCGGCGTCAGCCTGTTCGTCGCCTTCTTCGTGCTCGCACCGATGGCGCAGGCGCTGTTCCGCGCCGCCGACATACCGGCGCGCCTGATGCCGGCCGCGATCGCGCTGGGCACCTCCACCTTCACCATGTCGGCGCTGCCCGGAACTCCGGCGATCCAGAACGCGATCCCGATGCCCTTCTTCGGCACCACCGCCTTCGCGGCGCCGGGACTGGGCGTGATCGCCTCGGCCATCATGCTGGGCTTCGGCATGTGGTGGCTGCGGCGCGCCGAGTCCCGCGCGCGCGCCGCCGGCGAGAGCTTCGGCACCCTGACGTCGGACGCGCACATCGATGCCGCCGTCGATCCGGTGGTGCGAGAGCGCGCGACCACGGCCGGCAGCTTCGACCCGGCCGAGGTCCGGCACGGCGAACACGGCGCCGGCCAGCCCGGCATCGTCGTGGCGCTGGCACCGCTGGTGGTGGTGGTGCTCGTGAACCTGCTGATGGCGCTGGTGGTGCTGCCGAGCATGGACACCGATTTCCTGGCCGAGCCCCGCTTCGGCGGCATCAGCCTGGCCAACGTGGGCGGTGTCTGGGCGGTGCTGGTGGCGCTGGCCGCGGCGATGGCGGTGCTGGTCGCGCTCAACTGGAAGCGCCTGCCCTCGCTGCGCGCCACGGTCGACGCCGGCGCCAATGCCTCGGTGCTGCCGGTGGTCTGCGTCGCCAGCCTGGTGGGCTTCGGCGCCGTGGTGGCCGCGATGCCGGCCTTCGAGATGGTGCGCGAATGGGTGCTGGGCATCGGCGGCGGACCGCTGGTGTCGCTGGCGCTGTCCACCAACATCCTGGCCGCCCTCACCGGCTCGGCTTCGGGTGGCCTGACGATCGCGCTCGACGCGCTGGGCGGCACCTTCATGCAGCTGGCCGCCACCACCGGCCTCGATCCGGCGCTGATGCACCGGGTCGCCGTGATCGGTGCCGGCACGCTCGACAGCCTGCCGCACAACGGCGCGGTCGTGACGCTGCTGGCGGTCTGCGGCACCAAGCACCGCGAGAGCTACTTCGACATCGTGATGGTCGGCATCGTCGGCGCGCTGATCGCACTGGTCGCCGTGATCGTGCTCGGCTCGGCCGTCGGCTCGTTCTGAGCCGCCGGCTCAGCTCACTTGCCGCTGCAAGCCGGCGAAGTGCGGCTCCGGCGGGGCCGCGAGGCGGCGCGCATAGGCCGCCTCGGCCTCCTCCAGCGCTTCGCAGAGGCGGTCGAGCGCCCGGATGTCCTGCACGCCCGGCGGCACCCCGCTGCCGCACATGAAGTCGCCGAGCGACTCGATCATCGCCTCGCGCGCGGCTGCCACCGCCAGCCGGCAGCGCACCGTTTCGCCCCGCAGCCTGGCCAGTTGACCTCTTTTCGACCGATGCACGGCATCTCCCCGGTTGTTATTCGACGACTTCGGAAGCGACGAACCTTAGGGCCTGGGCGGCGCCGGGTCCATATGACTTAGGCCCTATCCACTCCGCGCAGTCGCAATCCGATTCAATCGGCGGCCAGGCTGCGCGACGCTGCTGCTGAATGCTCGGGACCTCCGGCGGGGGGCTAACATCCGGGCCCGAAAGCAGGCCCCGTGAAACCCCAGAACTTCGACTTCCACCATCCGCTCGCCTTCTGGGCCGGCTGTGTCGCCATCATCGGCGGCGTGCTTGCGCACCTGCCGATGTTCATGATGGGACGAAACACCGGGTATCAGATGGTCGGCATGGAAATGGACGCCACCATGCTGACCGGCATGGCGATGATCCCGTTCGGCGTGCTGCTCGCGGCCTATGGCCTGATGCCGCGGATCGCCGGCATGCGCAAGAGCCTGCACGGCGACAGCCACCTGCAGTTCCACGTGGCCGACGGCGTGCCGCTCAACCGCGAGCACTGGAAGCTGGTGCTCGTGCTGGTGGTTGCGCTGGCGGTCGACGTGCTGAAACCGGCCACGCTGGGCTTCGTCATGCCGGGCATGACGCACGAATACGAGATCAGCCGCGAGCGCGCCGGCGTGCTGGCCCTGGTGGCGCTCACCGGCACCACCGTCGGCTCGGTGCTCTGGGGCCGGCTGGCGGACCTGTTCGGGCGCCGCTCGGCGATCCTGCTGTCGGCCCTGATGTTCATCGGCACCGCGATCTGCGGCGCCATGCCCAGCTTCGAGTGGAACCTCGTCATGTGCTTCCTGATGGGCGCATCGGCCGGCGGGCTGCTGCCGATCACCTTCACGCTGATGGCCGAGACCGTGCCCGCGGCGCACCGCGGCTGGCTGCTGGTGGCGTTGGGCGGCATCGGCACCTCGGCCGGCTACCTGCTGGCGGCCGGCTCGGCGGCCCTGCTGGTGCCCGAGTTCAGCTGGCGCGCGCTGTGGCTGCTCGGCCTGCCGACCGGCCTGCTGATCGTGTTCCTCGGCCGCTACATCCCGGAGTCGCCGCGCTTCCTGTCGAATGCCGGGCTGGCCGACGAGGCCCGCGCCGTGCTTGCCCGCTTCGCAGGCGGGCAGCCGTCAGGCACTGGCGCCGCGGTCGCCGCCGCGGTGGTGGCCGAGGAGGAGGTCCCTGCCGGCGGCATCGCCCAATTGCTGCGCGGGGGCCACGCGCGCGTCACCTGGGGCCTGGCGGTCTGCGGCGTGGCCTGGGGACTGGTCAACTTCGGCTTCCTGCTGTGGCTGCCGACCAACCTCGGCAGCATGGGCATGGACGCCAGCGCCGCCAGCGCGCTGCTGGCCCGCTCCGCCCTGCTCGCCCTCCCCGGCATCGCGCTCGTGATCTGGCTGTACCACCGCTGGAGCAGCATCAAGGCGCTGGTGCTCTTCATCGGCCTGACGGCCGCCACGCTGCTGGTGTTCTTCGCACTCGGCCTGGCGCAGGTGCATTCGGCCCTGGCGATGGTCGTGACCACCGCCCTGCTGCTGGTGAGCTCCAGCGGCGTGATCGCGATGCTGATCCCCTATGCGGCCGAGATCTACCCGGTGCACCTGCGCGGCACCGGCTCCGGCGTCATCGCGGCCAGCTCGAAGTTCGGCGGCATCCTCGGCGCCGGCTTCGGCGTCGCCGGCGTGTTCGAGCACTTCACGGCCTCGGCGCTGCTGATCGCGCTGCCGATGGCCGTGGCCGCCCTGATGCTGGTGCGCAGCGGCATCGAGACCCGCGGCCGGCGGCTCGAGGATATCCAGGCCGCCTTCGCGGCGGCACGAAGGCCGCTCCCCTGACATCCGGACGCGCGCGTCCCTGGCTTCGCTCGCCTTCCGACCCGGGTTCGCCTTATCCGGAAAAGCCGCCGGATCGCCCCGAAACCCGCATGGCGACTGGTGAATATGCTTATCCGCATAAGGCGCGAACCAAAAAATAGTTTGTTTCCATAAGCCTCGCTTTTACATTCCTCGCTCGCTTCGACGGGCGGTGGACGCACCGCTTTCCAGCTACTGACACACGATGTACCAATACACAGATTTCGACCGCCAGTTCGTGCACCTGCGTGCCGCCCAGTTCCGCGACCAGCTCGAACGCTGGCAGTCGGGCAAGCTCGCCGAGGACGAATTCCGACCGCTGCGCCTGCAGAACGGCTGGTACGTGCAGCGCTATGCACCGATGCTGCGCGTGGCCGTGCCCTATGGCGAGTTGTCGAGCCGCCAGCTGCGCGTGCTGGCGAAGATCGCGCGCGTCTACGACGAGCCCGAGGCCGAGGTCTACAAGAACGCGCTGGCCACCCAGGGCAAGCTCGGCACGCACAAGCTGCCGACGCACTACGCCCACTTCACGACGCGCCAGAACGTCCAGTACAACTGGATCCCGCTGTCGAAGTCGGCCGACGTGATGGACCTGCTGGCAACGGTCGACATGCACGGCATCCAGACCAGCGGCAACTGCATCCGCAACATCACGAGCGACGAGCGAGCCGGCGTCGCGGTCGACGAGATCGCCGACCCGCGCCCGTTCGCTGAAATCATGCGGCAGTGGAGCACGCTGCACCCCGAATTCGCCTTCCTGCCGCGCAAGTTCAAGATCGCGATCACGGGTGCCACCGAGGACCGGGCCGCCACCGGCTGGCACGACGTCGGCCTGCACCTGATCAGGAACGCGGCCGGCGAGCTGGGCTTCCGGGTCCAGGTCGGCGGCGGCATGGGCCGCACGCCGATCATCGGCACCGTGCTGCGCGAGTTCCTGCCGTGGAACCAGATCATGAACTACCTCGAAGCGGTGGTCCGGGTCTACAACCGCTACGGTCGGCGCGACAACATCTACAAGGCCCGCATCAAGATCCTCGTGAAGGCCGAAGGCCAGCGCTACATCGATGACGTCGAGGCCGAGTACAAGCAGGTGATCGAGCACGACGGTGCGCCGCACACCATCACCCAGGCCGAGCTCGACCGCGTGAGCGCCTCCTTCGTGCCGCCGACACTGGCGACCCGCGTGTTCCGCAGCGCCGAGGAGACCGATGCCGACCTGCGCGCCCAGGCCGCCGACGACGTGATGTTCGCGCGCTGGCTGCAGCGCAACGTGGCGCCGCACCGCAATCCCGCGCTGCGCGCGGTCACGCTGTCGTTCAAGCGCCTGCTGCAGGCGCCCGGCGACGCGTCGGCCGACCAACTCGACACGGCGGCCCTGCTGGCCGACCGCTTCAGCGCCGGCGAAGTCCGCGTCACGCACGACCAGAACCTGCTCTTGCCCTGGGTCCATGCGGAAGACCTGCATGCGCTGTGGCTGGCGGCGCGCGAGGCCGGCTTCGCGAGCGCCAATGTGCACCTGCTGACCGACATGATCGCCTGCCCCGGCGGCGACTTCTGCGCGCTGGCCAATGCACGCTCGATCCCGATCGCCGAAGCCATCACCGAGCGCTACCAGGACCTCGACGAACTCGACGACCTCGGCGAGATCGATCTCCACATCAGCGGCTGCATCAACTCCTGCGGCCATCACCACAGCGGCCACATCGGCATCCTCGGCGTCGACAAGGACGGCAAGGAGTGGTACCAGGTCACGCTCGGCGGCTCCGACGGCTCCACGCTCAGCGGTGCGGCGCAGGCCGGCAAGGTGGTCGGCCCGTCGTTCTCGGCAGCCGAAGTGCCCGACGTGATCGAGGCCGTGCTCAACACCTACCGCGACACCCGCGAAGCGGGCGAGACCTTCATCGACGCGCTGCGCCGGGTCGGCATCGAGCCCTTCAAGGCCGCCGCCAATGGCGCACGCTTCAAGGTCGAGGAGGTGGCCGCATGAACAAGACGCTTCGACTCATCGCCGCCGAGGACCACGTCGACAACGGCGAGCCGAATGTGCTGCAGCTGCCCAACGACGCCGACCCGCTCGCGATCGAGGTGTGCCTCACGGACGTCGAGCGCATCGACCTGAACTTCCCGAAGTTCACCGACGGCCGCGCCTACAGCCAGGCCTTCCTGCTGCGCCGCCGCCTGGGCTTCCAGGGCGACATCCGCGCCACCGGCGACGTGCTGATCGACCAGCTGGTGCAGATGCAGCGCACCGGCTTCTCGAGCGCGGTGCTGAAGGAAGGCGTCGACGCCTCCGCCGCACAGCGGCAGTTCGACCGCTTCGCCGCCTTCTACCAGGGCGACGCAGTGCAAGCCACCCCCATCTTCAAACGGGCATGAAACCCACCCCCGTTGCTTGCTCACTGCGTGTAGCCGCCTCCCCCCTCAAGGGGGCAACGCCAGCGGCCCGGCAAAGCCGGTTCCGCGGCGTTCCCCGAAAAGACTGATATGAACGCCATCTCGCTCTACGCCAAGCCCTCTGCCGATTTCGACGACAAGCTCGCCGAGAGCGTGGCGCTGCTGCGCGGCGCAGCGACCGAATTCGCGCCGATCACGCAGGCCTCCAGCCTCGGCGCCGAGGACATGGTCGTGACCGACCTGCTGCACCGCTTCCAGGTGCCGGCGGGCGTCTTCGTGCTCGAGACCGGCAAGCTGCACGCCGAGACGCTGGACCTGCTCGACCGGCTGCAGGTGCATTACGGCCGCCAGGTCGATGTCTACCGTCCGATCGAGGCGGATGCCGCCGCCTTCGTCGCCGAGAACGGCGAAGAGGCGATGTACCGCAGCCTCGAACTGCGCAAGGCCTGCTGCCACATCCGCAAGATGGAGCCGCTCGAACGCGCGCTGGCCGGCAAGCGCGGCTGGATCACCGGCCTGCGGCGCGAGCAGTCGGGCGCCCGCGCCGAGGTCGAGTTCATCGAGGAGCAAGCCGAGCGCGTCAAGGTCAACCCGCTCGCGCGCTGGACCTGGGGCGACGTCTGGCACTACATCTCGTTGCACGAAGTGCCCTACAACCCGCTGCACGACCAGTTCTATCCGAGCATCGGCTGCGCGCCCTGCACGCGGGCCGTGACCCTGGGCGAGGACTTCCGCTCGGGCCGCTGGTGGTGGGAGCAAGAAAGCGCCAAGGAATGCGGCCTGCACGTGGCGGCCGACGGCAGCCACGAAGGCGAGGAGCCCGCGGCCTTCGAACCCTTGTCCGCAGTCTCCGCCGTCTCTCCACTGCCGAACCGCGCCATCCCCATCCGTGCCATCCCGAACTGAACCCCGCCTCATGAACGCCCGTACCGAACCCGATCTGCTGCTGCCGACCACGCAGTCGCTCACGCGCCTGTCCAACACGCAGCTCGATGCGCTCGAGGAGGAAACCATCTTCATCCTGCGCGAGGTGGCGGCGTCCTTCGAGCGGCCGACGTTGCTGTTCTCGGGCGGCAAGGATTCGCTGGTGCTGCTCAAGTGCGCCGAGAAGGCCTTCGGCATCGGCCGGATTCCCTATCCGCTGCTGATGATCGACACCGGCCACAACTTCCCCGAAGTGACGGCCTTCCGCGACGCCCGCGCCAGGGAACTCGGCGCCGAGCTGATCGTGCGCAACGTCGAGGACTCGATGAAGCGCGGCACGGTGCGCCTGGCCCATCCGGAAGAGTCGCGCAATGTGCACCAGTCGGTCACGCTGCTCGAAGCCATCGAGGAGTTCCGCTTCGACGCGTTGATCGGCGGCGCCCGCCGCGATGAAGAAAAAGCGCGCGCCAAGGAGCGCATCTTTTCGCACCGCGACAGCTTCGGCCAATGGCAACCGAAGGACCAGCGCCCCGAGTTGTGGACGCTCTTCAACACGCGTCTCGCACCGGGCGAACATTTCCGCGTGTTCCCGATCTCGAACTGGACCGAGCTCGACGTCTGGCAGTACATCGACCGCGAGCGCATCGCCCTGCCCTCGATCTACTACACGCACAAGCGCGAAGTGATCGAACGCCGCGGCCTGCTCGTGCCCGTGACCGCACTCACGCCGCCGCGCGACGGCGAGCAGGTCGAAGTGCGCGACGTGCGCTTCCGTACCGTGGGCGACATCACCTGCACCTGCCCCGTGGACAGCCTCGCAGCCCATGCGGCCGACGTGGTGATCGAGACGCTGGCGGCGGACGTCAGCGAACGCGGGGCCACGCGGATGGACGACAAGACTTCCGAAGCCTCGATGGAAAAGCGCAAGAAAGACGGGTACTTCTAGCTCGCCCCCAGGTTGGGCTCACTGCGTGTAGCCCGCCCACCCCCTACCGGGGGCAACACCATCGGCCCGGCGAAGCCGGTTCCGCGGTGTTTCACGAACAGGACAGCGCATTGCAGAGAATGAATATGAACGCGACGATTTCAACCCTTGAACAGCATGCCGAGACCGGCGCCGCATTGCGCTTCATCACCTGCGGCAGCGTCGACGACGGCAAGAGCACCCTGATCGGCCGCCTGCTGGTCGACAGCAAGACCGTGCTGCAGGACCAGCTGGCCGGCGTCCAGCGCGGCGGCGAAACCGATCTGGCCCTGCTGACCGACGGCCTCTCGGCCGAGCGCGAGCAAGGCATCACGATCGATGTCGCCTATCGCTACTTCTCCACGGCGCATCGCAAGTTCGTGATCGGCGACGCGCCAGGCCACGAGCAATACACGCGCAACATGGTCACGGCCGCATCCAGCGCCGACGCCGCCGTGGTGCTGGTCGACGCCACCAAGCTGGCCTGGGCCGCCGAGGTCGGCGACGGCGAAGTGGTCAAGCGCGACCTGCTGCCGCAAACCCGCCGCCACACGCTGCTGTGCCATCTGCTGCGCGTGCAGTCGATCGTCTTCGCGGTCAACAAGCTCGATGCGATCGACGACGCCGAACTCGCGTTCGAGCGCATCGCCGCCGCGCTCTCGAATTTCGCCGAAGCCGCCGGCGTGCAAGTGGCCGCCACGGTGCCGATCTCGGCGCTCAAGGGCTGGAACGTGGCCTCGCGCCATCCCGCCTGGGCCGGCTACGAAGGCCCCAGCCTGCTCGAACTGCTCGAGCAATTGCCGGTCACCGCCCAGGACGAGGCCGTCCCCTTCGCCTTCCCGGTGCAGTGGGTCGAGAAGTTCTCCGCCTCGGCCGACACCTCGCGCGGGCGCCGCGTGTTCTGGGGCCGGGTCGCCAGCGGCCATGTCGAGCCCGGACAGCGCATCACCGTGCTGCCGAGCAACCAGCACGCCACCGTGGCGCAGGTACTGAGCCACACGCGCGATCCGAAGGCCGTGCATGCGGGTCACAGCGCCGGCATCGTGCTGGACCGGGAACTCGATGTCTCGCGCGGCGACTGGCTGCTGGCGCCCGACGCCTTCGAGCCGGTTCGCGAGATCACCGCGACCGTCGCCTGGCTCGACGACGAGCCGCTGGTCGCTGGCCGGGTGTACTGGGCGCTGCAGGGCCACCGATGGGTCAAGGCCAAGGTGGCGCGCATCGTCGACCGGCTCAATATCACGACCCTCGATGCCGAGCCCACGGAGCGGCTCGAAGCCAATGCCATCGGTGACGTGGTGCTGGCACTGCAGCAGCCGCTGGCCGTGCTGCCTTTCACGCAATCGCGCGCTTTGGGCTCGCTGATCCTCGTGGACACCGCTTCCCATCGGACCTCCGCCGCAGTGCTCGTGCGGCCCGCCGCCACAAAGGCCTAAAATTCGGGGTTTCCCCGATCATTCCCCTCGCTTGCCAAGACCATGACCCACGTCGTCTCCGAATCCTGCATCCGCTGCAAATACACCGATTGCGTCGACGTCTGCCCGGTCGACTGCTTCCGTGAAGGGCCGAACATGCTGGTGATCGACCCCGACGAATGCATCGACTGCGCGGTCTGCATCCCCGAGTGCCCGGTCAACGCGATCTACGCCGAGGAAGACCTTCCGGCCGACCAGCTGGCCTTCATCAAGCTCAACGCCGAACTGGCGCTGGCCGACGGCTGGAAAAGCATCACCAAGCGCAAGCCGGCGCTGCCCGACGCGGAAGAGTGGAAGGACAAGACCGGCAAGCTCTCGGAGCTGGTGCGCTGAAGCATGCGCCCCCCACGCTTCGCGCTGCCTGTCATCGCTGCCCCCCGAGGGTGCCGCAGGCCGCCTAGGGGCGGCTCGGCGCCGGCCTGATGCCACCGGTCGAAACCGACGCGCTGATCATCGGCGCCGGACCGGTCGGCCTGTTTCAGGCCTTCCAGCTCGGCCTGCTCGAGATCTCCTGCCACATCGTCGATGCCCTGCCGCGTGCCGGCGGCCAATGCGTCGAGCTCTACGGCGACAAGCCGATCTACGACATCCCGGGCACGCCGATGACCACCGGACGCGGACTGGCGGAATCGCTGCTGCAGCAGATCGCACCGTTCAAGCCGCAATTCCATTTCGGCGAGCAGATCGCGACCCTCGCCCGCCAGCAGGATGGTCGGCTGCTGCTGGCCACGTCGCGCGGCAGCTCCTTCCTGGCCAAGACGGTCTTCATCGCCGCGGGCGTCGGCGCCTTCGTGCCCAAGCGCATCGCCGTCGAGGGCATCGAGCGACTTGAAGGCACCAGGCTCTTCTACCACCCCGACACGCTCGATCGCTTCGCGGGGCAATCGCTGATCGTCCAGGGCGGCGACGAGGCCGCGCTCGACACCGCGCTCGCGCTCGCGCCCCTGGCGAAGAAGGTCACGCTGCTCCACCGCCGCGACGTCTTCCAGGCCGACGAGCAAACGCTGCGAACACTGCGCGAGCGCATCGCAGCCGGCGCGATCCACCTTCAGATCGGCCAGCCCATCGGCTTCGATGACACGCAGCTCCAGGTCGCCACGCCGGACGCGCAGACCGTGGCGCTGCCCTTCGACGCCTTGATCGGCTGCCTCGGCATCTCCCCACGCCTCGGACCGGTCGCTGAATGGGGCCTGGCGCTCGAGCGCAAGCAGGTGCCGGTCGACACCGAGAAGTTCGAGACGCGCGAGCGCGGCGTCTTCGCCGTCGGCGACATCAACACCTACCCCGGCAAGAAGAAGCTCATCGTCTGCGGCTTCCATGAGGCCACGCTGGCGGCCTGGGGCGCCACCGCGATCGTCTTTCCCGACAAGGCGATTCCGCTGCAATACACCACCACCAGCACGCGGCTGCACACGCTGCTCGGCGTCGCGCACTGACCTTCGGCTGCGGCCGGCGCTGCCACTTCGATGGCGCGGATGGCGTCCTCGCCTCGAGGACGACGATCGCATCCCCCGGTTCTAATTGCTCGCCGCCCCGATACGCAGGTGCTGCGGCGCGACCTGCGTGGTGGCGGTGCCCAGGTCAACGGGCTCTTCATCAGCGAAGAAGTTGTACACCAGCGTTCCGACCGCCACGAGGATCACGGCGACCACACCCCAGCGAAATGCAATGTCACTGGCGCTCTCGCCCATCTCTGCCTGCTCGGATTTCATGGCGATCCTCCATCCTGACGAGGTCGAAGGCGTGAAGCTACGCCTGACCGTTGCAAAGGTCTGTCGGACAAGAGCGCAGCGCGCTGTCGTGAAAAAAGCGCAAGGCCACTGCCGTTGCCTGCGCGGCGCTCGGGCGAGGTGCGCGCCGCTCTATCCCGGCGAAGCGGCTGCCGACCGGCGCCATTCAAGACGCAGTCTGATGGGGGAACGCCTACATCAAGACAAATCGAAAACCTATGCGGGCCTCCCTGCGTTGAGGCCATACATCGATTGCTGGGCTTTGCACACCCGCCGGTAGCCCCAGCCATCCCGGCATGGAGAAACTCATGGCTTCTGATGTCATTTCTTCCGACCGCGTGGAAAACACGAAGGTCTACAACGTCACGGGCGACAAGCTCGGCACGATCGACGACCTCATGATCGACAAGGTATCAGGTCAAGTGCGTTATGCCGTCTTGGAGTTCGGCGGTTTCCTGGGAATGGGAACGGATCGCTATCCCATTCCATGGAGCATCCTCAAGTACGACACATCGAAGGATGGCTACGTGGTTCCGCTTGACAAGGCCCAGCTGGAAGGCGCGCCGCGCTATTCGACAGATGTCGTGCCTGACTACGACGAAATCTACCGGGCGAACGTCGACAAGTACTACGGCTCCTAGCCGCTTTGGGCCTGCGACACGTTGTTGAGAACCCGCCCCGCGCACGCCCGGCGGGTTCTTTTTCGTACGGCGCCAGATTGCAACTGCTGCGTGAACTGCATTTCAAAACGCGACCCCTTCAGAGCCCGCGCAGACGCGGGCTTTTTTCGTCCGGAACTACAATGCGCGCATTCGCTGGGGGTGCTGGCCCGATCACTCGGGCCGGCTGAGATCACACCCTTTGAACCTGTTGTGCCACTGAGTGACTTTGGTGACTTGAGGTAATCCTCGCGCAGGGAAGCTGGTCCGGCGGCCGCCACGTTTCTCGCGCGGCGGTTCTGCTGCCGGCCTCGCCCACCTGCCAAACAATTTGCATGGGAGCAAATGGATGGCAAGAACGAACGACCCGACTGCGCCGCCCGGGGCCAATGAGGCACTGACGCCGCTGCGCGAATCCAGCCGCGTCTTCCAGTGGCACGACCACATGGCGCTGTGGTTCAGCCTCGGCGTCGGTCTGCTGGTGATGCAGATCGGCGCCTACCTGGTACCGGCGGTCGGAACCCGCGACGCCGTGCTCGCGATCGCGCTGGGCTCCTGCATCGGCGCCGGCCTGCTGGCCTGGACCGCGCGGCTGGGTTGCGAGAGCGGGCTGGCCAGCGCCGGGCTGATGAACGCAACCTACGGCAGCGCCTTCGCGCGCCTGCCGGTGATGCTCAACATCGTGCAGCTGATCGGCTGGACCACCTTCGAAATCGTGATCATGCGCGAAGGCACCCAGGCGATCGGCGGCCAGGCCTTCGGCGGGTCGCTCGGCGGCCCCCTGGGCACGGTGCTCACCACGCTGCTGTGGGGCGCGGTGCTGCTGGCCCTGCTCGCAGGCTCGATGGTCAAGCTGGTGAGGCGCTTCGTGAGCCGCTTCGGCCTGCCGCTGGTGGCGCTGTCGCTGGCCTGGCTGACCTGGCAGTTCGCGACCCGGCTCCATGCCAAGGGGCTGGAGGCTTTCTGGTTGCGGCCCGGCGACGGCAGCATGGGCATGTTCGGCGCCCTCGACCTGGTGATCGCGATGCCGGTCTCGTGGCTGCCGCTGGTGGCGGACTACGCGCGTCACGGCAAGCGCAGCACGGGTGGTCTGGGCGGCGCCTTCAATGGCACCTGGATCGGCTACGTGCTGGCCAACATCTGGTGCTATGCGCTCGGCGTGATGGTGGTGAGCGTCGCCGAACCCGGCACCAACCTGGTCGCGGCCCTGCTGCTGGCGCAGGGGGGCCTGGTGGCGCTGGGGCTGATCCTGATCGACGAACTCGACAACGCCTACGGCGACGTGTACTCAGGCTCGGTCTCGGCCCACAGCCTGCAGCCGCGCTGGAGCGTGCGCCGCTGGGGCCTGCTGCTGGCCTCGATCTGCATCGCCTTCGCACTGGTGCTGCCGATGCACTCGCTCGAACCCTTCCTGCTGCTGCTGAGCTCGGTCTTCGTGCCGCTCTACGGCGTGATCCTCGGACGGCTCGGCACCGGCAACGCACCGGTGCCGGTCGGCACGCGCCGCGTGGACCTGCCGGCGGCCGCGATCTGGATCTCCGGCATCGCGATCTACCACGCCTGCGCGGCCTGGGCCCCTCAGTGGGGCTCGGCGCTGCCGACCCTTGCGATCACCTTCGCGCTGGGCTGGATCACGCGCCAGTCGACGGCAGGCGGACGCTCGGCACTGGCGCAAAGCCGTGGTTGAGGGGACCGTGCCCCGCGCCGACTTTCACATCCGCCCCCGCCGCCATGGCGGCGACCACGTAGCCGCGCGCGCGCTCCACCGCCTGCGACAGCGCGAATCCGAGCGCCAGATGGGCGGCGATGGCCGACGACAAGGTGCAGCCGGTGCCGTGCAGGTTGCGGCTCTGGATGCGGGTCGAGGCCAGCTGCAGCCGCTCGCCGTCGGCCTCGGCCAGCAGGTCGACCACGTCGTCGCCCGGCAGGTGGCCGCCCTTGAGCAATACCGCGTTGGCACCGAGTGCGAGCAGTTCGGTGGCTGCATCGTCGAGCGCATCGACGCCGTCGATGGCATGGCCGATCAGCAGCGCCGCCTCGTCCAGGTTGGGGGTCACGACGGCCGCCCGCGGGAACAGTTCGCGCACCAGCACGGCCACCGTCTCGGCGGCGATCAGGCGGTCGCCGCTGGTGGCGACCATCACCGGATCGAGCACCACGTTCGGCAGCTTGTAGTGGTCGATCGCCCAGGCCACGACCTCGACGATCTCGGGCGCGTGCAGCATGCCGAGCTTGACCGCGTCGACGCCGATGTCCTCGACCACCGCCTGGATCTGCGCTTTCAAGAAAGCCGGCGGCACGCCATGGATGCCCGACACGCCGAGCGTGTTTTGCGCCGTCAACGCAGTGATCGCGGTCATGCCATAGCAGCCGAGCGCCGAGAAGGTCTTCAGGTCGGCCTGGATGCCGGCGCCCCCGCCGCTGTCGGAACCGGCGATCGAGAGTACGCGTGCGTAGCGAGAGAATGCAATGGTCATGTCCAAAATTATCGAGCAGGAAGGCTCCCCCCCAGGTTGCCCGCACTTCATGTCGGGCGCCCACCCCCCGCCGGGGGCAACACCGGCGGCCCGGCAAAGCCGGTTCCGCGGTGTTCCTGGAACGGGCAGCGAGATGGCGATGCATGAAGCACTGCCCTTCCGCTCAGCCGCCGTGCTCGGCGCCGGGCTCATGGGGCGCCTGCTCGCGCTGACGCTGGCGCAGGCGGGCTGCGAGGTCGACCTGTTCGAGGCCGGCGGACCGGAGGCCGAAGGCGCGGCCGCGCGGGTCGCCGCCGCCATGCTCGCGCCGCTCGCCGAATCGGCCGTGGCGCCGCCCGCCGTGGTCCGAATGGGGCACTACGCACTCGACCGCTGGCCGGCGTTGATCGCGCCGCTGGCCGCGCCCGTGTTCTTCCAGCGCGAGGGCACGCTCGTGCTGTGGCACCGCCAGGATGCCGCCGAGGCCGCCCGGCTCAAGCGCGTGCTCTCGCACACCGGCGAGCTGGTGCCCGAGCTGCCCGCCATGCAGGTGCTCGACGCTGCCGGCATCGAGGCCGCCGAGCCTTCGCTGGGCCGGCGCTTCGCGCAGGGCCTGCTGCTGCCCGATGAAGGCCAGCTCGACAACCGCGCGCTGCTCGCCTCGTTGCTCGCCACCTTGCAGGTACTGCCGAAGGTGCGCCTGCACTGGCATTCGCCGCGCACCGTCGACGACTTCGCGCCCGGCGGGCCGGGCCAGCCCGAGCGCGTGATCGACTGCCGCGGCCTCGGCGCCAAGCCGCAGTGGAATGCCCTGCGCGGCGTGCGCGGCGAAGTCATCCGCGTGCACGCACCCGAAGTGACGCTGCGCCGGCCGACGCGCCTGGTGCATCCGCGCTATCCGCTCTACATCGCGCCCAAGCCCGACCACCTGTTCGTGATCGGCGCGACCGAGATCGAATCGGACGACATGTCGCCGGCCAGCGTGCGCTCCACGCTCGAACTGCTGAGCGCCGCCTACGCAGTGCACAGCGGCTTCGCCGAAGCGCGCATCGTCGAGATCGCGACCCAATGCCGGCCGACCCTGCCCGACAACCTGCCGGCCGTGCGCCAGTTGCGCCCGAAGGTGATGCAGATCAACGGCCTCTACCGCCACGGCTTCATGATCGCGCCGGCGATCCTCGACGTCGCAATGGAACTGCTCGCGACCGATTGCTCCGCGCTCGCCGGCCGCTTCGGCCTCGCGACCCGCCTCGAATGACATCCATGAACCTCCGGATCAACGACACGCCCTGCACGCTGCCTGCCGACGCGAAGGTGGTGGACGCCCTCGCGCTCATCGACGCCAAGCCGCCGTTCGCGGTGGCCGTCAACCGCCAGTTCGTGCCGCGTTCGAACTACGCCTCGCATGCACTGCAGGCCGACGACCGCATTGAAGTGATCCGCCCCGTGACGGGCGGCTGAAAGAGAAGACCATGACCCTTGCCTCCGCCAACGACCCGCTCGTCCTCTACGGCCAGAGCTTCCAGAGCCGACTGCTGCTGGGCACCGCGCGCTATCCATCCCCCGACGTGCTCGAGGCAGCCGTCCGGCGCGCGCAGCCCGCGATGCTCACGGCGTCGCTGCGCCGCCAGACCGCGACCCCGAACGGCAGCGGCAGCGACAACGGCTTCTGGGACCTGCTGCGCCGGCTCGGCGTTCCGGTGCTGCCCAACACGGCCGGCTGTCACAGCGTGCAGGAAGCCATTGCCACGGCCCAGATGGCGCGCGAGTTGTTCGACACGCCCTGGATCAAGCTCGAACTGATCGGTGACGACTACACGCTGCAGCCCGACACGCTGAACCTGGTCGACGCCGCATCGCAACTGATCCGCGACGGCTTCCAGGTGCTGCCCTACTGCACCGAGGACCTGGTGCTGTGCCAGCGCCTGGTCGATGTCGGCTGCCAGGCCGTGATGCCCTGGGCCGCCCCGATCGGAACCGGCCGCGGGCCGGTCAATCCGTATGCCTTGCAGGTGCTGCGCGAGCGGCTCGCGGTGCCGCTGCTGGTCGATGCCGGCCTCGGCCTGCCGTCGCATGCCTGCCAGGTGATGGAGTGGGGCTACGACGGCGTGTTGCTCAACACCGCGGTGGCGCTGGCGCAGGACCCGGTCGCAATGGCCGGCGCGTTTGCCGATGCCGTGCAAGCCGGTCGCTGCGCGCATCACGCCGGCGCGATGGCGGCGCAGGATTCGGCCCAGCCGAGCACGCCGGTGCTGGGCACGCCGTTCTGGCATCACGCGTCTTCCCAATGATCCCGATGACCGACTCCCCTTCCATCGCGCGCGCCATCGTTGCGGCGCATGGGTCGCGCTTCGGCGAAGCGCCGAATGCAACCGCATCGTTCTCCTCGGACGACGTGCTCTACCAGGGCGTGAAGCAAGCCTGCGCAACGCTGGGTTTCATCGACATCGACGCCGAGTGCCTGGCACGCGCGTGGCGGGCGCAGACCGATCGCAGCGGCAGCTTCGATCCGCAAGCCTGGCCCGAATCGGCAGCCGATTTCGGGATGCGCCCCTTTCCGCCGACGACGCGCGACGATGCGTTTCCGCCCTGCCCGACGAAGCTCGGCCTCTATGCGGTACTGCCCGATGCGCAGTGGGTCGCACGCATGGCGCGCGCCGGCGTGCCGACGGTGCAGTTGCGCTTCAAGTCCGACGATGCAGCAGCCATCGAGCGCGAGGTGGTCGCGGCGGTCGAGGCGGTGCGCGGCACCGGCGCCCTGCTCTTCATCAACGACCATTGGCGCAGCGCGATCGCGGCGCGCGCCTACGGCCTGCATCTCGGACAGGAAGACCTCGATGCGCTGACACCCGAGGAACTGAAGACGATTCGGGCCTCCGGCCTTCGCCTGGGCGTCAGTACCCACGGCTACGCCGAGATGGTGCGCGCCGATGGCGCCAGCCCGAGCTACATCGCGATGGGCGCGGTGTACCCGACCACGCTCAAGCGGATGGCCACCGCACCACAAGGCATCGCGCGACTTGCCGCTTACGCGCGCCTCATGCACGGCTATCCGCAGGTCGGCATCGGCGGCGTCGACGAGCAGCGCATGCCCGAGGTGCTGGCGACCGGCGTCGGCTCGGTGGCCGTGGTGCGTGCCCTTGTGGCCGACCCGGAACCCGAAGCGGCGGCGGCCCGCTTGATGGCGCTCTGCATCGGCGCTTGAGCCCCCGCGCGTCACGACCCTCAAAAAAAGTTGAAGAAAAATATCGATTCGATCGGCGTCGACCAAAGAGCCCAAAAAAGGACGCTATAATCTGAGGCTTGTTCCTCGATAGCTCAGTTGGTAGAGCGCCGGACTGTTAATCCGTAGGTCCCTGGTTCGAGCCCAGGTCGAGGAGCCACTACACGCCGCAAGGCCACTGGATGCCCCGCTACTCAAAAGGTAGCGGGGCATTTTCGTTTGTGGCGCCTTATTTGGCAATCGCCAAATATCCAGTGTTATGAGCCTCCGCGAAGAAGGCCGTCCAGCCCCTGGGCTACTTCGACAGGGCGTGGCGATCAGGGATTTGGATTGACCGATGAATTTGACTGACGAAATGCTCGTGGCCGCGATGAAGGAAGCGATCAAGCAGGGCCTGGTGCCGAAGCATGCGGCCGACGAAGAGGCATACCTGAAGTACTGGCAGGCCGTCGAAGCGGTCGTGCGCGCAACGCTGGAGGCTGCCATCCGTTCCCGGCTGGAGGAAGACTCCGCCACGTAGGCTATGCAGCCGCGCAGGGACCACCAATGCGGCGGTCGATTGGGGTTCTCCACCAGCCCCGTGGACAGCCCTGTGGAAAACTGCATGCGAAACGTCGGGAATCGACTCCAGATGGGGCTTCCAACGCGATGCCTCAAAAACAGGCACTGTGGCGCCCGGACCGATTCGACTTGCGATGAGGTGATAGACCACGTCGTCCTCTCGGGGCCTTGTACGCGGGCTTGCGTCCGCGCACACTTGCGGCAGACCTCAAGGCCTGGAGGACTTGCAAGATGAAGCAGCACCCGGTCGCGGTCGTCGCGGATGGAGCGGTGAGCCATCCCTCTCCGGCGAAGAAAAGACCCTGCATCAAGCTGTCGCGCAATGGGCCCTATCTGGTCACCGTCGACGACCTGACAAACTCGAAAGGGGAGCGGCTCGATGGGTCGCACGGCATCGCGTTGTGTCGTTGCGGCGCGTCGAAGCGGAAGCCTTTTTGTGACAGCTCTCATATCCGCATCGGGTTTTCGGACGAGCGGCGCCCGGACCACACGCCTGATGGAGCCGTGGACTACCCAGGCGCCGCCATCGTCGTGAGTTTCAACCGTCTTCAGTGCTCGGCGTCGGAGCGGTGTGCGAAAGCCCTGCCGCTGGTCTTCCGCGAAGGGCGAACGCCCTGGATCCAGCCGGATCAGGCAGACGCGGACACCCTCATCGAGGTCGTTCGACGCTGCCCATCGGGCGCGCTTCGATACACACGCGATGGCCAATCCGGACCCAATGACGTGAATGCCCCGAGCATTCGTATCGCACGAAACGGCCCCTATGAAGTTCAGGGCTTTGATCTTGACACCGAGGCTTGGAGCGAAGGCGCCTCGCGTGAGCGCTTTACCCTGTGTCGCTGCGGCGGATCGAAGAACAAGCCGTTCTGCGACGGTACGCACCGGAGCATCGAATTTCAGGACGACGACAACTGAATGGTCGACGGCTTGCCATCGCTTTCAGAACAGGGATGGCTGCGGAGGGTCCTTCCTGACGCGCCCCGCCTTGGCCTTCGGCTCCTTGGGCGGCGGCGGTTCCGCCGTCATGGCCAGACGCTCGGCCGGGTACTGGTTCATGAAATCCATCGAGCGTTGCGCCGGTGCGTCGAGCCACTCTCCGTACTGCGCCTGCGGCAGGATCACGACCATCCGCTTGTCCTGCTGTTCGGGCGGCCGCTTCAGGTCCGGCCGGTGCATGAGCCGGAACAACGCGTGGTGGTCGGCATTGATCGTCAGCATGGTGAAGCTCAACTCCCAGGCATCCGTCTCCGGATTCCGCCACGGCGCCCACAGACCGGCCACGCCGAGCGTCTCGTCGTTGGCCGCGGTGAACCGCGTCGGGATGAAATCACCCGTGCGCCAGTCAGGCTCGTAGATCGCCTCGCACGGCACGATGCAGTGTCGGGCCTTCGCCCAGGCGTTCTTGAAGCTCGCCAGTTCGCGGACGGTCTCGGTGCGTGCGTTGTAGGTTTGAAGGCCGTACTTGGCGTCCTTCGCAAAGCCGGGCAGCAGCCCGAAACGCGCCTCCACCAGCTCGAAATCCGGCACGGCCTCATCGCCCGATCCGCGCTCGGGCGGCCGGCGGATGATCGGCGCCATCTGCGTGGGGTAGATGTGCAGGCCTCCAGGCGGCGGCTCCCAGTCGGGGGGCAGCGTGATCCCGAAGTGTTTTTCGATCTGCTTGCGGCGCTTCTCGGCCTGGTAGTGGCTGCACATCGGCAGATTGTGCTACTCCAGCAGCGGTTCGAGGCCGGGGGCCTTGTCGACCTCGGAGGGCTTGTAGAGTTTGTGCTGCGCCGCGGGTCCAATGGCGTCCGTGACCACCGCAAGGCGCCAGGGATCCCCTCGCTTTGCGCAGGCGCGCTCTTCGCCCGTGAGCTGGAAGCCTGCCATTCCTGCGGCAGTGCCCTTCACCGCGAGCTTGAGCAATGTGGCGCCCTTCTTGTCCGACACCTCGATGTCGTAGCCCAGCTTCTGACCGGCCACGTTCTCGGTCTTGTAGCCGTAGCCCGCGAAGTGACGCGTCAGGTAGTCCATCGCGGCCGCCTGCACCTCTTCTCGTGATGCCTGGCCAGATGGGGCTTCGGGCGCCGCGGCCGGAACGCTGCCCCGCGCCCGTGCGGCCAGCATGTCTTCTTCGGTCGGCAGCCACCCGCGCGGGCCGCGGACCAGGACCGCGATCTTCTGCTCGGGATCCCACGTCGCGATGTGCCACTCCTGGTCGTCCGGCACCCGCATCGAAACCTTGGCAGCCTTGTCGGTCTCCAGATCGGAAATAGCGACCCGGTTCGTCTGCAGGACAATCCTCAACCCCTGGCCCGCGTCCAGCGAGCGCTTGAGCAATTGGAGCCGGTCCTTGGCTCGCTGGATTTGCAGCGCACTTCGCTCGCCGCCGGCCAGCCGATGCTGCGTATCCAGGGACTCGAGATAGAACCATCGCCCGCCGGCTCCGATGCTCACGAACTCCGCCCACATGGTGGCGATGACGTTGTCGCCCGTTGCCAGCCAGGCGTGTTCGGACGCCTTCTCGCGCGCATCGAACACACCCATCTTGGCAATGATTTCGACGGGTGTGCGCTTCTCGCCCAGCAGGCGTTTTTCGTTGATGACCGCAAGTACCGCGGGGTCGACTTCTTTGTCCATTCGGAAGAATTCAAGTGTGTTGTGACCGCTTCAAGTATGCCGCGAAGCGCAGTGCAACTCTTCAGCAAATCCGCCATGGGGGATTTGGCGAGATCGCCAGAGTTGCTGTATACGGTGAGGCTGCTTTGGCGTACAAATACGCCGCAATCCAAGGAGTCAACATGCCTGCTTGCAGTCGTTCCGTGGCGGTCGCCATCGCCTTCGGCGCCATCGTCGGTGGTTGCGCCAACTACCAGCCCCCGGCAGTATTCGCCGGCTTCTCCTCGCCGCAGGTGTCGCGCACCAGCTGCATCGACGCCGTCTCCCGCGAGTACAAGGTGCCAAGGGCAAGCGTGACGCCGACCAGCGACGCGAGCACCATGAGGGAAGGCTTCTACGTCGTCACCCTCAGCATCGGAGCCGGACAACCGGCGATCAACTGCACCGTCAACGAGAACGGCGTCGTCTCCGACGTGATTCGCGCGCGCTGAGCGCCGCCCGTGGGGCCGGAGACCGGGTCAGTTCGCGAGCCTGGCTTCTTCTTGGAAGCCAGGATCGAACGATGGGTTCGACGCGAGAATCGTTCGATGCGACGACTTCTTGCGATTCTCCTGCTCACCCTGCCTCTTGCCATCCACGCCGCGCCGCAGACTTGCCTTGTCGTGGGCGTTTCGGACGGCGACACGCTCAAGGCGCGCTGCGGCCCGGGCGGACGCTACAGAGCGATCAAGGTCAGGCTCAACGGCATCGACGCGCCCGAGCGGCGTCAGCCCTTCGGCGAGCGCGCCAAGCGGGCCATGTCCAGCCTGGTCTACATGCGAGAGGCCGAACTCGACTGCATCGATGTCGATCGCTACGGACGCAGCGTCTGCAAGGTGATGGTGGCACCTGCCTCGGCGCCAGGCGGGCCCAAGACGCTGGACGCGGGCCTCGCGATGGTCACCCTCGGGATGGCCTGGTGGTACCGGACCTATGCCCGCGAACAAACGGCCCAGGAGCGCGGACAGTACGAGTTTGCCGAGGCGCAAGCCAGGGCGAATCGTGTCGGGCTCTGGCGCGATGCCGACCCGATGCCGCCGTGGGAGTGGCGCCACGCTGAGCGCGGCGATTGACGCACCGAGCCCGACTCAGTCCCGATCGCCGCGGTCATCCCAATCCCGGCGATGGTGATGCCGATGGCGCCAACGTCCGCCCGGTTCGTAGTAGCCCTGCACAGGTGGCCCGTAGTACACCGGCGCCGGACGGTCATACACCGGCGGCGGGTTGTAGTACGCAGGAGGAGCCGGCTGATAGTAGATCGGAGCCGGGCGCGAATAGACCGGTGCCGGCTCGTAGTACACGGGCCCAGGCTCGGCCACGCCGATCGACACACCGGGCACGTTGACGCCGACCGACCAGTTGACCTGGGCATTGGCCGACGCAGCAGCGAAAAGTGCACCGGCGGCCACGACACCGGCAGCAGCCCGTTTGAAGAAAGCAGATCGATCGACGTTCAAGGAGATTCCCCAGATGACGAGGGCGAAAATCGCCCCCTGTGCAGCACACAACGTGCGCCACCTCCAAGGGGCCTACGTCCACACGGTGAAGATGGTTGCCGAACGTGACAGCGGCAACCTGCGCAAGCGCCTTGACATCCGGCTCACCGGCTTGCGAACACCGGCACCGGGCAGAATCGGCGCATGAAAAAACGCCATGC
The DNA here is from genome assembly GCF_056403395.1 of Variovorax sp. P2_H12. Lineage (NCBI taxonomy): Bacteria > Pseudomonadati > Pseudomonadota > Betaproteobacteria > Burkholderiales > Comamonadaceae > Variovorax > Variovorax sp. P2_H12. Next base: position 141,164 of record NZ_JBFUFO010000001.1, on the reverse strand, counting down.
AGCCGCCGTCGCCCTCCTCCTGCTCCTGGCTCTTGCGGCCTACTGGTACTGGTCGCCCTTCCTGGCCGTTCGCCAGTTGCAGCAGGCGGCGCAGCGTGCAGACGCTGAAGCCTTCAATGCACACGTCGACTATCCGAAGCTCCGCGAAAGCCTCAAGGGCCAGTTCTCCGTCCTGCTCGCGCAGAAGCTGGGTGCGCCCGGTGATGCGGGCAATCCGTTCGCAGCGCTGGGAAGCCTGATCGGGACCGGATTGGTCAATCAGCTGGTGGATGCGATGGTCCGGCCTGAAACGGTCATGGCCGCGATGCAAAACGGGAGGCTGGGCAAGGCGCCTTCCAAGCCCCCGGCTGCACCGACGCCTGCCGGCACGCCGGGCCCTGCAGGCGACGCCGCGCCCGAGAAGAAGGAGAAGGCCCGCTGGGTCATCGACCGCCAGGGCGCCAGCCAGATGACGGCCTATGCGGTCGATCCCGCAAAGCCCGACGAAACGAACGCCGATCGGCTGGCCCTGGTGTTCGAGCGCAGCGGCTTCGTCGACTGGAAGCTCACGGACATCCGGATGCCGGCGTCGACCTTCAGGAAGTAGTCCGGCGCACCCCAGGTCGGCGCCAGGCGTCCCCGTGGCGTGCGATCCATACGAAGTGGGGCCGCGTGAGGTCCCTCACGGCAGCGGCACGCCGCGTATCGTGTCGAGCGACTTCTTGATCTGATCGGCCATCTGGCGCTGTAGCGGTGACGGGTCCCGATGACTGAGCAGGTCGATCAGCCAGCCTCCGGCAACCAGGATCGCCAATGCGCCAAGGGTCAAGACCTCTGAGTCCATGCTGTGCTCCTGCAATCGTCAAGGGTCGGACTGTGCGCCAGAAATGCGCGTGCGGGCATCCTCCAAACGGAGGGTGTTGCCATCCGATCGGCGTTCGAGCTTGTTCCTTTCTTCCACGCCATCGGCGGGGCGAGGCTCAGGGTTTCGCGCCGAGCCTTTGCAAATCGATGTCCGTCAGCCGGCCCGGCACGGTCACGAGCCGGAGCGCTTCCGCAGGAGCGATCGGACCGTCCTGCGACAGGAAGCGGATCTGGTAGCCGCCGATCTTGACCTCGTCGCCGTTGCGCAGCACGACGGATTCCATCCGCTCGCCATTCACGTAGGTTCCGTTGTGGCTCTCCAAGTCGCGCAGCGTGAGCGCGTCGCCCACGGCCTCGAACACGGCATGGGAACGGCTCACGAGCGGGTTGTCCAGCACCAGGTCGCAGCTGTCGGCGCGACCGATGACGAAGGGGGTGTTCGTCAGGTTGACCTGCCTGGCCGAGCCATTCTTCTGCAGCACGATCAGTCTTGTCATATCCATGTCCTTTGATTGCTCTGAAGGCGGTGCCCCCTTCCGGCCTATGCCGCTTTGGGGGTGCCCTGCCCCCTTCGGAGAGATTGGCGAAAGAGCGGCAGCCGCGTACCTTCAGGATCATGCAACATCCCTTCACGCTCGCTGCCAGGTTTCTGCTGCCGTTCGCGGCGGTCGGCTTCCATCGCAGGTCCCCGGCGCGCAGCATCGCGCCGACACCGCCGCGGCTGGTGCTGCGTGGCCTGTCCCAGCAATGCACCATCCGCTCGCAGGCGGCGCGGGTGATCGCGGTCACGGCGCTGCATTTCGACGCCCGGGACCACTAACTTCCAGCGCGCTACAAGACCGAGTGGTCGGTCGTGAACATGCAGGAGTCCGGATCGTCGGACATGACCGCCGAATTGCCCAAGTCCGGCGAAGCGCTTTCGCCGATGCTCACCGGCGTCTTCGGCTTGCCGAACGGAGCGAGGCCTTGCAGCACGCGAAGTGCCGAGGCCCCCTGGATCAGGGCTTCCGAATAGTCCGGAACCCCTTGTGTCGAACAGTCGACAGGCCGGAATCCCAGGCATTCCTCGGACTCGGCCTGGACTGCTTCCATCAGAACCCAATGGAATTCGTTGGGCTCGAGTTCAAGAACAGTCAGTGCAATATCGCGAAGTGCCACCGGGAAACCCCTTATTCAGTTGTTGCCGGATTGTTACTGTTCGGTGTTTTTCATGCCAAGGCACTTTTGCACGGTGCCTTGACGATGAACCCGCGAACCGGCACTTTGTCGCACTTGGGCCCGCTACGCGCGGACCTGCTTCAGCCCAGGCGCACCGGCACGAAGATCTTGTTGCCGTCGCGCTGGATCAGCAAGGCCACCGACTTGTCGGCCTTCGCCACCACCTCGCGCACCTGCTCGATGCTCTTCGCCGGCGTGCCGTTGATGGCCAGCAGCACGTCGCCGGTCTGGACCCCGGCCAGCGCCGCCGGGCCGCCGACATCCGCGATCAGCAGACCGCCGTCGACGGCGGCCTCACGCTGCTCCTGCGGCTGCAGCGGGCGCAGTGCGAGGCCGAGCTTGCCCTGGTTGGCGCCACCCTCCTCGTTCTTCGCCACGGTGGCCGACTTCTCGGCCGCGTCGCCGAGCTTGGCGGAGATTTCTTCGCGCGCGCCCTGGCGCCAGATCTCGAGCGTGATCTTGCTGCCCGGCTTCTTCTGTCCGATCAGCGCCGGCAGGTCGCCCGAAGCGACGATGGATTCGCCGTCGACCTTGCGGATCACGTCGCCCGAGCGCAGGCCGGCCTGGTCGGCCGGGCCGCCCTTCTCGACGTTCGACACCAGCGCGCCTTCGGGCTTGTCCAGCTTGAACGAATCGGCGAAGGCCTGGTTCACTTCCTGCACCGCGACGCCGAGACGGGCATGGGTGGCGCGGCCGGTGGCGACGATCTGGTCCTTGACCTGCATCGCGACCTCGATCGGGATCGCGAACGACACGCCCTGGTAGCCGCCGCTGCGGCTGTAGATCTGCGAGTTGATGCCGACCACCTGGCCGCGGGTGTTCAACAGCGGGCCGCCCGAATTGCCGGGATTGATCGCGACGTCGGTCTGGATGAAAGGCACATAGCCGTCATCGGGCAGCGAGCGGCCCTTGGCGCTGACAACGCCGGCGGTCACGGTGTTCTCGAAGCCGAACGGCGAGCCGATCGCGAGCACCCATTCACCGGCCTTCAGTTCCTTGGTGTTGCCCACGGAGAGCACCGGCAGGTTCTTGGCCTCGATCTTGATCACGGCGACGTCGGTCTTGGGGTCGGAGCCCAGCACCTTGGCGCTGAACTCGCGGCGGTCGGTCAGCTTGACCGTGACTTCCTTGGCGTCCTTGACGACGTGGGCGTTGGTCAGAATGATGCCGTCGGCGCTCAGGATGAAGCCCGAGCCCTGGCCGCGCACCGGGGTCTCGCGCTGCGGCTGCTGCTGGCCGCGCGGGCCCTGGCCGCCGCCGAAGCGGCGGAAGAACTCGTACATCGGATCGTCCGGGTCCATCTGCGGGCCGCCCTGCGCGCCGGCGGTCTTGGTGCTGCCGGTGACGCTGATGTTGACCACCGCCTGGCCGTCGCGCGCGGTGATGGTGGAGAAGTCGGGCATGGTCACCACCGGGGCGGTGGTGCCGGCGACGGCAACAGGTTGCGCCGGCGGCGCGGCCACTGCACGGGCGCTGGTGTAGGCGCCGGTACCGACGGCACCGATCACGCCGGCGGCTGCCAGCGAAAGCACGAGCGCGCGGGGCGAGGTCAAACCGGTTTTCATCAGGAATCCTTTCGAGTGTTGGAAGAGAGCACGAAAGGAATGTCGGGCCGGACCCTTAAAAAGGGCTTAAAGCTCGCCCCCAGGTTGGCTCACTTCGTGTAGCCGCCCACCCCCTACCGGGGGCAACACCGGCGGCCCGGCAAAGCCGGTTCCGCGGTGTTTCACCAACGGGCCTGGCTGCGCCGGCCGGGTCCACGCTCCGCGTCGGCCTGGAGTTAGCTCAGTTCGGAAAGTGCACCAGAACGCGCAGGCCGCCGAGGGGGGAGCGGTCGAGCGACACGGTCGCGGCGTGAAGGTCGGCGATCGACTTGACGATCGCCAGACCCAGGCCGCTGCCGGGGGCCTGGGCTTCGCCCACGCGATAGAAACGATCGAGAACGCGCTCGCGCTCGCTCTCGGGCAAGCCGGGTCCGCTGTCTTCCACGCTCAGCTCGATCCCGCCCGCACCGGCCGCGATTCCGAGGTCGACGCGACCGCCGGGAGGCGTGTACTTGACCGCGTTGTCGAGCAGGTTGCGCAGCAAGGTGCGCAGCGCTTCGGGCTGGCCCTGCACCGTGGCCGGGTCGGCCCGCGCGATGCCGATATCGATGTCGCGCGCCTGCGCCGCGGCCACGACGTCGGAAATGGCCAGGCGTGCCACCTCGGGCAGGCTGACGCGTTCCGGCTGCGCCCCGGCTGCCGCGCTGGCCTCGTGGCGCGCCAGCGCCAGCATCTGCTCGACCAGCCGCGTCGCACGGTCGATGCCGGCCGCCAGGCGGGCCACGGCGAGTTCGCGGGTCGCGTCGTCGCCCGCCCGCTGCAGGCCCTGGACCTGGAGCTTGAGCGCCGCCAGCGGGGAGCGCAATTCGTGTGCGGCATCGGCGACGAAATGCTTCTGGGCCTCGAAGGCCTGGCGCACACGCACGAACAGCAGGTTCAATTCGTGCACCAGCGGACGCACCTCCTCGGGCAGGTCGCCTTCGCTGAGCGGCGACAGGTCGTCGGCCTGCCGTGCGGCCACCTGCCGGCGCACGCGCGCCACCGGCGCCAGCGAGCGGCTCACGACCCACCAGACGACCAGCATCAGCAGCGGCGCCGCCAGCACGATCGGGCCGACGGTGCGCAGCGCCAGCGTGCCCGCCATCCGGCGGCGCGCCGCCATGTCCTGCGCGACCTGGATCACCAGTGCGCCGGTCGCCAGCGAGAACACCCGGTACGTGGTGCCGCGCGCCTGCACGTTCGAGAAGCCGAGCACCGCGCGCTGCGGCAGCGCGGCCTGGGCCGCCGATTCGAAGATCCGGATGCCGTCCAGCGTCCAGACCTGGACGATGAATTCGAAGTTCTCCTCGCCGCCGCCAAGGCCGCCGACCGCGGAACTGGGCGGCAGCCCGGCCCGCAGCGACAGTGCCATCTGACGCATGTGGTGATCGAAGATGCCGTCGGCCTCCTCCAGCACCGCGCGGTAGGCCACGAAGGCCTGCGTGCTGGCCGCGAGCACGATCGCCGCCAGCAGGAACCACAACAGGCGCGCCCTCAGCGATTTCATGGGCCCCCACGCTCTGTGCTGCACTTCCTCGCTGCCCGCCGAAGGGATGCTCGCTGGCTTGGGGCGGCCCGGCCCGGCGCTCGTCATTCCTTGGGCACCATGTAGCCCACCCCGCGCACGTTGCGGATCAGGTCGGCACCGAGCTTCTTGCGCAGCCCGTGCACGTAGACCTCGACCGCATTGCTGCTGATCTCGTCCTTCCAGCTGTAGAGCTTCTCCTCGAGCTGGGCGCGCGACAGCACCATGCCGGGCCGGGCCAGCAGCGATTCGAGCACCGCCCATTCGCGCGCCGAAAGCAGCACCGGCCGGCCGCCCACCGTGACCTCGCGAGTGGCCGGATTGACGCTCACGCCCATGTGTTCATAGACCGGCTCGGCCCGACCCGAGGCGCGCCGCAGCAGCGCCCGGATCCGCGCCAGCAGCTCGTCGAGGTCATAGGGCTTGAGCACGTAGTCGTCGGCGCCGGCATCGAGCCCCTCGATGCGCTGCTGGACCGAGTCGCGCGCGGTCGCGATCAGCACCGGCATGCGCTGCTTGCGGGCGCGCAGGGCGCGCAGCACGTCCAGGCCGTCGCGCCGCGGCACGCCGAGGTCGAGAAGCACCAGGTCGTATTGCTGGGTGCGCAGCGCGGTGTCGGCGGCGTCGCCGTCCTTGACCCAGTCGACCGCGTACCGCTCCGCGCGCAGCAGGTCGAGCACGGCTTCGCCGATCATCACGTCGTCTTCGAGCAGCAGCAGTCGCATGGTTCATTGATCCGCGTTGGGCTGCCGAGATGGTAGCGGCTCACAACAGCGCCCGGACCTCTCGCGCCGCCTCGAACAGGAGCGGCAGCAGGTCGCGGCGCAGGGCCTCCTCCTGATGCCGGCCGCCGGACAGCACCACGTTGAGCGCCGCCACGGTGCGCCCCTGCATGTCGCGCAGCGGCACCGCCAGCGCCTGCACGCCGAGTTCGTGTTCCTCGCTGGCGAAGCAGAAATCGTCCTTGCGCGCCTGCGCGATGCGCTGTCGCAGCAGGCGCACCTCGGTGATGGTCTGGGGCGTCAGTCGCGACAGCCGGCGGGCCTTGAGCCACTGCGTGAGCTCGGCCGGGCTCAGCGCGGCCAGCAGCACCCGGCCGGTCGAGGTCGCATGGGCCGGCAGCCGGGCGCCGAGATGCAGGCCATAGGCCAGCACGCGCGTCGGCGCTCCGTAGCTGCCGCTGCGCGCGACGATGACCACTTCCTCGCCGTCGAGCACCACGGCCGAGAACGACTCCTGCGTCTGCGCCGCGAGCCGGTTCAGGGTCGGCTGCAGCGCCCGCGGCAGCCGCGACGAGGCCAGGTAGCTGCCCGAGAAGCGCAGCACCTTGGGCGCCATCCAGAAGTAGCTGCCGTCGGTCTCGAGGTAGCCCAGGTGGGCCAGCGTCAGCAGGTGCCGCCGGGCGGCCGCACGGGTCAGGCCAGCGCGCTCGGCCGCCAGGGTGGCGTTGAGCCGCTGGCGCTCGGTGTCGAAGCTCTCGAGCACGGCCATGCCCTTGGCGATGCCCTCGATGAAGTCTGCTTTTGCAATGGTCATGGAACGAACTGTTGCGCGATCATCGCGCAGGTGGTTTCATGATCGCACAGAGCCGCGCATCGCGGCGCCCCGGATCGGCCTGACCGCCCTACGCTTGCCCGACCGCAACAGGAGACACGCATGCGAACACAAGTCGCCATCATCGGCGCAGGCCCCTCCGGCCTTTTGCTCGGCCAACTGCTCTACAAGGCCGGCATCGACAACGTCATCATCGAGCGCCAGACCGGCGACTACGTGCTGGGACGCATCCGCGCCGGCGTGCTCGAGCAGATCACGATGGACCTGCTGGCGCGCGCCGGCGTCGACGCGCGGGCCAAGGCCGAGGGGCTGCCGCACGAGGGCATCGAGCTGCTGTTCAAGGGCGCCCGGCACCGCATCGACATGCACGGCCTGACGGACGGCAAGCAGGTCACGGTCTACGGCCAGACCGAGGTGACGCGCGACCTGATGGAGGCGCGCCAGGCCGAAGGGCTCACGACGATCTACAGCGCATCCTCGGTCAGCCTGCACGACTTCGACGGCGCCCGGCCCCGCGTGCGCTACGAGAAGGACGGCGCCACGCACGAGATCGAATGCGACTTCATCGCCGGCTGCGACGGCTACCACGGGGTCAGCCGCGCCAGCGTGCCGGCCGAGGCGCTTCACACCTACGAGAAGATCTACCCCTTCGGCTGGCTCGGCGTGCTGGCCGACGTGCCGCCGGTGTCGCACGAGCTGATCTACGCCAACACCTCGCGCGGCTTTGCCCTGTGCAGCATGCGCAGCGCCTCCCGCAGCCGCTACTACGTGCAGGTGCCGACCGAGGAGAAGGTCGAGAACTGGAGCGACGAGGCCTTCTGGAACGAGCTGCGCCTGCGGCTCGACCCGGAAGCGCGCGAACGCCTCGTGACCGGGCCTTCGCTCGAGAAGAGCATCGCGCCGCTGCGCAGCTTCGTCGCCGAGCCGATGCGCTTCGGGAGCCTCTTCCTGGCCGGCGATGCGGCCCACATCGTGCCGCCCACCGGGGCCAAGGGCTTGAACCTGGCGACCGCCGACGTCGGCTACCTGTCGCGCGCGCTGGAGATCTACTACCGCGAGAAATCGGCCTCCGCGCTCGACCGCTACTCCGATCTCTGCCTGCGCCGGGTCTGGAAGGCCGAGCGCTTCTCGTGGTGGTTCACCTCGCTGATGCACCGTTTTCCGGACACCGGCGAGTTCGGCCAGAAGATCCAGGAAGCCGAGCTCGACTACCTGGTGCACTCCCGCGCCGCCTCGACCTCGCTGGCCGAGAACTACGTCGGGCTGCCGCTCGAGGACTTCTGACACGCGGCGGCGTCAGGCCGCCTGCATCAAACGCCAGATCCGGTCCGGCGTCAGCGGCATGTCCAGGTGCGGCGCCCGCCCGGCCATGCCGTTGCGCGCCAGGGCGTCCGCGACTGCGTTCACCACCGCCGGCGTGGCGCCGATGGTGCCGAGCTCGCCGACGCCCTTCACGCCCAGCGGGTTGTTCTTGCACGGCGTCGACTCGTCCATCTCCATGCGAAACATCGTGTCGATGATGTCGGCGCGCGGCGCCGCGTAGTCCATCAAGCTGCCGGTCAGCGGCTGGCCGGTCTCGGCGTCGTAGACCACCCGCTCGCACAGCGCCTGGCCGATGCCCTGCACTGCGCCGCCTTCGAGCTGGCCGCGCACGATCAGGGGATTGACCACGCGGCCGACATCGTTGACGGAGGCGTAGCTCAGCACGCTGATCTCGCCGGTCGGCGGATCGAGTTCGACTTCGGTGATGTGGCAGCCGTTGGGCCAGGTCGGGCCCGAGACGGTGCTGGTCGAGTCGACGAAGATCTCCCCTTCCGGCTGCTTGCCGGCCAGCGTGAACAGGTCGAGCTGAAGGTCGGTGCCCGCCACCTTGAAGACACCGGCGGCGTAGTCGATGTCGGCGGCGGCCACCTCGAGTTCCTTGGCGGCCAGTTCACGGCACTTGTCGATGGTGCGCTCGGCGCCGACCCGCACCGCCGAGCCGCCGGTGAACAGCGAGCGCGACCCGGCGCTGCCGAAGCCGTCGCCGCGGTCGGTGTCGCCCAGCACGATGTGCACCTGCTCGATCGGCACGCCGAAGGCGTCCACCACCAGCTGCGCCAGCGTGGTCGCGATCCCCTGTCCCATGGCGTTGACCGCCGAGAACACCTCGATGATGCCGTCGGGCCGCACCGAGACCGTGACGCGTTCCTCGAACACGTTGCCGCCGGTCCATTCGAGGAAGGTGGCGATGCCGAGGCCTCGCACCCGCCCCTGCTTCTTCGATTCGGCGGCCCGGGCCTCGAAGCCCTGCCAGTCGGCCAGCGCCAGCGCCTGGTTCATCACCGATTCGAAGGCGCCGGTGTCGTAGACCTGCTTCATCGGGTTGGTGTAGGGCATCTGCTCCGGCCGGATGAAGTTGCGCCGGCGCAGTTCGATCCGGTCGATGCCGGTCTGGCGCGCGGCCTCGTCCATCAGCCGCTCGATGGTGTAGATCGCCTCGGGCCGGCCGGCGCCGCGGTAGGCACCGGTCGGCGCGGTGTGGGTCAGCACTGCCTTGAAGTGGAAATCGATGGTCTGGATGTCGTAGACGCTGGTCTGGACCCAGGGGCCGATCAGGAGCTGGATCGCGACCCCGGTACCGGTCGCGTAGGCGCCGACATTGGCGTGGGTCTTGATGCGCAGGCCGAGGATCTTGCCGTCGGCGGCCAATGCGAGTTCGGCCCGTGCCTCGATGTCTCGGCCATGCGAGGTCGAAATGAACTCCTCGCTGCGATCGGCCACCCACTTGACCGGCCGGCGCAACGCCCGCGCCGCGAAGGCGATCGCGAGGTCCTCGGGATAGGCGCCGGTCTTCATGCCGAATCCGCCGCCGACATCGCCCACCACCACCCGCACTTTTTGCTTCGCGAGACCGAGCGCGTCGCATACCGAGTCGCGCACACCCGAGGGCATCTGCGTGCTCATGCGGATCGTGATCCGGTCGGAGGCGGCATCGAAGTCGGCCAGCACGGTGCGCGGCTCGATCGTGAGCGCGACCACACGCTGGTTGACGACGTCGAGCGCCACCACGTGGCTGGCCTTGGCGAAGGCCGCGGCGGTCGCCTCGGCGCTTCCGTGGCGCATCTCGGCGGCGATGTTGCCGGTGGCCGGTTCCCAGACCTGAACCGCGCCTTCGGCGATGGCGCCCTGGAGGTCGACCACCATCGGCAGCGACTCGTAGTCGACCATCACCGCCTCGGCCGCGTCGCGCGCCTGCGAAGCCGTTTCGGCGATCACCATCGCCACCGGCTCACCCACGAAACGGACCCGGTCGAGCGCCAGCACATGGCGCGGCGGCGTCGCGCAATCGGCGCCGTCGGCGCGTTTGAAGGCCGCGGCGCCCGGCATCGGCTTGACGCCGGCCCGGGCCAGATCGGCGCCCGTGAAAACGCCCACCACTCCAGGCATGGCGGCGGCGGCCGCAGTGTCGACCGACGCCAGCCGGGCGTGCGGATACGGGGAACGCACGAAACACAGCCAGGTCTGGCCCGGCAGGGTGAAGTCGTCGGTGTAGCGGCCGGTGCCGGCCAGCAGCTTCTCGTCTTCCAGCCGCCTGACGGCCTGGCCGCTGCCGAAGCGCATGGGGTTCGTGTCAGTAGTCACCGTGGTCCTTTGTCTTGATCATTTCTTCGCAAGCGCGACAACGACTATATGGGCTTCCGGAGCATTCGGCATGCGGCCATGCCGAGAGCCTCGAAGCCGTGTATACCTTCGACCATGCAACTGCCCTGGCTCGACCCCGGTGACCCCCTGCCCGATGCCGCCCTCGCCTGGGGCGAATCCGACCCCGTGCCCGGCCTGCTGGCGGCCGGCGGAGGACTGGATGTCGCCAGCCTGCTGCAGGCCTACCGCAGCGGCATCTTCCCGTGGTTCAGCGAGGGCCAGCCCATCCTCTGGTGGAGTCCCGATCCACGCATGGTGCTCGATGTCTCGCGCTTCGCGCTGCACCGGTCGCTGCGCAAGACGCTCGAGCGCTTCCGGCTCGCCGGGGGCTGCGAGATCCGCATCGACCATGGCTTCGAAGCCGTGATCTCGGCCTGCTCGAAGGCCCCCCGGCCCGGCCAGTCCGGCACCTGGATCCTGCCTGAGATGGTGGCCGCCTACACCGCACTGCACCGTGCCGGACATGCCCACAGCGTCGAGACCTGGATCGACGGCGAACTCGCGGGCGGCCTCTACTGCGTCGCGATCGGGCGCGCGGTGTTCGGCGAATCGATGTTCACGCGCCGGCCCGATGCCTCCAAGATCGCGCTGGCGGCGCTGGTCGCGTTCTGCCGGCGGCACGGGCTCGCGATGATCGACTGCCAGCAGAAAACCAGCCATCTCGCCAGCCTCGGCGCCCGCGAAATGCCGCGCGAGGACTTCGTGTCGCACGTCGCCCACGCCCGCGCGCTGAGCGCCCCTCGCTGGCGCTTCGAGCCCGTATACTGGACCGAACTCCTGCCTGCGCGAACCTCCTTCCCGACGTGACGCACCTCAAGGATCTCCCGCTCCACACGCTGCAGTTCTACGCAACGGCGCCCTATCCGTGCAGCTATCTGCCGGACCGGCAGGCACGTTCGCAGGTCGCCACGCCCAGCCACCTGATCCACAACGACGCCTACTCGGACCTGGTGCTGAACGGCTTCCGGCGCAGCGGCATGTTCACCTACAGGCCCTATTGCGACGGCTGCAGCGCCTGCGTGCCACTGCGCGTGCTGGTCAACGAATTCAAGCCCACCCGCAGCCAGCGCCGGGCCTGGTCGCGCCATGCCGGCCTGCAGGCACGGGTGCTCAAGCTGTGCTTCGTGCCCGAGCACTACCAGCTCTACCTGCGCTACCAGAACGGCCGTCACTCGGGCGGCGGCATGGACCACGACAGCATCGACCAGTACACCCAGTTCCTGCTGCAGAGCCGGGTCAACTCGCGGCTCGTGGAGTTCCGCGAGACGCTGCCGGACGGCAGCGCCGGCGCGCTCAAGATGGTGTCGATCCTCGACGTGCTGAACGACGGGCTGTCGGCGGTCTACACCTTCTACGAGCCCGAGCCGGGCGCGGGCTATGGCAACTACAGCGTGCTGTGGCAGATCGACCAGGCACGCCAGCTCGAGTTGCCTCACGTCTATCTCGGCTACTGGATCGAAGGCAGTTCCAAGATGACCTACAAGGCCCGCTATGCACCGCATGAAGTGCTGATCGACGGGCGCTGGCAGGCACCCAACCATTTCACCAAGTAAAATGGCGACCGGCCTCCAACCGCGTTGCACATGAGAAAACCACAATCCGACGTTCCAGCCACGCCCGTGATCCAGGTCATCGAGCGGATGTTCTCGCTCATTGACGTGCTGGCGTCCCGTGAAGAAGCGATTTCCCTCAAGGAGATCAGCGAAAAGACGGGGCTGCACCCATCCACCACCCACCGGATCCTCAACGACCTGGCGGTCGGCCGTTTCGTCGACCGTCCCGAGGCCGGCAGCTACCGGCTCGGCATGCGCCTGCTCGAACTCGGCAACCTGGTCAAGGGGCGGCTCAACGTGCGCGACGCCGCGCTGACGCCGATGCGCGAGTTGCACAAGCTGACCCAGCAGCCAGTGAATCTCAGCATGCGCCAGGGTGACGAGATCGTCTACATCGAGCGCGCGTACAGCGAGCGTTCCGGCATGCAGGTGGTGCGCGCCATCGGCGGCCGCGCCCCGCTGCACCTGACCTCCACCGGCAAGCTGTTCCTGGCGGCGGACGAGCCGCAGCGCATCCGCAGCTATGCCACCCGCACCGGGCTGGCCGGCCACACGCGCAACAGCATCACGCAGCTGCCGGCGCTGGAGCGCGAGCTGTCGAAGGCCCGCCAGTACGGCATCGCGCGGGACAACGAGGAACTCGAGCTCGGCGTGCGCTGCATGGCCGCCGGCATCTACGACGATCAGGGAAAGCTGGTCGCCGGGCTGTCGATCTCGGCACCGGCCGACCGGCTGGACGAGGGCTGGCTGCCGAAACTTCAGGCCACAGCCAACGAGATCTCCAGCGCGCTCGGCTTCAAGGCCGACCAGCCGGCGGCCGCCTGAGACATCGCGGGACAGACCAAGAAACTGCGCAGCAGTTTTTGCTCTGTCCTCAACTGATCAGAAGACCCCCCGCTCCCCCCCGCCCTCAGCTCGCAGCGTGCGCGAAGCTCTGCTGCAGGCCGGGGTTGCTGCGGGAGGTGGCTTCGACCCAGCGGCGAACGCGTTCGGCGTCGCCGATGCGGCTGAGCTTGCCGGCCGAATCGAGGAACACCATGATCAGCTTGCGGCCGGCGATCTTGGTCTGCATCACCAGGCATTGACCGGCTTCGGAGATGTAGCCGGTCTTCTGGACGCCGATGTCCCAATCCGGGCTCTTGACGAGCCGGTTGGTGGTGTTGAACTGCAGCACGCGGTTGCCGACTTCCACCTGATATTCCGGCGAGGTCGAGAGCTGACGCACGGTGGCGTCGGCATAGGCGGCGTTCACCAGCAACGCCAGATCCTGGGCGCTCGACTGGTTGCGGCTCGAGAGGCCGGTCGGCTCGACGTAGCGCGTGTCCTTCATGCCGAGCATCTTGGCCTTGGCGTTCATGACGCTCACGAACGTGGCCAGCCCGCCGGGATAGGTGCGGCCCAGGGCATGGGCGGCGCGGTTCTCGCTCGACATGAGGGCCAGGTGCAGCAGTTCGCCACGCGGCAGCATGGTGCCGATGTTCAGGCGCGAGCGGCTTCCCTTCTCGGTGTCGACATCGTCCTGCGTGATCGTGATCAGTTCATCCGACGGCAGCTTGGCCTCGCTGATCAGGAGACCGGTCATGAGCTTGGTCAGCGACGCGATCGGCAGCACCGCATGGTCGTTCTTGCTGAACAGGACTTCCTGGGTGTCCTGGTCGATCACCAGGGCCACGCTGGACTTCAGGTCGAGCGCGTCTTCCGTGCTGTGCAGCCCGGCCATCTGGCCGAAGGATTGGCGCGCCGGCGCGGCTTCCGTCACACGGACCACCGAGCGGCGCTGCACGGCGACGACGGTCCGGCCGTTTTTCTGCCGGATCGATGCGACCACGTTGCGCCCGCCACTCACCACCTTGTCGGCTTTGTCAACCTTCGCGACTTGCCTGGAACCCGCCTCGCGCTTCGAAGCCGCTGCTTTTCGCTTCGCATCCTCGCTCACCGACGTCTTCTTGGAAGCTTTCTTCGATTCCGTCGCGGCGTTCGCGCCGGGCAAGAAAAACGCCGTGGCGCAGAGCACGACGGCGGCGAGGCGAAGGGCGGGAAGGAACCGCTGGCTGGAAACTCGGTAGGAACGGGCTTCAGGCATTTAATATTCTCCAGCGGCGACAAAAGGTCACCACAGTGTATCGAAATCAAAAAAGACACGCAATATCAGTTACTTGCACCCTCTTCTTCAATCGAAAACAAGGAGCACCGTAAAACCTAACCTTGTGCAGCAACTCTCTCAGCTTGGCTCTGTAACTTGTTGAGAGCACTTATGTATGCTTTTGCCGACGCGACCACGATGTCGGGGTCGGCACCGACCCCGTTGACCACCCGGCCGGCATTCTGCAAGCGCACCGTCACCTCCCCCTGGCTCTCCGTCGATCCGCTGATCGCATTGACCGAATAAAGCACCATTTCGGCCCCGCTCTTGACATGGGACTCGATCGCCTTCAGTGACGCATCCACGGGACCGTTCCCGTCGGATTCGCCGGTGACCTCTTTGCCCTGCACAGTGAACACGATCCGCGCGTGGGGGCGCTCACCTGTTTCACTATGTTGCGACAAAGATACAAAGCCGAACTGCTCAGCAACGTGCGAGAGTGCCTCGTCGCTGACAAGCGCGAGGATGTCTTCATCAAATATTTCGCTCTTGCGGTCGGCGAGCTCCTTGAAACGCGAGAACGCGGCGTTGATGTCGGCCTCGCTCTCCATCTCGACGCCCAGATCCTGCAGCCGCTGCTTGAAGGCGTTGCGGCCGCTGAGCTTGCCCAGCACGATCTTGTTGGCGCTCCAGCCGACGTCCTCGGCGCGCATGATCTCGTAGGTGTCGCGGGCCTTCAGCACGCCGTCCTGGTGGATGCCCGAAGCATGGGCGAAGGCGTTGGCGCCCACCACTGCCTTGTTCGGCTGCACCACGAAGCCGGTGGTCTGGCTGACCATGCGGCTGGCGGCCACGATGTGGCGCGTGTCGATGCCGACATCGAGCCCGAAGTAGTCCTTGCGGGTCTTCACCGCCATCACGATCTCCTCGAGCGAGCAGTTGCCGGCGCGCTCGCCCAGGCCATTGATGGTGCATTCCACCTGCCGGGCGCCACCGATCTTCACGCCGGCGAGCGAATTGGCCACCGCCATGCCGAGGTCGTTGTGGCAGTGGACCGACCAGACGGCCTTGTCGCTGTTCGGGATGCGCTCGCGCAGCGACTTGATGAAGTTGCCGTACAGCTCGGGAACCGCATAACCCACGGTATCCGGTACGTTGATGGTGGTCGCGCCCTCGTGGATGACGGCTTCGATCACCCGGCAGAGGTAGTCGGGGTCGCTGCGATAGCCGTCCTCGGGGCTGAACTCGACGTCGGCCACCAGGTTGCGCGCGAAGCGCACCGCGAGGCGGGCCTGCTCGAACACCTCGTCGGGCGTCATGCGCAGCTTCTTCTCCATGTGCAGCGGCGAGGTCGCAATGAAGGTGTGGATGCGCCCGTTGGCCGCGCCCTTGAGCGCCTCGGCCGCGCGCGAGATGTCGCGGTCGTTGGCGCGCGACAGGCCGCACACGGTCGAGTCCTTGATCGCGTGGGCGATCGCGCTGACCGCGTCGAAGTCGCCATTCGAGCTGGCCGGGAAGCCGGCCTCGATGACATCGACCCGCAGCCGCTCGAGCTGGCGCGCGATGCGCAGCTTCTCGTCCTTGGTCATGGAGGCACCAGGCGACTGTTCGCCGTCGCGCAGGGTGGTGTCGAAAATAATCAGTTTGTCGGCCATCGTGGATCTCCTAGGCGGGTTCAGCCATCGATTGTGCGCTGTGCGCGCCCTGGGCCCGCGCCCGGGCCAAGCCCGACACGACGGCCTTCAGCGAGGCGGAAATGATGTTCGCATCGACGCCGACGCCGAAAAGGGTGATCGATTCGTCGACACGCAGTTCGAGGTAGGCCACCGCCTGGGCGTCGGCGCCGGCGCCGATCGCGTGCTGGTGGTAGTCGATCACGCGGATCGCGTGCCCGGTGGCGCTGGCCAGGGCATGGATGAAGGCGTCGATCGGTCCGTTGCCGCGGCCTTCGATGGCGCGGATTTCTCCTTCCCACGGCAGGTCCGCGCGCAGCAGCACCGAGGCGCCGGCGCCCTCGCCCTGCTCTTCGAGCACGCGGTGCTGGGGTCCGGCTGCGTCGCGCAGGCCGTACTCGCGCTCGAACAAGGCATGAAGATCGGCCGCGGTGAGCTCCTTGCCGGCGACGTCCATCACGCGCTGCACGGTCTGGCTGAACTCCATCTGCAGGCGGCGCGGCAACTCGAGGCCGTATTCGCTCTCCAGCAGGTAGGCGATGCCGCCCTTGCCGGACTGGCTGTTGACACGGATCACGGCCTCGTAGCTGCGGCCGACATCCTTCGGATCGATCGGCAGGTAGGGCATGTCCCAGAGGTCGCCCTCCCGGCGGGCGCCGAAGGCCTTCTTGATCGCATCCTGGTGCGAGCCCGAGAACGAGGTGTAGACCAGGTCGCCCACATAGGGGTGGCGCGGGTGCACCGGCAACTGGTTGCAGTGCTCGACCGTGGCCCGGATTTCGTCGATGTTCGAGAAGTCGAGTTCGGGCGAAACGCCCTGGGTATAGAGGTTGAGCGCGACGTTCACGAGGTCGAGATTGCCGGTGCGCTCGCCATTGCCGAACAGGCAGCCTTCGAGGCGGTCGGCGCCGGCCATCAGCGCGAACTCGCCGGCGGCGGTGCCGGTGCCGCGGTCGTTGTGCGGGTGTACCGAGAGCACGATCGCTTCGCGCCGCGCGAGGTTGCGGTGCATCCACTCGATCATGTCGGCGAAGATGTTCGGCGTCGAATGCTCGACCGTCGACGGCAGGTTCACGATGCACTTGCGCTCGGGCGTCGGCGCCCAGACCTCGGTCACCGCATCGACCACCCGCTTGGAGAACGCAAGGTCGGTGCCCGAGAACATCTCGGGCGAATACTCGAAGGTCCAGTGCGTGTCCGGCTGCTTCGCGGCCAGCTCACCGAACATCCGCGCGTGCGTGGTCGCAAGTTCGACGATCTGATCCTCGTCCATGCCGAGCACCACGCGACGCATCACCGGCGCCACCGCGTTGTACAGGTGCACGATGGCACGCGGCGCGCCCTGCAGGGACTCGAAGGTGCGCGCGATCAGCTGGTCTCGCGCCTGCGTGAGCACCTGGATGGTCACGTCGTCGGGGATGCGGTCTTCCTCGATCAACTTGCGCACGAAGTCGAACTCGACCTGCGAAGCGGACGGGAAGCCCACCTCGATTTCCTTGAAGCCAATCGCCACCAGCGTCTCGAACATCTTCATCTTGCGGGCGATGTCCATCGGCTCCACCAGCGCCTGGTTGCCGTCGCGCAGGTCGGTCGACAACCAGATCGGCGCGCGGGTCAGCACGGCGTCGGGCCAGGTGCGGTCCTTCAAACCGATCGGAGCGAAGGCGCGGTACTTGCGATTGGGTTGCTTCAACATCTTGGATTTCTCGCTGTGGTTGGGAGTGTCCACCAGCAACCCCAAACAAAACGGCCCGTTGCTGGTGCGAACGGGCCGTGGTGAGGGATTTGCGCGCGCGCTCTACCGTCTCCGCCCGAAGGGGATCAGTAGTAGGGCCAGCGAAATCTTGTTCATGAGAGCGGGGAATATAGCACACCCCCAGGTTGGCTCACTGCGTGTAGCCGCCCACCCCCTTGCAGGGGGCGCAGGCAGCGGCCCGGCGAAGCCGGTTCCGCGCCTGCCCACCAACAGGCGTGCTGCGCTGCGCGCAGCCGCCAAAGGCCGAAGAAGCGGAGTAAGTTTGTCGCGGCCGGCGCAGCCAGGCCCGTTCGTGAAACACCGCGGAACCGGCTTCGCCGGGCCGCTGGTGTTGCCCCCGGAAGGGGGTGGGCGGGCTACACGCAGTGAGCCCAACCTGGGGGCGAGCCAGCTACTCGAGCTAGTTATGCAATCCGCGTTCGTCGGGCTCGTCGGTCGAGATGCTGATCACGCTCACCTGCTGACCCTTGGCCTTGCGCCAGGCATAGACCACGTAGCCGCTCAATCCGTAGGCGACGAAGACCCCGAACAGCACGGTCGGAGGATGGATGTTGATGACCGCGATGCCGAGCGCGATCAAGACGATCACCGCGAAGGGCACGCTCTTCTTCATCTGGATGTCCTTGAAGCTGTAGAACGGCGCGTTGGTCACCATCGAGAGCCCGGCATACAGCGTGAAGCCGAAGGTGATCCAGGTGATCTGGTTCCACGAGAGGTACAGCACCTCGCCGCCGCGCTTGCCCCATTCGGTCATGAGCCAGATGAAACCCGCCACCAGCGCCGCCGCTGCGGGCGACGGCAGTCCCTGGAACCAGCGCTTGTCGACCACGCCGGTGTTGACGTTGAAGCGCGCCAGTCGCAGCGCCGCGCAGGCACAGTAGACGAAGGCCGCGATCCAGCCCCAGCGGCCCAGGCCCTTGAGCGACCATTCGTAAGCGATCAGCGCGGGCGCGGCGCCGAAGGACACCATGTCGGACAGCGAATCCATCTGCTCGCCGAACGCGCTTTGGGTGTTGGTCATGCGGGCCACGCGGCCATCGAGGCTGTCGAGGATCATCGCGGCGAAGACGCCGAGTGCCGCAAGGTCGAAGCGCGCATTCATCGCCATCACGACCGAATAGAAGCCGCCGAAGAGCGCCGCCAGCGTGAACAGGTTGGGCAGGATGTAGATGCCCTTGCGGCGCTTGCGCGTGGGCACCTCGTCGGGAAGCGTGTCGTCATGCATAGGGTCGGCCTCCAGCGCAGAAGGGGCTCGGGTACGGGGCAGGACGGGGGGTGGCAAACATCGGTGGCAGTGTAGTTCAGGCGCAACGCGCGCCTCCATGAAAAAGGGCCACCGCGTGGTGGCCCTTCTGGCGTCGGAAGGCTCCGATCAGTTGCGGGTCTGGTCGACCAGCTTGTTCTTCTTGATCCAGGGCATCATCGCGCGCAGTTGCTCGCCGACGACTTCGATCTGATGCTCGGCATTGATCCGGCGACGGCTGATCAGCGCGGGCTGGCCGGCGGCGGCTTCGAGCACGAAGCTCTTGGCGTATTCGCCGGTCTGGATGTCCTTCAGGACCTGCTTCATGACCTTCTTGGTCTCTTCGGTGACGATGCGCGGACCCGTCACGTACTCGCCGTACTCAGCGTTGTTCGAGATCGAGTAGTTCATGTTGGCGATGCCGCCTTCATAGATGAGGTCGACGATCAGCTTGAGCTCGTGCAGGCATTCGAAGTACGCCATTTCGGGCGCGTAGCCGGCTTCCACCAGCGTCTCGAAGCCGGCCTTGATCAGTTCGACCGTGCCACCGCACAGCACGGCCTGCTCGCCGAACAGGTCGGTCTCGGTTTCTTCGCGGAAGTTGGTCTCGATGATGCCGGCCTTGCCGCCGCCGTTGGCGGTGGCGTACGACAGCGCCAGGTCACGCGCCTTGCCGCTCTTGTCGGCATGCACCGCGATCAGGTGCGGCACGCCGCCGCCCTGGCTGTAGGTGCTGCGCACCGTGTGGCCGGGCGCCTTCGGAGCGACCATCCAGACGTCGAGGTCGGCGCGCGGCTGCACGAAGCCGTAGTGCACGTTGAAGCCGTGTGCGAAGACCAGCGAAGCGCCTTCCTTGATGTTCGGTGCGACGTCGTTCTTGTAGACGCTGGCGATCTGCTCGTCGGGCAGCAGGATCATGACCACGTCGGCGGCCTTCACCGCGTCGGCCACTTCGGCGACCTTGAGGCCGGCCTTCTCGACCTTGGGCCAGGAAGCGCCGCCCTTGCGCAGGCCGACGACGACCTTCACGCCACTGTCGTTCAGGTTCTGCGCGTGCGCATGGCCCTGGCTGCCGTAGCCGATGATCGCAACCGTCTTGCCCTTGATCAGGCTCAGATCGGCGTCCTTGTCGTAATAGACCTTCATGAGAGTGCTCCTTCGTTGATTCGGTGGGTGTGGATGAGGGGTTCAGACGCGCAGGATGCGCTCGCCGCGGCCGATGCCGCTGGCGCCGGTACGGACGGTCTCGAGGATCGCGCCGCGATCGATCGCCTCGAGGAAGGCGTCGTTCTTGCCGTGGTCGCCGGTGAGCTCGATGGTGTAGCTCTTGTCGGTCACGTCGATGATGCGGCCGCGGAAGATCTCGGCCATGCGCATCATTTCTTCGCGCTCCTTGCCGACCGCGCGCACCTTCACCATCATGAGCTCGCGCTCGGTGTAGGCGCCTTCGGTCAGGTCGACCACCTTGACGACCTCGATCAGCCGGTTCAGGTGCTTGGTGATCTGCTCGATCACGTCGTCCGAGCCGGCGGTGACGATGGTCATGCGCGAGAGGCTCGGGTCCTCGGTCGGCGCGACGGTCAGCGATTCGATGTTGTAGCCGCGGGCCGAGAACAGGCCGACGACGCGGGAGAGTGCACCGGGCTCGTTCTCGAGCAGCACGGCAATGATGTGTTTCATGTCAGCAGGACTCCTCTTTTCGCCGCCCTCCCCCGCGCACGGTAATGCGCGGGCTCGACAAGCGATTGAATCGTCCGGAAAAAAGTTAAAGAAGGAACCGAGTCCGCGCAGCGGACCGGCTTATCGTCTGTTACAAATCCTCGGATCCCAGCAGCATCTCGGTGATGCCCATCCCCGCCTTGACCATCGGGAACACGTTCTCGGTCGGGTCGGTGCGGAAATCCATGAACACGGTGCGGTCCTTGAGCTTGCGCGCCTCGCGCAGCGCCGGCTCCACGTCCTGCGGGCGTTCGATCAGGAGGCCGACATGACCGTAGGCCTCGGCCAGCTTCACGAAGTTGGGCAGCGCGTCCATGTAGCTGTGGCTGTAGCGGCCCGAATACTCGATCTCCTGCCACTGGCGGACCATGCCGAGGTAGCGGTTGTTGAGCGAGCAGATCTTGATCGGCGTGTTGTACTGCAGGCAGGTAGAGAGCTCCTGGATGCACATCTGCACCGAGCCTTCGCCCGTGATGCAGAACACCTCGGAGTCAGGCTTGGCCAGCTTGATGCCCATCGCGTACGGAATACCCACGCCCATGGTGCCCAGGCCGCCCGAATTGATCCAGCGGCGCGGCTCGTCGAAGCGGTAGTACTGCGCGGCCCACATCTGGTGCTGGCCGACGTCGGACGTGATGTAGGTATCGGCATCCTTGGTCATGTTCCAGAGCGTCTCGACGACGTACTGGGGCTTGATCACATCCTTGTTGCCGCGGTCGTACTTGAGGCAGTCCTTGCCGCGCCATTCCTCGATCGTGCTCCACCAGCTGGCCAGCGCCCCGGCGTCGGGCCGGACCGTGCTCTCGCGGATCATCGAGATCAGCTCGGTCAGCACGTCCTTGACGTCACCGACGATCGGGATGTCGACCTTGACGCGCTTCGAAATGCTCGAGGGGTCGATGTCGACGTGGATGATCTTGCGTTCGTTCTGCGCGAAATGCTTCGGGTTGCCGATCACGCGGTCGTCGAAGCGCGCGCCCACGGCCAGCAGCACGTCGCAGTTCTGCATCGCGTTGTTGGCTTCGATGGTGCCGTGCATGCCCAGCATGCCGAGGAACTTGCGGTCGCTGGCCGGATAGGCGCCCAGACCCATCAGCGTGTTGGTGACCGGGTAGCCGAGCATGTCGACCAGGGTGCGCAGCTCGTTGGTGGCGTTGCCGAGCAGCACGCCGCCACCGGTGTAGATGTAGGGGCGCTTGGCCGTCAGCAGCAGTTGCAGCGCCTTGCGGATCTGGCCGCCGTGGCCCTTGCGCACCGGGTTGTACGAGCGCATCTCGACCTTGTCGGGATAGCCGCTGTAGGGGGTCTTCTTGAAGGAGACGTCCTTGGGCACGTCCACCACCACCGGGCCCGGACGGCCGCTGCGTGCGATGTGGAAGGCCTTCTTCATCGTCATCGCCAGATCCTTCGGATCCTTGACGAGGAAGTTGTGCTTGACGATCGGCCGCGTGATGCCGACCGTGTCGCATTCCTGGAACGCGTCGAGCCCGATCGCCGCCGTCGGCACCTGGCCCGAGATGATCACCATCGGGATCGAGTCCATGTAGGCGGTGGCGATGCCCGTGACCGCGTTGGTCAGGCCCGGCCCCGAAGTGACCAGCGCGACACCGACGTCGCCGGTGGCGCGGGCGTAGCCGTCGGCCGCGTGGACGGCGGCCTGCTCGTGGCGCACCAGCACGTGCTGGATGGTGTCCTGCTTGTAGAACGCGTCGTAGATGTAGAGAACCGCGCCGCCGGGATAGCCCCAGACGTACTTGACGCCTTCGGCCTGCAGTGCCTTGACCAGCACTTCGGCGCCCATGAGTTCTTGGGGTTGATTGCCCATCCCTGAGGATGCGGCTGCTGCGGAAGCGAGTTCCGCCTTCGAGATTTCCATGATGAACCTTTGTGTTTTTTCGGGAACGAAAAACCTTGGGTGCCCCTTCGCCAGCTCTTTTGAAGCCGCGTCAGGACTTGAGGCCACAGCCATGGGCGTATCTGTATACCGCCGGACCGTGACCCGTTTGCCTTTTGACTTGCAAGGCGAATTATGACACCGGATCGGCGCCTCGCGGCTGGCCCCGGGCCCGATCCGGGCGCAGAGGCATAATCCGCGCGACAAAAAGACAAACGTCCCAGAGACACCTCCCCACGCGGCGCAGTTCCCCTGCGCCGGATTCGCTTGGCCACTGAACAAGAACTTTCCGATTTCCTGAAGAGCGTCGAAAGACGCGCTTTCAAGCGTTCCGTCTACCACGTGCGGGACGAGGAAGCGGCGCTCGACATCGTCCAGGACAGCATGATGAAGCTGGCCGAGCACTATGGCGACAAGCCGGCCAACGAGCTGCCGATGCTGTTCCAGCGCATCCTGTCGAACTGCACGCTCGACTGGTTCCGCCGGCAAAAGACGCGGCGGGCGCTGTTCTCCAACCTGAGCGACTTCGAATCGATCGACGACGACGGCGACTTCGACCTGCTCGAGCACGTCCAGTCCCCCACCGACACGCGCGAGACCGAGAGCGCCGAAGACACCACCCGAAGGGCCCAGATCTTCCACGAGATCGAGGAGCAGATCGCCGCTCTGCCCGGGCGTCAACGCGAGGCCTTTCTGATGCGTTACTGGGAGGACATGGACGTCGCCGAGACGGCCGCTGCGATGGGGTGCTCCGAAGGGAGCGTCAAAACCCATTGTTCGCGGGCCGTGCACGCCTTGAGCAAGGCGCTCAAAGCCAAGGGAATTTCGCTATGAACACACCAAACACTGCCCCGCCAGGGTCCGCCGTTGCCTTCGAAGAGCAATTCGGTCGCCGGGTCGCCGCGCGCCTGTCTGCCGGCAATCTCGAACTCTCGCACGAGGTCGGCGAACGCCTGCGGGCCGCCCGCGTGCAGGCGGTGGCGCGCCGCAAGACGGAGCCGCAGTTCAAGTCGGCGCCGGCGGTGGTCTCCAGCGGACGGGCAGCGGCCCTCGGCGGTGGCTGGTGGACCCGCATCGGCTCGGTGCTGCCGCTGGTGGCACTGGTCGCGGGCCTGATGGTGATCAGCGTGATCCAGGAAGAACGCCGCACCAACGAACTGGCGGAAGTCGACTCCGCGCTGCTGACCGACGACCTGCCGCCGGCTGCCTACACCGATCCCGGCTTCGCGCAGTTCCTGAAGACCAGCGACGCTGCCGAGCGCTGATTCCCCGCTTCGAATGCTGCGTTCTCTCCTCCCTTGCGCACAGGCGCTCCAGCCGGTGTACGCCTCGACGTCGGCAGCCCCTATCTGGCTCGCCGCGCTGCTGACGCTGGGCGGCTTCGGGCTTGTGGCCGCCACGCCTGCCGGGGCGCAGCCCCTCAAGGCACAGACCCAGGCCACCAAGCCCCCGTCCAAGCCGACCTGGCGCGACCTGAGCGCCCGCCAGCAGCGCGCGCTGGAACCCCTGGCCTCCAGCTGGGACGAGTTGACCGAACCACATAAGCGCAAATGGCTCGTGATCGTGCGCGATTACGCAGAAATGTCGACCGCAGACCAGGAAATCCTGCATAGCCGCATGAAGGAATGGTCCAAGCTGAGCAACCGGGAGCGCGCTCAGGCCCGCCTGAATTTCGCCGATGCGAAGCAAGTGCCCGCAGATGAACGCAAGGCCAAATGGGAGGCCTACCAGGCACTCAGCGACGAGGAAAAGAACCGTCTCGCGGCCAGCGCCAGCCCGAAGGTGACGCCGGGTGCGGCCGCCACGATCCGGCCGGTGCCGGCGCAGAAGCTGGCGCCGGTGCCCTCGGCCGGTGCCGATGGCCAGCATGCGCCGCGAATTCTGCTCGCTCCGCCGCCGGCCGCCGCACCGCCGGTGGCAACAGCGCGTCCGCCGGGCCCGGCGCCCTCCTCCGCCCCGGTCGCCGCCGAAGCGCAGGTGCCGCCGCCTGCCGCGAATACACCTGCCGCGGAGCCTCCGGTCACCCCGACGCCACCGGTTCGCTTGACCGAGCAACCCTCTTCGGCGCCCTGATCGGACACATGGCCTCCAGTTCCCCCGGCAACGCCGGATCCCACCCGGCCGCGGCCGGAGACTCCACCGCTCGACAACCCATGCACCTGGCCGCGCCCGGCCTCTGGCGCCGCATGGCCTGCTGGCTCTACGAGGGCATGCTGCTGTTCGCGGTGGTGTTCGTCGCCGGCTGGCTCTTCAGCACCCTGGGCCAGATGCGCGACGCGATGGATTCGCGCCGGCATCTGCTGCAGGCCTTCCTGTTCGTGGTCTTCGGCGTCTATTTCGTCTTCTTCTGGGCCAAGGGCCAGACGCTGGCCATGAAGACCTGGGGCATCCGCGTGGTCGATCGTCATGGCAAGGCGCTGACCCAGGGGCGCGCGCTGCTGCGCTACCTGCTGAGCTGGGTCTGGTTCCTGCCGCCGCTGGCCGTCATTGCCCCCTTCAAGCTCGGCGGCGGCGAAGCCTCGGTGCTGATCCTCGGCTGGGTCGCGGTCTGGGCCCTGCTTGCCCGCTTCCATCCCGAGCGCCAGTTCTGGCACGACGCCTGGGCCGGCACCCGCCTGATCGCCTCCAGGCCGATGAGCCGGCGATGAGCGGCACCGACCCCGCCAATCCGCAGGCCCTGCGGCGCGGCCTGACCCGCGTCTGGCATGCGGCGCTGATCTCGGTGAATGGTTTTCGCGCCGGCTGGCGCGAGGCCGCTTTCCGCGAGGAAGTGCTCTGCGCCATCGTGATGATCCCGGCCGCCTTCTGGGTCGGCCGCAGTTGGGTCGAGGTGGCGCTGCTGGTCGCCACGGTGATGCTGGTGCTGATCGTCGAGCTGCTCAACAGCGCGGTCGAAGCCGCCATCGACCGCATCGGCCCGGAATGGCATTCGCTGTCGAAGGCCGCCAAGGACCTCGGAAGCGCTGCCGTGCTGCTGTCCATTTTGCTGTGCAGCGGCGTCTGGATCGCGGCACTGTGGCAACGCTTCACATAAGCGCGGCATCATTGCGGGATGACTCCCTCTTTTTCGATATGCGTGTATTGCGGCTCGCGCCCCGGCGAGCGACCTGAATTCACGACCGTGGCGCAAGCGGTCGGCCGCTGGATCGGCGAGCGCGGCGGACAACTGGTCTATGGCGGTGGCCGGACCGGCCTCATGGGCACCGTGGCCGAGGCCACGCGTGCAGCCGGCGGCCGCGTGGTCGGCATCATCCCGAAAGCCCTGGTCGACAAGGAACTCGCCAACCGCCAGAGCGACGAACTGCATGTGGTCGACACCATGCACGAGCGCAAGGCCATGATGGGCGAACGCGCCGACGCCTTCCTGGCGCTGCCGGGCGGCATCGGCACCTTCGAGGAACTGTTCGAGATCTGGACCTGGCGCCAACTCGGCTACCACGACAAGCCGGTCGGCATCCTCAACGTCGGCGGCTATTACGACGGCATGCTGGCCTTCCTGGCCAACAGCGTGCGCGAAGGCTTCATGAACGACTGGCAGATGGACCTGGTGCGCACCGGCACCGACACCACCGCCCTGCTAGAAGCCCTGGCCGAAGAGGCCAGCCGTCACCCCAAGGGGGACAAACTCGCAGAAGTCCTTTGATCGCGCGGGGGCCGGCGCAGCCAGGCCCTCGTTGGTGGGACACCGCGGAACCGGCTTCGCCGGGCCGCCGGTGTCGCCCCCGGTAGGGGGCGGGCGCCCGGACACGAAGGGCCGGGCAACCTGGGGGCGAGCTTATACAGCCGCTTCGTCTTCTTCGCCGGTGCGGATGCGCACGACGCGCTCGACGTTCGTGACGAAGATCTTGCCGTCGCCGATCTTGCCGGTGCGCGCGGCGCTGACGATGGCGTCGACGCAGCGTTCGACGTCCGCCTCGTTGACCACCACTTCGACGCGCATCTTGGGCAGGAAATCGACCACGTACTCGGCGCCGCGGTAGAGCTCGGTGTGACCCTTCTGTCGGCCGAAGCCCTTCACTTCGGTCACGGTGAGCCCGGTGACGCCGACCTCGGCCAGGGCCTCGCGCACGTCATCGAGCTTGAACGGTTTGAGGATGGCGGTGATTTGCTTCATACGGTCTTTCTTCCGGCGGTTTCGTTGAACTTGCTGGTGATAGGGTAGCGCCAATCCTTGCCGAAGCTGCGATGGGTGACGCGGATACCCACCGGCGCCTGGCGTCTTTTGTACTCGTTGATCTTGATCAGGCGGGCCACCCTCTCGACCACGGCGCGCTCGTAGCCCGCCGCGATGATCTCGTCGATGCCCTCGTCGTCTTCCATGTAGCGCGCCAGGATGCCGTCGAGGATGTCATAGGGCGGCAGGCTGTCCTGGTCGGTCTGGTCGGGCCGCAACTCGGCGCTCGGCGGCCGGGTGATGATGCGCTCGGGGATCGGCTCGGCGCCGGTGCCGTACGGATCGTGGGCATTGCGCCAGCGCGCCAGCGCGAACACCGTGGTCTTGAGCAGGTCCTTGATGACCGCGAAGCCGCCCGCCATGTCGCCGTACAGCGTGCAGTAGCCGGTCGCCATCTCGCTCTTGTTGCCGGTGGTCAGCACGATCGAGCCGAACTTGTTCGACAGCGCCATCAGCAGCGTGCCGCGGATGCGGGCCTGGAGGTTCTCCTCGGTCGCGTCCTCGGCCAGGCCCTTGAATTCCTCGGCCAGCACGCCCCGGAACGACTCGAAGGTGTGCTTGATCGACATCTCGTCGTAGCGCACGCCGAGACGCTTGGCCATTTCGCGCGCATCGATCCAGCTGATGTCCGCGGTGTAGGGCGAAGGCATCATCACCGCGCGCACGCGGTCGCGTCCGAGCGCATCGACCGCGATCGCCAGCACCAGGGCCGAATCGATCCCGCCGGACAGCCCGAGGATCACGCCGGGAAATCCGTTCTTGCCGATGTAGTCGCGCACGCCCACCACCAGCGCATCCCAGAGCTGAGCCTCGGCGTCGCGCGGGGCGGCAATGGCTGCGCCGCTGCGCGCGAAGCCGACGCCGGCAGCGCGGCGTTCGAGCTGTGCGAAGACCAAGCGCTCCTTGAAGCTCTCAGCCTGCAGCGCCGTTGCGCCATCGGCCTCGAGGGCGAAGGAGGCGCCGTCGAACACCACTTCGTCCTGGCCGCCCACCAGATGGGCATAGACCAGCGGCAAATTCACCGTCCTGGCGCGCTCGGCCATGCGCACGATGCGCTCGCCTTCCTTGCCGACATGGAAGGGCGAGGCATTGATGACCGCGAGGACCTCGGCGCCGGCCTCCTTCGCGAGTCGGGCCGGCGCGTCGAACCAGGCGTCCTCGCAGATCAGCAGGCCGACCGAGACGCCACCGGCCTCGAACACGCAGACGCCCTCGCCCGGCGTGAAATAGCGGCGCTCGTCGAACACCTGGTAGTTCGGCAGTTCGCGCTTGGCATAGGTGTCGAGAACGCGCCCCTCGCTGAGCACGCTGGCGGCGTTGTGGCGCAACTGCACCGCGACCGAGCGGCTGCGCAGGCTGCCGCCCGTGGGATGCCCGACCACCACCACCATGCCGTCGAGATCGGCCAGTTCGGCGGCGACGGCGCGCACCGCGTCGTCGCAGGCGGTGACGAAGGCCGGGCGCAGGAACAGATCCTCGGCCGCATAGCCGCAGATCGACAGTTCGGGCGTGAGCAGCAGGCGCGCGCCCTGGCCGTAGGCGTCGCGCGCCGCGTCGACGATCTTGCGCGCGTTGCCGGCGAGATCGCCCACCACGAAATTGAGCTGTGCGATGGCAAGTTTCAGGGTCATATCAGAGCAGGAAAAGGGCTGGATGATTATGTCATCGGGGCCTGCCGCTCGCGCCGACGGCCGGGGCCCGGCGGCCGCGCGCCGTACGGCCGGCCTCGGGCGGCGTGCCCTGTTACCCTCGGAGGGCGATGCGCCCAGGTTCCTCTTTCGCCAGCTTCTTCGACTCCGTGCGTCCCAGGCCTCAGGGCCAGGCCTACCTGCTGCTCGTGTGCACCACCCTGATCTGGGGCGCCAACGCCGTGGCCGCGCGGCTGGCGGTGGGCGAGGTGTCGCCGATGATGCTGACCTTCTCGCGCTGGATCGTCTGCTGCGCGGCGCTGGCCATCACCGCGAGGCAGCAGATCGCCGAGCACTGGCGCACGCTGCTGCCGTCCTGGCGCTCGATCACGCTGATGGGGGCCCTCGGCTTCACGGGCTTCAACGCGCTCTTCTATGCGGCGGCCCATCACACGACGGCGATCAACATCGCGATCATCCAGGGCACCATTCCGGTGCTCGTCCTGATCGGCAGCTTTTTCTTCTTCGCCACCCGGATCACCGCCCTGCAGATCGTCGGCGTGGTGCTCACGCTCGGCGGCATCGCGGTCGTGGCCTCGCGCGGTCAACTCGCGCTGCTGGCCAACCTGGCCTTCAACATCGGCGATGTCTGGATCGTGGTCGCCTGCCTGCTGTATGCCGGCTATGCCCTGGGGCTGCGGCGACGCCCCGCGGTGCCCGCGATCGTTTTCTTTGCGGCGACCGCCGCGGTGGCCTGCGTGGTCTCGCTGCCGCTCGTCGCCGCGGAGATCGCGCTGGGGCAATTCTTCATCCCGACCGGCAAGGGCGTGGCGCTGGTGCTGTTCATCGGGCTCTTGCCCAGCTTCATCTCGCAGGTCACCTTCATCCACGCCGTGACGCTGATCGGGCCGGCGCGCGCCGGCGTATTCCTCAACCTGGTGCCGATCTTCGGGCCGCTGCTGGCCGTCCTCATCCTCGGTGAACCACTGTCGGCCTATCACGCGGTGGCGCTGGCCCTGGTGCTGGGCGGCATCTACATCGCCGAGTCCTTCGGGGCCGGCAAGCGCAAGACGGAACACCCTTGAGCACTCCGATCGTCCGCATCCACCGCTCGCCGGCCGAGATCGACCCGGCGGCCTGGGACGGCCTGCTGGCCTCGCAGTCCGCCCCCTCCCCCTTCATGCGCCATGCCTACCTGTGCGCCCTGAACGCCAGCGGCTGCGCCTCGCCTGCGAACGGCTGGACGCCGCAGTTCATCACGCTGTGGCGCGGCAAGCGGCTCGCGGCGGCCTGCCCGCTCTACGTCAAGGACCATTCCTACGGCGAGTACGTCTTCGACTGGGCATGGGCCAACGCCTACCAGCAGCATGGGCTGGCCTACTACCCCAAGGCGGTCGCCGCCGTGCCGTTCACGCCGGTGCCGGGCGCCCGCCTCCTGGCGCTCGACGCGGAAAGCCGCTTGCTGCTGGTGCAGGCCGCGGTCGCCTGGTGCAAGGAGGAAGCGCTGTCCTCGCTGCACCTGCTGTTCGGCGCCGACGAAGACATCGCCGCCTGCGCCGAAGCCGGACTGATGCTGCGCCACACCATCCAGTTCCACTGGATCAACAAGGCCCCCACGCTCGGCACTGACGTGTCCTCGCTGCCCCCCGAGGGGGCGCGTTCCGCCTTGGGGCGGCCCGGCGGCGGAACCACGGCCCCCACGCTCGGCACTGACGTGTCCTCGCTGCCCCCCGAGGGGGCGCGTTCCGCCTTGGGGCGGCCCGGCGGCGGAACCAGCGCATGGAAGGACTTCGACGCCTTCCTCGCCAGCCTGTCGCACGACAAGCGCAAGAAGATCCGCCAGGAACGCCGCAAGGTGCACGACGCCGGGGTGAGCTTTCGCTGGTCGCGCGGCACGGACATCAGCGGTGCGGACTGGGATTTCTTCTATCGCTGCTACGACCGCACCTACCGCGAGCACGGCAACCCGCCCTACCTGAACCGCGACTTCTTCCACCGGATGGCCTCCGACATGCCCGAGGCCTGGCTGCTGTTCATCGCCGAGCGCAAGGGCCGACCGATCGCGGCCAGCCTGATCGCGCTGTCGGCCGGCCTCGGCGGCGCCGACGACTCGCCGGCGCCGCTGATCGCCTACGGCCGCTACTGGGGCGCGCTCGAGCGCGTGGACTGCCTGCACTTCRAAGCCTGCTACTACCAGCCGCTCGCGTGGTGCATCGCGCACGGCGTCGGGCGCTTCGAGGGCGGCGCGCAGGGCGAGCACAAGATGGCGCGCGCGCTGATGCCGGTGCGCACCACCAGTGCGCACTGGCTGGCACACCCGTCCTTCGCCGACGCGGTGGAGCGCTTCCTCGAGCGCGAAGGCGCGGGCATCGAGAGCTACCTGGACCACCTGGGCGAACGCAGCCCGTTTCGCCACGACGAATGAAGGCTTGGGCGGCGCAGGGACAAGCGGCCCCCTTCTATACTCCGCGCCGATGTCCCGATTGCACCGATTCTGGTTCCTGCTCGCGCTGCTGCTGCCCCTGCAGCTGACCTGGGCCAGTGCCAGCGCCTACTGCGCTCACGAGAGCAATCCGGGCCACGCGACACACATCGGGCATCATGGCCACCTTCATCAGGCCGACCCGCAGAAGGCCGCCTCGGGCCAGGGTCTGCTCGACAACGACTGCGGCGCCTGCCACGCGTCCTGCGCGCTGCCGCTGCCGGCATCGGACGGTTCGACCCACGCACCCGACCTCAGGCCAGGGCGCGCGTCGGCGCCGCCGCAGCACTACCTGTCCGCGCAGCCGCGCGCACCCGACCGGCCTCAGTGGCCCCGTCTCGCTTGACCGGCGAGACGCGCAACACACATCCCCGTTTCCGTCCCGCCGAATCCTCTGGTTCAACCCTCATGAGATTCGATGCGAAGACTTCTATGGCCGCTCGGGCTGGCGGCCGCCTTGTCCAGTCCCTTCCACGTCCAGGCCCAGCCTGAGACTTCTTCTTCAACTTCCCGCAGCCACGATCCTGCGAATGCGCTGACCCTGGCGACGGCCTCTGCCCTCGCGGAGGCCTACAGCCCGAGCGTGTCGGCGGCCCGCCGCGAGGTCGAGGCCAGCGAAGGCGAGCGGCAGCAGGCCGGCCTGCTGCCGAATCCGGAACTGGCCCTGCTGGTCGAGGACGAGCGCCAGGCCTTTCGAACCACGACCACCCAGCTCAACATTCCGCTCGAGCTCGGTGGCAAGCGCGCCGCGCGTGTGGCGGAAGCCGAGCGCACGACCAACCTGGCCCGCGCCGCGCTGGCCGGAGCGCAGGCCGATCTGCGCGCCGAGCTCGTCGCGGCCTTCTTTCGCGTGCTGGTGGCGCAAGAGCGCGTGACGCTCGCGGCCGGTTCGGCCGACCTCGCCGCCCGCGGCGCCGAAGTCACGGCCCGCAGGGTCACGGCCGGCAAGATCTCGCCGGTGGACGAAACCCGAGCGCGGGTGGAACAGGCCAACGCCGCGCTGGAACTGGCCGATGCGCAAGCCGAACTGCAAACCGCGCGACAGGCTCTGGCCTCGTTCTGGGGCAGCCCCGAACTGGCCTATGCCCAGGTGCGCGGCGACCTCGATGCCTGGCCGGTGCGGCCCGGGGTGCAGCAGCTGCTGGCCGAACTCGAGTCCTCGCCCGCGTTGACGGCGAGCCGGCTCGAATTCGAAAGACGCCAGGCCGGCGTGGACGTCGAGCGCAGCAAGCAGTACCCGGACCTCACGCTGAACGTCGGGACCAAGCGGCTCAACGAGACGCAGGTCACGCAGGCCATCGTGGGACTCACCGTGCCCCTGCCCTTGTTCGACCGCAACCAGGGCCGGCTCCAGGCCGCCAGCAGCCGCGCGGCCAAGGCCGAGGACGACTTGCGGGCGGCGCGCACCCGGCTCGTGAATGAGGTGCAGCAGGCGTCGAGCCGCCTCGCGCGCGCCCGCGCGTCGGCCGAGATGCTGAAGGCCACGATCCTTCCGGCCGCACAGCAGGCACACGACGCGGCGACGCGTGGCTTCGAGGCCGGCAAGTTCGGCTTCCTCGACGTGCTCGACGCCCAGCGCAGCCTGCTGCAGGCGCGCGTGCGCTATGTGGACGTCGTGACCAGCGCCTACCAGGCCGCCACGACGCTCGACCGGATTCTCGGTCGCCAACCCCACGAACAGGCAGCGAAATGACACTCTCGAACAAGCAGAAGGTCGCGATCGCGGCCATCGTGATCCTCGGCGCGCTCGCGGGCGCCGCCATGCGGATGACCGGAGGCTCGCCGGAAAGCGCCGGCGCGGGCCATGGGCATGAAGAAGCCGCCGGCCATGACGACCACGAGCACGGCAAGGAATCCGCCGCCGGCCACAAGGAACCCGAAGGCCACAAGGAGCCCGAAAGCCATGGCGACAAGTCGCACGCCCACGGCGCGAAGGAAGAAAAACACGAAAGGGTCGAACTCTCCGCCGGGCAGATCGAGGCCGCCGGCATCGAACAGCAGGTGGCCGGCAGCGCCCGCGTGCAGGTCACGCTGCAGCTGCCGGGCGAGATCCGCTTCAACGAGGACCGGACCGCCCACGTGGTGCCGCGGCTCGCCGGGGTGGTCGAAAGCGTGCCCGTGCAACTGGGCCAGCAGGTCCGCAAGGGCCAGCTGCTGGCCGTGATCGCCAGCTCCGCATTGTCCGAGCAGCGCAGCGAACTGCTGACCGCGCAGCGGCGCCTCGAACTCGCCCGCTCGACCTACGAGCGAGAAGAGAAACTCTGGAAGGACAGGATCTCGGCCGAGCAGGACTATCTGCAGGCCCGTACGGCGCTGCAGGAAGCGCGGATCGCACTGCAGAACGCGCAGCAGAAGCTCGGCGCGGTCGGCGGCGCTGCGAATGCGTCGGGCGCGCTGAACCAGTTCGAGCTGCGCGCGCCTTTCGAGGGCACCATCGTCGAGAAGCACATGGCGCTCGGCGAGGCGGTGCGCGAGGACGCCAATGTCTTCACGCTGTCGGACCTCTCCATGGTGTGGGCCGAGATGGCCGTGCCCGCGCAGGACATCGACCGCGTCCGCGTCGGCGGCAAGGTGCTCGTGAGCTCCACGGCCTCCAGCGTCAAGGCCGAGGGCACCGTGTCCTATGTCGGCGCGCTGATCGGCGAACAGACGCGCACCGCGAAGGCGCGCGTCACGCTGGCCAATCCGCAGCTCGCGTGGCGGCCCGGGCTGTTCGTCACGGTGACCGTGATCACGCAGGAGGCCGAGGCGCCGGTGACCGTGCGCGCCGAAGCGGTGCAGACGCTCGACGACCGGAGCGTGGTCTTCCTGGCCGTGCCCGGCGGCTTCGTCGCGCAGCCGGTGACCCTGGGCCGAAGGGGCGGTCCTTTCGTCGAGATCACGCAGGGCCTGGAGCCGGGCGCCCGCTACGCCAGCTCGAACACCTACGTCCTCAAGTCCGAGCTCGGCAAAGCCGGCGCGAGCCACACCCACTGAGGCGCGAGACACATGTTCGAACGCCTCATACGCTTCGCCATCGAACAGCGATGGCTGGTGATCCTCGCCGTGCTCGGAATGAGCGCCCTCGGCATCTACAACTACGGGCGCCTGCCCATCGACGCGATACCGGACATCACCAATGTCCAGGTGCAGGTCAACACCTCGGCACCCGGCTACTCGCCGCTCGAGATGGAGCAGCGCGTCACCTACCCGATCGAGTCGGTGATGGCCGGGCTGCCGGGCCTGGAGCAGACCCGGTCGCTGTCGCGCTACGGCCTGTCGCAGCTGACCGTGATCTTCAAGGACGGAACCGACATCCACTTCGCACGCCAGCTCGTCAACCAGCGCATGCAGGAGGCCAGGGACAAGCTGCCCGACGGCGTGACGCCCACCATGGGCCCGATCTCCAGCGGCCTCGGCGAAATCTACCTGTGGACGGTGGAGGCCGATGACGAGGCGAGGAAGCCCGACGGCACGCCCTACACGCCGACCGACCTGCGCGAGATCCAGGACTGGGTGATCAAGCCGCAACTGCGCAACGTGCCGGGCGTCACGGAGATCAACACCATCGGCGGCTTCGACAAGCAGTTCCAGGTGGCGCCCGACCTGGAGCGCC
Organism: Variovorax sp. P2_H12; assembly: GCF_056403395.1. Classification (NCBI taxonomy): domain Bacteria; kingdom Pseudomonadati; phylum Pseudomonadota; class Betaproteobacteria; order Burkholderiales; family Comamonadaceae; genus Variovorax; species Variovorax sp. P2_H12. The sequence continues at coordinate 106,957 of NZ_JBFUFO010000001.1, read as the reverse complement.
TCGCCGCGCGCGGCCTGAGCCTCCAGGACGTGGTCATGGCACTGGAGCGCAACAACGCCAACGTCGGCGCCGGCTACATCGAGCGGCGCGGCGAACAGTACCTGGTGCGCGCACCGGGCCAGGTGAAATCGATCGACGACCTGCGCGAGATCATCGTCGGCAGCGCGCAGGGCCAGCCGGTGCGCATTCGCGACGTCGCCGAGGTATCGATCGGGCAGGAACTGCGCACCGGCGCGGCCACCGAGAACGGCCGCGAAGTGGTGCTCGGCACGGTCTTCATGCTGCTCGGGGAAAACAGCCGCGCGGTCTCGCAGGCGGTCGACAGGCAGATGGCCGTGATCAACCGCAACCTGCCGCCGGGCGTGAACGCGGTCACAGTCTACGATCGCACGGTGCTGGTCGACAAGGCCATCGCCACCGTGAAGACGAACCTGCTCGAGGGTGCGGTGCTGGTGATCGCGGTGCTGTTCCTGTTCCTCGGCAATATCCGCGCGGCGATCATCACCGCGCTGGTGATTCCGTTCTCGATGCTGTTCACCTTCACGGGCATGGTGCACTACCGGATCAGCGCCAACCTGCTGAGCCTGGGCGCGCTGGACTTCGGGATCATCGTCGACGGCGCGGTGGTGATCGTCGAGAACTGCGTGCGGCGGCTCGCCCATGCCCAGGCTCACCATGGCCGGCCGCTGACGCGCTCGGAGCGCTTCCACGAGGTGTTCGCGGCATCCAAGGAGGCCCGGCGCCCGCTGATCTTCGGACAGCTGATCATCATGATCGTCTACCTGCCGATCTTCGCGCTCACCGGCGTCGAGGGGAAGATGTTCCAGCCGATGGCCTTCACGGTCGTGATCGCGCTGGTCGGCGCGATGATCCTCTCGGTCACCTTCGTGCCGGCAGCGGTCGCGCTGTTCATCGGCGACAAGGTCGCCGAGAAGGAGAACCGGCTGATGCAATGGGCCCGACGCTGGTACGCGCCGGCACTGCGCCACAGCATCGCCAACACCCCCGTGGTGCTGACGGCCGTGGTCGTGATCGTGGCGCTGTCGCTGCTGGCGGGGAGCCGGCTGGGCCGGGAGTTCGTGCCCAATCTGAACGAAGGCGATTTCTCGATCCAGGCGTTGCGCATACCGGGCACCAGCCTCACGCAATCGGTCGAGATGCAGGCGCGCATCGAAGAGCGGCTGAAGCAGAAGTTTCCCGAGATCGAACGCATCTTCGCGCGCACCGGGACGGCGGAAATCGCGTCCGACCCGATGCCGCCGAACATCTCCGACGGCTACATCATGCTCAAGCCCGAATCGCAGTGGCCCGCGCCGCGCAGGACGCGCGAAGAACTGCTGGCCGCGGTGCGCGAGGAGGTCGCCCAGCTGCCGGGCAACAACTACGAGTTCTCGCAGCCGATCCAGCTGCGCTTCAACGAACTGATCTCGGGCGTGCGCTCGGACGTCGCGGTCAAGGTCTTCGGCGACGACAACGAGGTGCTGAACGACACCGCCAACCGCATCGCCGCCGTGCTGCAGGCGGTCCCCGGAGCGACGGAAGTGAAGGTCGAGCAGACCACCGGACTGCCGATGCTCAGCGTGAACATCGACCGCGCCAAGGCCACGCGCCACGGCCTGAACATGAACGAGGTGCAGGAGGCGGTCTCGATCGCCATCGGCGGCAAGGAAGCAGGCACCTTCTTCCAGGGCGACCGCCGCTTCGACATCGTCGTGCGGCTGCCGGAGTCGGTGCGCGGCGACATCGAGGCGCTGGGGCGGCTGCCGATCGCGCTGCCGAAGGACGGCAACGGCCGCAGCGCCTTCGTGCCGCTGTCCGAGCTCGCCACGCTGGAGATCGCGCCCGGGCCGAACCAGGTGTCGCGCGAGAACGGCAAGCGCCGCATCGTGGTCAGCGCCAACGTGCAGGGCCGAAGCATCGGCAGCTTCGTGCCCGAAGCCGAGGCGGCGCTGCAGGCCGGGGTCAAGCTGCCGACCGGCTACTGGAGCACCTGGGGCGGCACCTTCGAGCAGCTCGAATCGGCGACGGCGCGGCTCAAGGTCGTGATACCGGTGGCGCTGCTGCTGGTCCTGGTGCTGCTGTTCGCGATGTTCGGCAACCTGAAGGACGGGCTGCTGGTCTTCACCGGCATCCCGTTCGCGCTGACCGGCGGCATCGTCGCGCTGTGGCTGCGCGACATCCCGATCTCGATCTCGGCCGCGGTCGGGCTGATCGCGCTGTCAGGCGTGGCGGTGCTCAACGGGCTGGTGATGCTGTCGTTCATCCGCAACCTGCGCGACGAGGGCCGCAGCCTCGACCAGGCCATCCACGAAGGCGCGCTGACCCGGCTGCGGCCGGTGCTGATGACGGCATTGGTGGCGTCGCTGGGCTTCGTCCCGATGGCCATCGCCACGGGCACCGGCGCCGAGGTGCAGCGGCCGCTGGCCACGGTGGTGATCGGCGGCATCCTGTCGTCGACCGCGCTGACGCTGCTGGTGCTGCCGCTGCTGTACCGTCTGGCGCATCGGCGCGAGGCCGACGAGCCTACTTCTTGAAGTTCGCGATGCCGTCCATGATTTCCTTCTTGGCGGCATCGATGCCTTCCCAGCCCAGCACCTTGACCCACTTGCCGGCTTCCAGGTCCTTGTAGTGCTCGAAGAAGTGGGTGATGGCCTTCAGGCGCATCGGGTTCACGTCCTCGACCTTCTTCCAGTGGCTGTAGATCGGCAGCACCTTGTCGGTCGGCACGGCGAGCACCTTGCCGTCGACGCCGGCCTCGTCTTCCATCATCAGGATGCCGATCGGCCGGCAGGGCACCACCACGCCCGGCACCAGCGCCCAGGGCGTGATCACCAGCACGTCGACCGGATCGCCGTCGCCCGACAGGGTCTGCGGCACATAGCCGTAGTTGGTCGGGTAGTGCATCGCGGTCGTCATGAAGCGGTCGACGAAGATCGCGCCTGATTCCTTGTCGACTTCGTACTTGATCGGGTCGGCGTTCATCGGGATCTCGATGACGACATTGAAGGCTTCGGGGGCGTCTTTGCCGGGGGAAACTTGGCCGAGGGACATGGTCTGTCTTGGAGTAGTTGAAAGTGTTCGCGGGATGCGGACAAACCCGAAGTTTACTTTCCATGTCACAGCCCGGTCGCACAGAAAGTCACTTTTGCCTGTAAATTGCCTACGTTGGCCAATCGGTCCCTGCCCTTCGCGGCACCGGGGCTTCGAGGAAGCAACGCGGCGGAAGCACTGTCCCGTACGCGTTGCGCACAGGGTCGGGCTTTCGTCTCCATTAGTTACAACGAACGACTGGAGAAGCAAGGCATGACTGGCAACACCCCTCTCGTCCTCGCCATCGTCTGCGGCCTGGTGGCCGTGGGCTATGGTTTCTGGGCGCGCAGCTGGATTCTTTCCAAGGACCCGGGCAACGCCCGAATGCAGGAGATCGCGGCCGCGATCCAGACCGGCGCGGCGGCCTATCTGGCCAAGCAGTACCGCACCATCGCGGTGGTCGGCATCGTGCTGGCGATCCTCATCGGGATCTTTCTCGACGTCACCACGGCGGTCGGCTTCATCATCGGCGCGGTGCTCTCGGGTGCCTGCGGTTTCATCGGCATGAATGTGTCGGTGCGCGCCAACGTGCGTACCGCGCAGGCCGCGACCCAGGGCATCGGCCCGGCGCTGGACGTGGCTTTCCGCGGCGGCGCCATCACCGGCATGCTGGTGGTGGGGCTCGGCCTGCTGGGTGTCTCGGCCTTCTACTGGTTCCTCGCCGGCAACGGCGTGCTGACGCCGGACAAGAACCTTGCGAACCTGCTCAATCCGCTGATCGGCTTCGCCTTCGGCTCCTCGCTGATCTCGATCTTCGCCCGGCTCGGCGGCGGCATCTTCACCAAGGGCGCCGMCGTCGGCGCCGACCTGGTGGGCAAGGTCGAGGCCGGCATCCCCGAGGACGACCCGCGCAATCCGGCGGTGATCGCCGACAACGTAGGCGACAACGTCGGCGACTGCGCCGGCATGGCGGCCGACCTGTTCGAGACCTATGCGGTGACGCTGATCGCGACCATGGTGCTGGGCGCGCTGATGGTGACGGCGGCGCCCGTCAATGCGGTGATGTACCCGCTGGCGCTCGGCGGCGTGTCGATCATCGCGTCGATCATCGGCTGCTTCTTCGTCAAGGCCTCGCCGGGCATGGTGAACGTGATGCCGGCGCTGTACAAGGGCCTGGCGGTGGCGGGCATCCTGTCGCTGATCGCCTTCTGGTTCGTGACCAGTTGGCTGATCCCGGACAATGCCATCGCACCCTCGGGCAGCCAGCTGAAGCTGTTCGGCGCCTGCTTCGTCGGCCTGGCGCTGACCGCGGCGCTGGTCTGGATCACCGAGTTCTATACCGGCACCCAGTACTCGCCGGTCAAGCACATCGCGCAGGCCTCGACCACCGGCCACGGCACCAACATCATTGCCGGCCTCGGCGTCTCGATGCGCTCCACCGCCTGGCCGGTGATCTGCGTCTGCATCGCGATCCTGGCCTCGTACACGCTGGGCGGCCTCTACGGCATCGCCGTCGCCGCCACCGCGATGCTCAGCATGGCGGGCATCGTGGTGGCGCTCGACGCCTACGGCCCCATCACCGACAACGCCGGCGGCATCGCCGAGATGTCGGAGCTGCCGGCCAGCGTTCGGGACGTCACCGACCCGCTGGACGCGGTGGGCAACACCACCAAGGCCGTGACCAAGGGCTATGCCATCGGCTCGGCCGGCCTCGCGGCACTGGTGCTGTTCGCCGACTACACCCACAAGCTCGAAGGCTACGGGCTGGCGATCAGCTTCAACCTGAGCGACCCGATGGTGATCGTCGGCCTGTTCATCGGCGGCATGATCCCCTACCTGTTCGGCGCGATGGCGATGGAAGCCGTGGGCCGCGCGGCCGGCTCGGTCGTCGAGGAGGTGCGCCGTCAGTTCCGCGAGATCCCCGGCATCATGGAAGGCACCGGGAAGCCCGAATACGGCCGCGCCGTGAGCATGCTGACCGGGGCGGCAATCAAGGAAATGATGATCCCCTCGCTGCTGCCCGTGGTGGTGCCGATCGTGGTCGGCCTGGTGCTCGGACCCAAGGCGCTGGGCGGCCTGCTGATGGGCACCATCGTCACCGGCCTGTTCGTCGCGATCTCGATGTGCACCGGCGGCGGCGCCTGGGACAACGCCAAGAAGTACATCGAGGACGGCCACCACGGCGGCAAGGGCTCCGAAGCGCACAAGGCGGCGGTCACCGGCGACACCGTCGGCGACCCCTACAAGGACACGGCCGGCCCGGCGGTCAATCCGCTGATCAAGATCATCAACATCGTGGCGCTCCTGATCGTGCCGCTGGTGGTCAAGTTCCACGCCGGCGATGCGGGTGCGATGACGGCGCCGGCCACGGCCCCGCCGCCAGCCAGCGCACCGGCGGCGCCTGCCGCGGCGCCCGCTGCGGCGGCACCGGCTGCAGCGTCAGTGGCCGCGGCCGATGGCGGTGCCTCGATCAAGGCCGAGGGCGGCGTGATCAAGTTCTACTTCGCCACCAGCAGCGCCGAAGTGCCGGCGGGCTCCAGCGCGGCGCTGGCCGAGATCGTGAAATCCGTGCAGAGCGGCGGCCGCGTGCTGGTGAGCGGCTACCACGACGCCACCGGCGACCCCGAGAAGAATGCCGAACTCGCCAAGCAGCGCGCGACGGCGGTGGGCGCAGCCCTCAAGATCGCCGGCGTACCGGAAGACAAGGTCGAGCTCGCCAAGCCTGCGCAGGCCCAGGCCGACGGACCGCCGGCGGAAGCGCGCCGGGTCGAAGTGAAGCTGCAGTAGCAGCGATGCCTTCGACCGCGACGCTCGAAGCCTTCATCGCCGCAGTCGAGAGCGGCCAGCACGCGCAGGCGATCGAGGATTTCTATACCGAGGATGCGTCGATGCGCGAGAACCAGGCCGAGCCCCGGCGCGGCCGCGCGGTACTTGTCGCGCATGAACGCGCAGTGCTCGCCCGAACCGCTTCGGTGGTCTCGCATTGCGTGCGGCCGGTGTGCGTGAGCGGCGACCATGTCGTGATCCGCTGGATCTTCGACTTCACCGGCAACGATGGGCGCCGCATGCGCATCGAAGAGCTCGCCTGGCAGCGCTGGGACGGCGAGCGCATCGCGCAGGAAGAGTTCTTCTACGATCCCGTGCAGATGAAACCGGACTGACTGGGGACGCTCAGTTCAGGCTGACGCCACGGGCCGGCGGCGTGCTTTGCTCGGCACGCAGCGGCACGCCCTGCAGGGTGTCGAAATCGGACGGCGCCTCGGGCACGCGCATGTCATCCAGCTCGTGCAGCGAGGCGACCCAGCGGCCGGCCGCGGACTCGGCCGGCTCGTCGTTGGTGAAGATGCCGTCGCGAATGTAGAAGGTCTCGGCCGCAGGCCGCTCCATGTGCAGCTCGATCAGCCGCGCGATCGGGAACGTATAGGTGACGAGCTTTTCCTTCGTCTTGCGGTCCTTGGCGCCGCAGTTGAAGAAACCCTCGGCGGCGATCACGATGCAGGAGCCTTCCACCGAACTGTCGATGTCGCCGCCGCAGCGCCAGATGGCGGTCGGCAGCCGGACACGCACCTTGTCGATGACCAGGTCGCGCTGCTTGTTGAGCGCGTTGAGCGGCGGCACCAGCGAGCGCAGTTGCCTGAGACGCTCGGCAAAGTTGTCGTCGATGCAGAACTCGACGTGGTGCGTGGCGCCGCCCGAGCGCTTGACGACCTGCATGATGACGTGACGCGGTGAGCTCACAGGGGCCGTCCTTTCGCGTGCGTTCGACGCAGACCCGACCCGTTCGAAGCAGTGGTCTTCATTGGGATCATTGAAGCTACGATTAATTAGAACTTAGGTATTGATGCAACTATTCGCATCATTTGTTTCTAACTGTAGTTCGAATGCCCGCGACTGGATAGGCGGAATGAAGTATTAATTAGATGAAATCAATTGCCTCGCCAACTCTCATAGGCGAGGCAATTCGCACCAGGTCAGGCGGTGCCGGCCGATTCCATCAATTCGTCGAGCGCCTTGCAGGAAGGCGCGCAGACCGTCTGTGATTTTCCGAGCAGCTGGCGGGTCCGCATCTGGGAGCGCACGCGATGCTTCCCGCACATGAAGCAGGACATCGTGGCGCCGCTGAACGAGGCCGAGGCGCGAAACGGCGAGCCGGGCGCCTTGGCCTTGTAGCGCAGGCCGTCGGCCACCACCGCGGTCTTGACGTCGGTCTTACTCATGGGCTGCTTCCGGGGGACCGTCTCGGTGCATGGCACGCCCGATGGCCGTCTTGGCGGCCAGTTCGGCCGCCAGCGAGGCGTCGAGCGCCGAACGGCACAGGCCGGCGTGCTGGTAGTTGAGGTTCTCGTACACCTGCGAGGCGGCGGGATAGGCATCCAGCAGCTGGCCGAGTTCGGCGCCGGGCTCGGAATCGCGGAATTGATCGACCAGGTGCATCACGACCGACCGGTATTGCTCGGGGCCTACCGGCACGGCGCTGTGCTCCAGCCGCTCGAGGAGCTGGGCCAGGACATGCGTCACGGCCAGATCGGCCTTGTGCGCGGGAGTATGGGTAGCGTTCATGCACAGCATGTGGGGCGGCGGCGGCGGATTGCAAGGGCGGAAAAGGACCATCCCCCGAGCCTACAGCAGCATCTCCGGCACGATCGGCGCGATCAGGGAGTTGTAGAACCGCTTGAAGAAGCCCGATTCGGGCTCCGAGGTCAGGATCACTTCCTTCTCCCCGTCGGTGGTGAGCCATTCGAGCGCGCCGGTGCTCTTGTCCAGCCGCAGGCGGTAGGAATTCTGCAGCTTGCTGATGTTGATGACCCGCAGCATCTCGCGCGCCAGCTGGGGGCTGTCGACCACCACGCCCATTTCGGTGTTCTGGGTCGCCGAGCGCGGGTCCAGGTTCATCGAACCGACGAAGATGCGCCGGCGGTCGATCGCAGCCGTCTTGGCATGCAGCCGGCCGAGCGAGTTGCCGAACATGTCGAAGCGCTTGTTGGCGGTGGTGCGCTCCGGGCTCAGTTCGTACAGGTCGGCGCCCGTCGCGAGCAGGCGCTCGCGGTAACGCGCGTAGCCGGTATGGACCAGCGGTTCGTCGTTGGCGGCCAGCGAGTTGGTCAGCAGCGTCAGCTTGACCTTGCGCCGCGACAGGTCCTCGAACGCGGCCATCCCCTTCTCGCCGGGCACCAGGTAGGGCGACGTCAGGTCGACCTCGGTCCTGGCGTCCATCAGCAGGCCCCAGACCTTCATGGTCACGCTGGTGGCGAGCGCGTCGTCGGCGGTCATGGTGGCTGGCTTGGTCGGCGGGTCGGCGATGGCGTGCGCCTCGCCCCAGAGGAGGCCCATCCGGCCACCATCCAGCTCCTCGGCGATCGGTCCGTAGCCGAGCACGTCTGACGGCGGCAACAGGATTTTCGGCGGCGGGGAGCTCATGCCGATCCAGGCATCGAACTCCTCGGCGCCGGGCTTGCGCCCGCCCGGGCCGCGGACGATCTCGGCGATCGGCCAGACCTGTTCGGCATTCCAGTATTCGTCGAAGATCGCCTCGAGTTCGGCCACCACCTTGCCGACGACCAGCGCGTCCATGTCGATGAAGTTCTGCGCCTCGCTGAGCACGAAATACTCGTCCGCGATGTTGCGCCCGCCGACCACCGCCACCACGCCGTCGGCGATGAAGAGCTTGTTGTGCATGCGATGGTTGAGCCGCCCGATCTCCTGCGGGGAAGCGAGGAAGCGCGACAGGAAGCCGTCCCGGCCGCAACAGAAGGGATTGAAGAGGCGCACCTCCACGTTCGGCGTCTGCGCCAGCGCCAGCAGCGGCTGCTGGCTCTTCGCGGTGTAGAGGTCGTCCACCAGCACCCGCACCTTCACGCCGCGCCCGGCGGCCTCGCGCAGGGCACGCATCAGGAGCCGGCCGGTGGCATCGTTCTCGAGCTGGTAGTACTGCACCACCAGCGACTGCTGGGCCCGCTGGGCAAGCTGGACGCGAGCGTCGAGCGAATAGACGCCCAACGGCATCAGGCGAAAGCCGGAATGCTCCTCGGGCGGCGTCGAATCCGCGACGATCTTCGCCAGCCGGGTCGAGCGGTCGGGCACCGCGGCGTATTCGGCCGGGCGGTCGCGCGATATCGGCAGCGAGCCGCAGGCGCCCAGCAGCGCGATGCCGGCGCAGACCAGCGCCAGGCGGAGCCAGCGATCCAGGCCAATCGTCATGTCAAATTCCTCATTGCTGGCGCGCATGCATCGAACCGCCGCGAGACGGGATGCGGTCCTAGAATTCGAAACGCTCTCACCCGGGGTTACATCATGATGCTATCGATCGCCGCGCGCGCAACTTTCGTTGCCTTCGCCGCCGCCCTGGCCGCGCCCGCCCTCGCCGCCCTCGACATCGGCGACGCGGTGCCCAGATTCACCGCCACTGCGGCGCTGGGCGGCAAGACTTTCCGCTACTCGCTGGCCGACGCGCTCGCCCAGGGGCCGGTGGTGGTCTATTTCTTCCCGGCGGCGGACTCGAACGACTGCTCCATCGAGGCGCATGCCTTCGCCGAAGCCATCGATCAGTTCGCGGCGCTCGGCGCCACCGTGATCGGTGTGTCGGCCGACGACATCGACACCCTCGCGAAGTTCTCGGTCAAGTCCTGCCAAAGCCGCTTTCCGGTGGCGTCGGACCAGTCGAAGACCGTGATCGAGGGTTTCGACGCGCTGATGCAGACCCGGCCGGATTTCGCCAACCGACTGTCCTACGTGGTCGCGCCCAACGGCAAGGTCGCCTACTACTACCAGAACCTGAATCCGGACAAGCATGTCGAGCGCATGCTGAATGCGCTGCGCGCGCTGCCGAAGGCAGCCGCTGCACGCTGAACGCGAAACGCGACGGCGGACCGTTACCATTTCCACCATGCAACTCAACTACATCGGCAACGAAAACGTTGCTTCCTCGTCCGGCCGCACGCTGCCGGTGATCGATCCGTCCGACGGCCAGGTCTTCGACGAACTGCAGCGCGGCAATGCAGCGGACATCGACGCCGCGGTGCGCGCGGCGCGCCATTGCTTCGAGACCACCTGGCACAAGGTCAGCGCGGCCGAGCGCGGGCGGCTGCTCTACAAGCTGTCGCAGAAGATCGCCGAGCACGTCGACGAGCTGGCGCTGATCGAGCAGCGCGACTGCGGCAAGCCGGTCAAGCAGGCCCGCGCCGATGCGGTGGCGCTGGTGCGCTACTTCGAGTTCTATGCCGGCGCCTGCGACAAGCTGCACGGCGAGACCATTCCCTACCAGGATGGCTACAGCGTCTTCACCTGGCGCGAGCCGCACGGCGTCACCGGCCACATCATCCCGTGGAACTACCCGATGCAGATCTTCGGCCGCAGCGTCGGCGGCGCCCTGGCCGCCGGCAACGTCTGCGTGGTCAAGCCCTCCGAGGACGCCTGTCTGTCGCTGATCCGGGTCGCCCAGTTGGCGGCCGAGGTCGGCTTCCCGCCCGGCGCGCTGAACATCGTGACCGGCTATGGCCACGAGGTCGGCGACGCGCTGGCGCGCCACGAGGGCATCGACCACATCAGCTTCACCGGCAGCCCGAAGGTGGGCACGCTGATCCAGCAGGTGGCGGCCGAGCGTCATTGCCCGGTGACGCTCGAGCTCGGCGGCAAGAGCCCGCAGATCGTGTTCGCCGACGCCGACCTGGGCGCGGCGATCCCGGTGCTGATCAACGCCATCGTGCAGAACGCCGGCCAGACCTGCTCGGCCGGCTCGCGCGTGCTGATCGACCAGGCCATCTACGAGCCGCTGCTGCAGCGCCTGGGCCATGCCTTCGAGGCGCTGCGCGTCGGCCCCGCGGCCATGGACCTGGACGTCGGCCCGCTCATCCGCCAGACGCAGCAGCAGCGCGTGTGGGACTTCCTGTCGGACGCGCACGTGGCAGGCATCCCGATGGTGGCGCAGGGCGTGGTGGTCGACGAAGCGCCCGAGGCCGGTTTCTACCAGGCCCCCACCCTGCTGCGCGACGTGCCGGTGGACCACCGCCTGGCGCAGGAGGAAGTCTTCGGCCCGGTGCTGGCCGCGATGTCCTTCCGCGACGAGGACGAGGCGGTGGCGCTGGCCAACGCCACCCAGTTCGGCCTGGTCGCCGGCATCTGGACCCACGACGGCGGACGCCAGTTCCGGATGGCCAAGCGCGTGAAGAGCGGCCAGGTGTTCATCAACAACTACGGCGCGGGCGGCGGGGTCGAACTGCCGTTCGGCGGCGTCAAGTCCTCGGGCTACGGCCGCGAGAAGGGCTTCGAGGCGCTGTACGGCTTCACCACGCTCAAGACCGTGGCCGTGAAGCACGGCTGAGCAAGTGCCCTTGCAAGGGCAGCAGCCCCGGCGATGCGTTAAATTGACCCTCATGAACAAGCATGTCGTCCACGTCTCCGAGATCGGCCGCCCGCGCCGCGCCGCGGCCGCGCCCGAGCGCATGGTCGCGGCCACCGGCGTGCTGCTCGACCGGCTGGCCCGGCCCCTGACCGACCTGCGCATCAGCGTGACCGACCGCTGCAACTTCCGCTGCAGCTACTGCATGCCGAAGGAAGTGTTCGACAAGGACTACCAGTACCTGCCCCACAGCGCGCTGCTGAGCTTCGAGGAGATCACGCGGCTGGCGCGCATCTTCGCCAGCCATGGCGTGCACAAGATCCGGCTCACCGGCGGCGAGCCGCTGCTGCGCAAGAACCTCGAGGTGCTGGTCGAGCAGCTCGCGGCGCTGCGCACACCGGACGGCCAGCCGCTCGACCTCACGCTGACCACCAACGGCTCGCTGCTCGCGCGCAAGGCCCAGGCGCTGAAGGCGGCCGGCCTCAAGCGCGTGACCGTGAGCCTCGACGGCCTCGACGACACGGTGTTTCGCAGCATGAACGACGTCGACTTCCCCGTCGCCGAGGTGCTGGCCGGCATCGAGGCCGCGCAGGCGGCCGGGCTGGGCCCGATCAAGGTCAACATGGTGGTCAAGCGCGGCACCAACGAGCAGGAGATCCTGCCGATGGCCCGCCACTTCCGCGGCACCGGCGTGGTGCTGCGCTTCATCGAGTACATGGACGTCGGCGCCACCAACGGCTGGCGCATGGACGAAGTGCTGCCGTCGGCCGAAGTCGTGCGGCGGCTCGCCGAAGTGTTTCCACTGGCGCCACTGGAAGCCACCGCGGCCGGCGAAACCGCGCAGCGCTGGGCCTACGCGGACGGCGCCGGCGAGATCGGCGTGATCAGCAGCGTGACCCAGGCCTTCTGCCACGACTGCAGCCGCGCGCGACTGTCGACGGAGGGCAAGCTCTACCTGTGCCTGTTCGCCAGCCAGGGCCACGACCTGCGTCCACTTCTGCGCGGCGACGCCGACGACGCGCAGATCGCCTCCGCCCTCGGCCACATCTGGCAGGGCCGCAGCGACCGCTACTCCGAACTGCGCGCACTGCGCGCACCCGACACCGACAGCAGCGCACCGCGCCGGGTCGAGATGAGCTATATCGGCGGATGAGCGCGGCCGGAATGAACCCAACGACTGCCATCGACGCCGGCGAGATCACCGGCCTCGTGCTCGCCGGCGGCCGCGGCTCGCGCATGGGTGGCGTCGACAAGGGCCTGCAGAACTTCAACGGCACGCCGCTCGCGATGCACGCGGTGCTGCGCCTGGGGCTGCAGGTCGGCGAGATCATGGTGAACGCCAATCGCAACCTGGCCGCCTACGAGTCCTTCGGCGTGCCGGTCTGGCCGGACGGCCTGGCCGACTATGCGGGGCCGCTGGCCGGCTTCCTGACCGGGCTGGAGCGCTGCGAGACGCCCTACCTGCTCACCGTGCCCTGCGACACGCCGCTGTTCCCGCTCGACCTGGCCAGCCGCCTCGCCGCCGCCCTGGCGGCCGAGGACGCCGACATCGCGATGGTCAGCGCGCCCGAGGCCGCGGACGATCCGGCTGCCGCGCCGGTGCTGTTCCCGCAGCCGGTGTTCTGCCTGCTGCGCGCCACACTGCTCGAAAGCCTGGTGCGCTTCACGCAGAACGGCGGCCGCAAGATCGACAAGTGGACCGGACAGCACCGCACGGTGCTGGTGCCCTTCGATCGCCCCGGCGATGCCGCCAATGCGTTCTTCAACGCCAACACGCTGGCCGAGCTGCACGCGCTCGAAGCCCGGCGTTGCTGATTCCTTTGTTGCCATGAGCCGAATTGCCGAGATTGCCGCCGCGCTGGCGGGCTATGACCCCAAGGCCCTGGGCGTCGACGCCGTGCAGGCCTTCCTGGCGCAACTGGCCGAGCCCGCGGTCGTCACGCAGGTCGAACGCCTGGCCCTGCGCGATGCGCTCGGACGGGTGCTGGCCGAGGACGTCGTCTCGCCGGTCAGCGTGCCGCCGCACGACAACTCGGCCATGGACGGCTTCGCCTTCGACGGCACGGTGCTCGACGCCGCCGGCGACGCCACGCTCACGCTGCGCGTGGTCGGCACCGCGCTGGCCGGCGCCGCCTGGCGCGGCACGCTGGGGGCCGGCGATGCCGTCAAGATCATGACCGGCGCGGTGATGCCGGCCGGACTCGACACGGTGATTCCGCAGGAGTTCTGCACGGTCGAAGGCGAGCGCGTGAGCTTCCCGGCCCGGGCGCTGCGGCGCGGCGACAACCGCCGCTTCGCCGGCGAAGACCTGATGCAGGGCCAGCCCGCGCTGCGCCGCGGCCAGATCATCACACCGGCCGCGCTCGGCATGGTGGCCAGCCTCGGATTGCCGATGGTGCCGGTGCTGCGGCGCCTGCGCGTCGCCTATTTCTCCACCGGCGACGAGATCCTGAGTCTCGGCGAACTGCCGCGCGAAGGTGCGGTCTACGACAGCAACCGCTACACCGTGTTCGGCCTGCTCACCCGACTGGGCTGCGAGGTGATCGACCTCGGCCTGGTACGCGACGATCCGGCGGCGCTCGAATCCGCGCTGCGCCGCGCCGCGGCGGATGCCGACGCCATCATCACCAGCGGCGGCGTCAGCGTCGGCGAGGCCGACCACACGCGCGCCGTCATGCAGCGGCTCGGCGACATGGCGTTCTGGCGCGTCGCGATGCGGCCCGGCCGGCCGATGGCGGTCGGCCTGATCCCGGCGCCGAACGAACAGCGCGGGCCCGCCGTGCTGTTCGGCCTGCCGGGCAATCCGGTGGCGGTGATGGTGACCTTCCTTGCCTTCGTGCGCCCTGCGCTGCTGCAGATGATGGGCTGCAACGCAGCCTGCGCCGCGCCGCCGCCGCTGCTGCGCGCCACCAGCGTGGATGCGATTCGCAAGAAGCCCGGACGCACCGAGTACCAGCGCGGCCGGGTGCAGGCGGTCGCGGGCGCGCTGCCCGAGGTGCGCATCGCCGGCAATCAGGGCTCGGGCGTCCTGAGCTCGATGGTCGAGGCCAACGGCCTGGTGGTGCTGCACCACGACCAGGCGAGCGTGGCGGCGGGCGAAGCGGTCGATGTGATGATCTTCGACGGCGTGGTGTAAGGTCGCTGCCCGCCCCTGGCCTCACGGGAGTTGCGCATGGCCGCCACCAGAATCGAGTTGATGCAGCAGATGCCGATCTTCGGCGCCATCGGCGCGGAAACCATCGAGTTCCTGCTGGCGTCCGCGCCGGTCGTCGAAGTGCCGGGCGGCAGCTACTTCTTCCGCGAAGGCGAGCCCGGCCACGGCATGTTCGTGCTCGAAACCGGCAGCGCGACCGTGTCCAAGAGCTGGCAGTCGCACGAGCTGCTGCTGGGGCACCTGGTCCGGGGCGACTGTTTCGGCGAGATGGCCCTGCTCGACCTCTTTCCGCGCAGCGCCTCGGTGCGCGCCGATGCCGACTGCGTCGCAATCGAACTCACTTCGGCCAACCTGTACCGCCTGTTCGAGCGCGACGTCGAACAGTTCGCGCTGATCCAGATGAACGTCGCGCGCGAGATGAGCCGCCGGCTGCGCGTCGCCGACGATCGCCTTTTCCGGGCACAGATGGGCGAATGCCTGGAGGCGCTGAAGCGCATTTGAACCCGCCCTCAGCCTTCGCGCACTTCATGCACGCCAAGGGCCGGCAAAGCCAGGCCGGTTCGTGAAACACCGCGGAACCGGCTCCGCCGGGCCGCTGGTGTTGCCCCCGGTAGGGGGTGGGCGGCTACACGAAGTGAGCCAACCTGGGGGCGAGCTAAATCCGGCCGAGTGCGCGCTCGACACCCTTGTTCGCGAGCGCATCCGCGCGCTCGTTCCCCGGATCGCCCGAGTGACCCTTGACCCAGCGCCATTCGATCTGGTGGCCGCCCTCGGCCACCAGCTTGTCCAACTGCTGCCAGAGTTCGACATTCTTCACGGGCTGCTTGGTCGAGGTGCGCCAGCCCTTGGCCTTCCAGCCCTTGATCCATTCGGTGATGCCCATGCGCACGTACTGGCTGTCCAGGTAGAGGACGACCTTGCACGGCCGCTTGAGCGCGCCGAGGCCCTCGATCACCGCCTGCAGTTCCATGCGGTTGTTGGTGGTGTTGAGTTCGCCGCCGAAAAGCTCCTTCTCAGTGGCGCCCGACTTGAGCCATGCGCCCCAGCCGCCGGGACCGGGGTTGCCCTTGCAGGCACCGTCGGTGTAGATCTGTACTTCGTTCAAAAACCGTTTCCTTCTCGATGTCCCCGATTGTCGCGTCCCCGGTGCATCTTTCCCGCGATTGGCACCGGCGCGCTGGCGCGCGAGGCGGCGCGGCGCCAGTCGGCGCTCAGCAGCCGCAGCCCCCGCACCCGTTTCACCGCCACGAGGAAATAAACAGCACCGAAAATCGGCCACCAGCGCTCGCCGGCGGCGTCGAACCAGCGGCAGCGCTCCAACCAGGCTTCGCTGCGGACCGCAGGCCGATAGACGCCGAAGCGCCCCGACTCGACCTCGAAGCTCAGCAGCCGCAACCAGTCGCGCATGCGCCGATAGCCGATGAAATCGCCGGCTTCGGGCAGGAACAGCTCGCCGAATCCCAGCCGTCGAAAAAGACGAGCCCGGCGCTGCCGCATGCCCCAGAGGCTGGCCGGATTCAGGCCGCAGATGACGACGCGGCCCTCGGGCACCAGCACCCGCTCGACCTCGCGCAGGGTCGCGTGCGGGTCGGGACTGAGCTCGAGCGCATGCGGCAACACCACCAGGTCGAGGCTGTTGGCCGAAAAAGGCAAGGCCGAGAAGTCCGTCACCAGCGCGCTGGCGCTGGCCTGGGCCGGATCCGACAGCGCCAGCCAGCGGTGCGGCATGCGATTGGCGCGCAATCCCTCGACCTCGGACAGGCCCAGCTGCAGCGCGTGGTAACCGAACACGTCGGCGACGGCCTGGTCGAGCTGCGCCTGCTCCCAGGCCAGCAGATAACGGCCGGGGGGGGTCTCGAACCAATCGTGCAAACCTATAATTTGACCGCTCATGACCCTCGTTCCGCTGCCCGCCTTCGCCGACAACTGCATCTGGATGTCGCAGGACGGGCACGACGCGATCGTGGTCGACCCAGGGGACGCCGGGCCGGTGTCCGAAGCACTCCCGCGCGGCAATCTGCAACTGGCCGCGATTCTAGTCACGCGCCATCATGCCGATCACACCGGCGACGTGGCGGCGCCGTACGCGGACTGCGGCCACGAAGTCACGCTTGCTTTTCCGAGATTTGCACAAAGCGTGGAACCCGGCAACCCGGATCTCACTCACTACACGGCGCACTGCGAAACATTGCGTGCGCGCGGCCAGCCGACGCTGCCCCCGCAGCGGCTCACCGGGCGCCGAATCCATCCCTCACTTCGCAGCTGCGAAGCCACTGTCAGTCAGTCGGTCCAGGCTCATGCCGGCCTTTGCGCGCAAGCCGCGCCGGCCGAAGTGTTCCCCGCGCTGCGCCAATGGAAAAACGACTTTCGATGAAATTTCTGCTAGCCGCCTGCCTCGCGGGCTCCTTGTTTCTCGCGGGCTGTGCCACCGGCACCGGGTCGGCGCCCGGTGGCGCTTCGGCCGGCGGCACGCCGGTCTATCCGGGCGGCAACCTGACGCCGATCACCTCGGGCAACACCAAGTCGCGCGCCGTGGTCACGCTGGCCCCGCCCACCGACATGTGGGACCGCATCCGCCGCGGCTTCAAGATGCCCGATCTCAGCAGCGATCTGGTGCGTGACCGCGAGCAGTGGTATGCGAGCCGGCCCGACTACATCCAGCGCATGACCGAGCGCTCGAACCGCTACATCTTCCACATCGTCGAGGAGCTCGAACGCCGCGACATGCCGACCGAACTCGCGCTGCTGCCCTACATCGAGAGCGCCTTCAACCCGCAGGCCGTGTCGAGCGCTCGCGCGGCCGGCATGTGGCAGTTCATGCCGGCCACCGGCACCGACTACGACCTGAAGCAGAACATCTTCCGCGACGACCGGCGCGACGTCGTGGCCTCGACCCGCGCAGCACTCGACTACCTGCAGCGGCTCTACGGCATGTTCGGCGACTGGCAACTCGCGCTGGCCGCCTACAACTGGGGCGAAGGCAACGTCGGCAAGGCGATCGCCAAGAACCAGCGCGCCGGCCTGCCCACCACCTACAGCGACCTCGCGATGCCCGCCGAGACCCGGCTCTACGTGCCGAAGCTGCAGGCGGTCAAGAACATCGTCGCCGATCCGGCGCGCTTCAATGTCGACCTGCCGCTGATCGCCAACCACCCCTACTTCCAGACCGTCGCGCTCAAGCGCGATCTCGACGTTGCGCTGGCGGCCAAGCTGGCCGACGTGCAGATCGAGGACTTCCGCGCGCTCAATCCGTCGGCCCACAAGCCGGTGCTGCTGGCCGCCGGCACGCCGGAGATCCTGCTGCCGTGGGACAACGCCGCCGTGTTCCAGCGCAACTTCGAGGCCTACAGCCAGGGCCAGTACGCCAGCTGGACCGCCTGGACGGTGCCGGCCACGATGACCGTGGCCGATGCCGCGCAGCGCTCGGGCATGAGCGAAGCCGACCTGCGCGCGATCAACAACGTGCCGCCGCGGATGCTGATCAAGGCCGGCTCGACGCTGATCGTGCCGCGCAGCGCCCGGGTCCAGGAAGACGTGGCGGCGCTGGTGGCCGATACCGGCCAACTGAGCTTCCAGCCCGAGATCGTCACGCGCCGCACCGTCATCAAGGCAGGCCGTCAGGACAGTGTCGCCAGCATCGCGCGGCGCTACCGCCTGAGCCCGGCCAGCGTCGCCGAATGGAACGACGTCAAGTCGAACCACACCTTCCAGCGCGGCTACGAAGTGGTGGTGTTTCTGCCGGTGCGGGCCGCGCGTGCGGCGAGCGTCGGCTCGGGCGGCAGCCCGGTGCGCGGCGGCCCGCCCGTGATCAAGAGCGCCGGCGTGCTCAAGAGCACCAGCGTGACCAGCAAGAGCGTGCACAACGCGCCCGCGCCTGCCGCCAAGTCGTCGAAGTCTTCGGCCGCCAGCAGCAAGCAGGTCGCACGCGAGCCGCGCGGCGGCACGCCGTCGAAGAAGCAGCGCTGATCGGAAACCCGGGAAGCACGATCAGATCAGAGCTTCTCGGTCTCGCCGCTGCGCGGCTGCCACTTCATCAGCCGCTTCTCGAGCACGCCGACGATCGCGTCCAGCACCAGCGCGAAGGCCGTGAGCACCACGATGCCGGCGAACACCGTGTTGACATCGAAGGTGCCCTCGGCCTGCAGGATCAGGTAGCCAACGCCGCGAGCCGAGCCCAGGTACTCGCCGACCACCGCGCCGACGAAAGCCAGGCCCACCGAGGTGTGCAGGCTCGAGAACACCCAGCTGGTCGCGCTCGGCAGGTAGACGGTGCGCAGCAGCTGCCGCTGGTTGGCGCCGAGCATGCGCGCATTCGCCAGCACCACCGGGCTCACTTCGCGCACGCCCTGGTAGACGTTGAAGAAGACGATGAAGAAAACCAGCGTGACTGCCAGCGCCACCTTGCTCCAGATGCCGAGGCCGAACCACAGCGCGAAGATCGGCGCCAGGATCACGCGCGGCATCGAGTTGGCGGCCTTGATGTAGGGGTCGAAGACCAGGCTCGCGGTCGGGGCCAGCGCCAGCCAGAGCCCGCAGGCCAGCCCCAGCACGGTGCCGATCACGAAGGCCAGCACGGTCTCGAGCAGCGTCGTGCCGAGGTGGACATAGATGTCGGCATTGCCCGCCAGGCCTTCGGGGAACAGCGGATTGGGCGGGATCGCGACCGGCATGAACCAGCTCCAGACCCGGCCTGCAACCTGGACCGGTTCGCCCAGGAAGAAGGCGAACTGCGGGTTGCGCGAGGCCAGGTGCCAGCCGACCAGCAGCAAGACCAGGACGGTCAGCTGCCAGAAGCGCGCGTTGCTTTCGTCAGGGCGCAGCCGCATGTTCAGGCCGCCTTCTTCAATTGCTGCGCATAGCCCTTGAGCACCTCGTCACGCAGCACGTTCCAGATCTGCGTATGCAACTCGACGAAACGCGGATGCGTGCGGACCTCCGCCACATCGCGCGGACGCGGCAGGTCGATCGCGAATTCTCCGATCGGATGGGTCGCGGGTCCGGCCGACAGCACCACCACGCGATCGCTCATCGCGATCGCTTCATCGAGGTCGTGCGTGATGAACAGCACCGCTTTCTTCTTTGCCGCCCACAGATCGAGCACCTCGTTCTCCATCAGCTGCCGCGTCTGGATGTCGAGCGCGCTGAACGGTTCGTCCATCAGGATGATGTCGGGATCCAGCGCCAGCACCTGGGCCAGCGCGGTGCGCTTGCGCATGCCGCCCGAGAGCTGGTGCGGATAGCGGTCGCCGAAGCCGCTCAGGCCGACACGCGCGAGCCAGTCCTCGGCCTGCGCCCTCGCCTGCGCGTCGGGCAGGCCGCGGTACTGGAGGCCCACCATCACGTTGTCGAGCGCGCTGCGCCATGGCATCAGGGCCTCGCTCTGGAACATGTAGCCGGCGCGCGCGTTGACGCCCGCGAGCGGCTGGCCGAAGACCCGCACCGTGCCCGACGAGGGCTCGAGCAGCCCGGCGCCGACATTGAGCAGGGTCGACTTGCCGCAGCCCGTGGGCCCGACCACCGACACGAACTCGCCCTCGCCGATGCGCAGCGTGGTGTCGGCAACCGCCGTGTAGCGCTGGCTGCGGTCGTCCTTCGAGCGGAAGGTGCAATGGATGTCGATCAGTTCGAGCGCGTGGTCGGCCATGGGCTTGGAAGAAAAAACCCGGCCGAAGCCGGGTTGCAGGACGCCACGGTCAGGCTTTGAACCGGTCCTTGGCACGCCGCGCAAAATCGTTGGTATAGAGCTTGGCCAGGTCGATCTTCTCGGCCTTGACGGAGGGATCGAAACTGGCGATGGCAGTGAGTGCTGTCCTGGGGCCTTCGGCCGGCACCAGCCCGTCGATCGCGATCGCCTCGCGCACCTTGTCGAAGGACGCCAGGTACAGCGCGCGGTCGCCCAGCAGGTAGGTCTCGGGCACGGTCTTGATGATGTCGCCCGGCCCGGCGGTCTGCAGCCACTTGAGGCCATGCACGATCGCGTTGGTGAGCGCCTGGCAGGTGTTCGGATGCTTCTGGACGAATTCTGTCGAGGCATACAGGCAGGCCGCCGGCATCAACCCTCCGAACACCTCCTGCGTGCCCTTGAGCGTGCGCGTATCGCTGATGATCTTCACATCGCCCTTCTGCTCGAGCATGGTCATCACGGGATCGGTGTTGCTGATCGCATCGATCTGGCCGGAACGCAACGCAGTGAGTGCACCGGCCGCGACACCGACACCGATGAAGCTCACGTCACTGGCCTTGAGCCCGCCGCGCGACAGCACCAGGTTGGCCACCATGTTGGTGGAAGAGCCCGGCGCCGAGACGCCGATCTTCTTGCCCTTGAGCTCCGCGATGCCGGTGTAGCCCGGCATGTTCTTGGTCGACACGCCGATGGCGATCTGCGGCGCACGGCCCTGCAGCACGAAGGCCTGGAAGAACTGGTTCTTGGCCTGCAGGTTGATGGTGTGCTCGAAGGCCCCCGAACAGACGTCGGCCGAGCCGCCCACAACGGCCTGCAGCGCGCGCGCACCGCCCGAGAAATCGGAGATCTCGACGTCGAGTCCTTCGGCCTTGAAGTAGCCGAGCTGCTCGGAGATCGTGAGCGGCAGGTAGTAGAACGCCGCCTTGCCGCCGACCGCGATGGAAACCTTGGACTTCTCGAGCTTGGCCTGGCCGTGGACCAGTGGCGCGCCGATGGCAGCGGCGCCCAGCGCGGCGGCTGCGGTGAAGGTACGGCGATTGAGCATGAGTGGTGCCCGCGGGCTCTGTTCGTGTGATTCGAATCGAGCTTAGAGGCCCCCCCCTGCCCCTGCATCGGGAACATCCCGTGCGGGTTTTCACGTAATCACGAAGACCGCTGGCGGTCCGCGAACAGGATGGCTGCGTGGGCACCGAATGCGAGCGCCCGGACCGCCCCTGCGTCGCGACGATCAGCGTCAACCGTTTCGATGCTCAGCGGCGATCCACGAGCGCATGGGCGATGGTGCCGAGGTCGACGTACTCGAGCTCGCTGCCGGCCGGCACGCCGCGCGCGAGCCGGGTCACGGCGAGGCCGCGCTGCTTGAGCGCATCACCGATCACGTGGGCCGTCGCCTCGCCCTCGGCAGTGAAGTTGGTGGCGAGGATCACCTCGGTCACGCTGCCGTCGAGCGCGCGCTCGAATAGCTTCGAGAGCCCGATGTCCTTGGGCCCGATGCCGTCGAGCGGACTCAGCTTGCCCATCAGCACGAAGTAATAGCCCCGGAACACGCCGGTGCGTTCGAGCGCGGCCTGGTCGGCCGGCGTCTCCACCACGCACAGCTTGCTGGCGTCGCGGCGCGCATCCTGGCAGACGCTGCAGATCAGGCCTTCGGTGAAGGTGTTGCAGCGCTCGCAGTGCTGCACGTTGCTGGCCGCCTGCTGCAGGGCGCGCGCGAGCCTTTGCGCGCCTTCGCGGTCGTGCTGCAGCAGATGGAACGCCATGCGCGAGGCCGACTTCGCGCCTACGCCGGGCAGTCGGCGCAGCGCCTCGACCAAGGCCTCGAGCGAGCTGGAATCCGCCATCGAGGGCTGATGAAAGCTCAGAACGGCAGCTTCATGCCGGGCGGCAGGCCAGGCATGCCGGAAGTCAGCTTGCCCATCTTCTGCTCGCTGGTTTCCTCGGCCTTGCGCACCGCGGCATTGAAGGCCGCTGCCACCAGGTCTTCGAGCATGTCCTTGTCGTCGGCCAGGAGGCTCGGATCGATGGTGATGCGCTTGACGTCGTGCTTGCAGGTCATCACGACCTTCACCAGCCCGGCGCCGGATTCGCCCTCGACCTCGATGGTGGCCAGTTCTTCCTGGGCCTTCTTGAGGTTGTCCTGCATTGCCTGCGCCTGCTTCATGAGGCCGGCCAGTTGTCCTTTGTTGAACATGTGGGTCCTGTCGATCGTTGAAATAAAGAGTTTAGTCAGTTGAGGACAGAGCAAGAACTGCTGCGCAGTTTCTTGGTCTGTCCCGCGAGGTATCAGTCAGTCGAGGACAGAGCAAGAACTGCTGCGCAGTTTCTTGGTCTGTCCCGCGAGGTCTCAGGCGGGACGCAGCGTACCCGGGACGATCCTCGCGTCCCAGTCGCGCATCATCGACTGCACCTCGGGGTCGTTGCGGATCGCTTCCTCGGCGACGCGCTGGCGCTCGTCGGCCGCCTGCTTGTTGCGGCGCGCCGGGCTGTCGACCACGGCGCCGATCTCGATCGCGATCTTGACTCCATGGCCCAGCGTCGCCAGCGCGGTCTGGAGCTTCTCGCGGCTGCTGGTCTGATTGAGCGACTCGCGCTCGACCCGCAGCAGCCACTGGTCGACGTCGCGGGCCACCAGCTGCGACTGCAACGCGAGCTCGCGCGCCAGGGCGTTGATGGCCTCGGCCACCACCATCTGGGTCACCGTGGCGTGCCAGAAGTCGCCCTCCTCGCTGGGCGGAATCGGCGCCGAGGGGGCGGAGGGCACGCCCGCCTGGACCTCGCGCGCACCGGGCGGCGGCTGCACGCGCACCGGCATCGCCATCAGCTTTGCGGCCGTGGGTGCCGAGTCGTCGGCAGCGGCTGCCGGTCTGGGCGGTACCGACGCGTTCAGCGCCGGGGCATCGACCACCGGCAGCCGCTGGCCCGGTGGCGTATGTGCGGCAACGGACGTCATCGCTACCGGCGCAGAGGCCGGGGCGCGCGGAGCGTCTGCGGCGGTTGGACGCGCCGCTTCGACAGCAGGAGGTGCGGCCCGGGGCGCATCGGCGACCGGCCGCGCAGGCTCATTCAGAGTTTTTTTTTCCGCGCCGGCCGCAGCGGCGGGCTTGAAGGCCAGCAGGCGCAGCAGCACCATCGTGAGCGCCGCGTACTCGTCGGGCGCCAGGCCGAGTTCGCCGCGGCCGTGCAGGCAGAGGCTGTAGAGCAACTGCGTCTCGTCGGCCGGCAGCAGCGCCGCAAGGCGCGCGGTCTCGGCCGCGTCGGGGTCGGTGCCGTCACGCGACTCGGCGCGAGAAGGCACGGCCTGCAGCACCGCCATGCCCTGCAGCACGGTCGTCATCTCCTCCAGCGTGGAGGCGGCCGACAAACCGTCGCGGCGCAGACCTTCGGAGGTCTCGACCACTGTCTTTCCGTCACCCTGCGCGAGGGCCTCGATCAGCCGGAACACATGGCCGCGGTCGACGCTGCCGAGCATCTGCCGCACGCCGGTCTCGAGCAACTCGCCATTGCCGAAGGCGATCGCCTGATCGGTCAGCGAGAGCGCATCGCGCATCGAGCCGCGGGCAGCGCGCGAAATCAGGCGCAGCGCGAGCGGCTCGGCCGGCACGGCTTCGGTCTGCAGCACCTGCGTCAGATGCTCGAGCACGGTCTCGGGCGCCATCGGCCGCAGGTTGAACTGCAGGCAGCGCGACAGGACGGTGACCGGCACCTTTTGCGGGTCGGTGGTGGCCAGCACGAACTTGAGGTATTCGGGCGGCTCCTCGAGCGTCTTCAGCATCGCGTTGAACGCGTGGCCCGTGAGCATGTGCACTTCGTCGATCATGAAGACCTTGAAGCGGCCCTGCACCGGCTTGTAGACCGCCTGCTCCAGCAGCGCCTGCACCTCGTCGACACCGCGGTTGGAGGCCGCATCGAGTTCGGTGTAGTCGACGAAGCGGCCAGCGTCGATGTCCTTGCACGCCTGGCATAGGCCGCACGGCGTGGCCGTGATGCCGCCCTGGCCGTCGGGCCCCTGGCAGTTGAGCGACTTGGCCAGGATGCGCGAGACCGTGGTCTTGCCGACGCCGCGCGTGCCGGTGAACAGGTAGGCGTGATGCAGACGCTGCGAGGTGAGCGCGTTTTCGAGCGCCTGGACGACATGCTCTTGGCCCACCATCTCGCTGAAGGTTCGGGGACGGTGTTTGCGAGCGAGCACGAGATAGGCCATCGGCGCATTTTAGGTCGACGCGGCGACCCGCCCCGCGCAACGGCCTAGGCCATCTTGCAGATGGCTTTCGCGGCCCCCGCACCTAGCATGAAAAACCCTCCGAGGAGATCGACATGTCCACTGCGACGCGCAAGGCGACCCGCCCGGCCACAGCCAGCAGATCCAGCCAGCCGGGGGCCCTCACCCCACGGCGCTATTGCTCGCAGCCGGTGCAGCAGGTTCGCCATTTCGATCTCAGCGTCGCGGCCGGCCGCGCCCGTGCCATCATCGCCGCAAGCAAGAAGTGGGTGAACGGCACCCAGCTCACCTACTACTGTTTCAAGCGCGGCGACGGCGTGCCCGCGGCTTGGCAGGGCAGCACGGCGGACATCGGCGTCGTCGACACCTCCTTCGAGACCTGGGCCAAGCTCGGCCTCGGCATCAGTTTCAGGCGCACGGAAGCGCCCGAGGACGCCATGGTGCGCATCGGCTTCGATCCGCAGGATGGTTCCTGGTCCTATGTCGGGCGCGATGTGCTCAACACCAGGTCGCCGCAGGAGCGCACCATGAATTTCGGCTGGGCGTTGACCACCGCCTACGGCCATGACACGGCGCTGCACGAGATCGGCCACACGCTCGGACTCGAGCACGAGCACCAGAACCCGAACGCCGGCATCACCTGGAACCGCGAGGCGGTGCTCGCCTATTTCAAGGGTCCGCCGAACAGCTGGGACGAGTCGCAGATCGAGTGGAACATCCTGCGCAAGATCCCGGTATCCGAGGTCAAGGGCACCACCTGGGATCCGGATTCCGTCATGGAATACCAGTTCGACGCCGGACTGATCATCGCGCCGGAGAAATACAAGGCCGGCCTGCAGCCCAAGGGCGGGCTCTCCTATGCGGACAAGGCGTGGGTCGTGGAGTCGTACCCGGGCGTCAGGGCGCCCTCGACCGCCACGTTGAAAGTCGGGCTGTCGCAACTGCTCAAGCTGAAGGCCGGCGAGACGCGCACCTTCGACTTCACCCCGGCCCGCACGCGGACCTACAGCATCGGCACCTTCGGCACCTCCGACACCGTGCTGGTGCTGTTCGAGGTCACGCCCAACGGCAATGTGCAGATCGCGGGCGCGGACGACAGCGGCACCGACCTGAACGCCAAGGTCAGCATGCGGCTGAACAAGGGCCGCCGCTACCAGATTGGCGTGCGCCTCTATTACGCGGACGCGGCGCTCGAAACCTCGTTGATGGTCTGGTGAAAAAAGCCGGGGCGCCCGAGTCGCCTACAATCCCGAGTTGACGGGCCTCCCCGCATGGTGAAGCGGCCAAACGGGTCAGGTGGGGAACCAAGCAGCCCTAACTGCGTAGTCAGTGCCGGGGGTAAGGCTCGTCAACCTCACATCAAGAAGCCTTGAGTTCTCGATAACTTGAGCGCCATCGACCGCAAGGGCGGGAAATAGTCCTAAAGCAAAACGACCCCAGGTGTCACCACATGGGGCCGCGTGAGGGAAATCGGACAACTACGGGAGCTTGGCCAGTATCTTGTCCATTTCCTGGCTCGAATACGCGCGCATCGAAGCGATGCGCACATTCCCCTGGCTGGCCGTCGCGATGCTGAACGCCGCCAATGCGAGTTCGTCCTCTGCCTCGAGCACGCAGACGAGGTCGTACTTGCCCATGGTCCAGAACAGTTCCCGCATGGTGACTCCGCCCTTTTTTGCAGCTTCCTTGGCGGCAGCGGCCCGTTTGGTCGTGTCCTTGACCGATTGAATGCCCTTGTCGGTGAAGCTCATCAAGCCAATGTAGGTGATCATGTCAACCTCCTTTGAGCTGAAAGTAGGTGGCCTGTGCCGACTGCCTCGAACCGACGCGGCCACCTGCCGTCGATCCAGATCACGACCAGTGAAATGACCTGCTGGTCCCTGGCCAGGAGCGCAGCATTACGGGAGCGAACCTCGCGCAGGGCGGCAAGGAGTTTCACTGAGGGGCGACCCGGCGCATGCTACGCGCTTCGTCGGCGGTGGCAAGGCCGGCCTGATGGGCGGGAAGCACGATGTCCACCGGGCATGACGCCCTCCTGGCGGACCGGATCGCGTCATCCGGCGCGCGGCATCTCGGCCGCAATGACCTCGAGCTCGTCCAGGAGCGCCCAGCCCTCGCCCTCCTCGCCCTCGCGGCTCTCGGTCAGCAACTCGACCGCGAACTCCATCTGCATCGGCGTAAACAGATGGGCCATCATGCCCATGAGTTGGTGGGCACTGCGCGGCGGATGGCCTGAGGCCTTCTCCGCCAGGTGGATGGCGCGAATCAGGTTCACCTGCGGATAGCTCAGTGCTTGTTCGCCGCAGTGGCCCAGATAGGCAGTCAGGGAGCGCGCGGCACGCTTGCAGGCCTGCCGCGTCTCGGCGCCGAGGGCTGCGGTCTGCGCGTCCGCGCGGCGCCCCTCCGCCAGGATGTCTGGGGCAGAGGTCTCGTTGTTCTGGGTCATGCTGTGGTGGAGCGGGAGTGGGCCAATCGGGGTGCGCAGGCGGTCCGGTCTGGTGGACCGATCCCGCCGCACATGACTCCGAGCTTCGGCGATCTCGCTGAAGGCAGCCTTAAACGAAAGTACCCGCTCAGGCGTAAATACTGTATTTTTATACAGTCATTTTGCTAGAATGGACCGCCTCCAACAACAACACAACGGCGAGACCATGCCCCCCTTGACCCCTTCCCTGAATGTTGGCCGGGTGCTGCCTTTGCGGCCTCCGCCGCGCCCAGCTCGCCCCTCCTGGCCCTTTCGAGTGGCGCGCGAGCCGCCTGCGGCCCCTCAGATCAGGGCGCAGGCGGCACGGGTCATCGCAACCACCGCCCGGCACTGGAGGGTCGACGAAAACTGAGATCCGACCGCTACTTCAAGCGCTCCAGCACGCCGCGCGCGGCCGCCGCGCCGCTCGCCATCGAGGCGGTCAGCAGATAGCCGCCGGTCGGCGCTTCCCAGTCGAGCATCTCGCCCGCAAAGAACACCCCCGGCAGCGCGGCCCCCATCAGCTTGTCGTCGAGCGCATCGAAGCGCACGCCGCCGCCGGTGCTGATGGCTTCGTCGAGCGGCCTCGGCGCCAGCAGCCTGAGCGGCACCGCCTTGATGGTTTCGGCCAGCTTGTCGGGCGATTGCATTTCTTCGCGCGTGAGCACTTCGTGCAGCACACCGGCCTTGATGCCCTCGAGGCCGAGCCGGCTTTTCAGGTGACTGGCCAGCGATCGCGCACCGCGCGGATGCAGCACTGCGGCGCGCACCTGTTCGGCGCTGCGATCGGGCAGCAGGTCGAGCATCAGGAGGGCGCTGCCGCTCTCGGTGATGTCGTCGCGCAACAAGGCCGAAGCCGCATAGATCAGGCTGCCTTCGACTCCGGTGGCGGTCGCCACGAACTCGCCCTTGCGCGCAAAGCGCCGACCCTGGGCATCGCTGACCGTGATCGCCACCGACTTGAAGGGCATGCCGGCGAAGCGCTCGGCGAAATGCGGGGTCCAGCCCAGGTCGAAGCCGCAGTTGGCCGGCACCAGCGGTGCGACCGGCACGCCGCGACCTGCCACCCACGGCACCCAGGCGCCATCGGAACCCAGCCGCGACCAGCTTGCGCCGCCGAGCGCCAGCACCACGGCATCATGGGCGGCAACGACTTCGGCGCCGGGCGCGGCGAAGCGCAGCGTGGTGGCCGGCATCGACGCATCCGGCCAGCCCAGCCAGCGGTGGCGCATGTGGAACCGCACGCCGGCCTGCCGCAGCCGATGCAACCAGGCACGCAGCAGCGGCGCGGCCTTCATGTCCTTGGGGAACACGCGCCCCGAAGTGCCGACGAAGGTCTCGATGCCGAGTCCATGCGCCCACGCGCGCAGTTGATCGGGGCCGAACCGTCGCAGCAGGGGCTCGAGCGCGGCGCGCTGCGGGCCGAAGCGGTCGACGAAGACGTCATAGGGCTCCGAGTGCGTGAGGTTGAGGCCACCGCGGCCGGCCAGAAGGAACTTGCGCCCGACCGAGGGCATGGTGTCGTAGAGATGCACCTCGACGCCTTCGCCGCCGAGCACTTCGGCAGCCATCAATCCGGCGGGGCCGCCACCGACCACCGCGACTTTCTTTCTTTGATTCATGCGTCGAGTGTCACCGCTTTGGCTATCGACGCCATAGCTTGCGCGTCGACCACGGCATCACTTGGTTTCTGTCACAATGACCCGCACTTTAGCTGCACCGAAACTCTCCGCGCAGAAGGACACACCCCCATGGCCAGCGACCTCATCAAACACATCTCCGACTCTTCTTTCGAAGCCGACGTGCTCAAGTCCGGCAAGCCTGTGCTGGTCGACTACTGGGCCGAATGGTGCGGTCCCTGCAAGATGATCGCGCC
This sequence comes from Variovorax sp. P2_H12, assembly GCF_056403395.1. Lineage (NCBI taxonomy): Bacteria > Pseudomonadati > Pseudomonadota > Betaproteobacteria > Burkholderiales > Comamonadaceae > Variovorax > Variovorax sp. P2_H12. The sequence continues at coordinate 78,196 of NZ_JBFUFO010000001.1, read as the reverse complement.
GATCCTCGACGAGGTCTCCAGCACCTATGAAGGCAAGCTGCAGATCGCCAAGATGAACGTCGACGAGAACCGCGACATCCCGGCCAAGTTCGGCATCCGCGGCATCCCGACCCTGATGCTGTTCAAGGACGGCCAGCTGGCCGCCACCAAGGTCGGCGCCATGAGCAAGGCGCAGCTCACGGCCTTCATCGATCAGCAGCTCGCCTGACGTTCCCCGGGGCTGCCCGCGCGCAATGCGCCGGCAGCCTTCCTTTTTCCTGTCATAATCTCCTACAGATCACCGGCCCTTCCAGGGACCCGGTTCGAGTTCCCCGGTTTGTGAGGCATCTCTCGCCTCTCCTCAAACCTCCCCCTCCTGGTTCCAGACTGATTTCCCCACACGGGGTCATTCCATGCACTTAAACGAACTCAAGGCACTCCACGTGTCCGAAGTCTTCAAGCAGGCTGAAGCGCTTGAAATCGAAAACATCGGCCGTATGCGCAAGCAGGAGTTGATGTTCGCAATCATCAAGAAGCGGGCCAAGGCCGGCGAGCAGGTCTTCGCGGACGGCGTGCTCGAGATCCTGCCCGACGGCTTCGGCTTCCTGCGCAGTCCGGACACCAGCTTCACCGCCAGCACGGACGACATCTACATCTCGCCCAGCCAGGTCCGGCGCTTCAACCTGCACACCGGCGACATGATCGAAGGCGAAGTGCGCACGCCGAAAGACGGCGAGCGCTACTTCGCGCTGACCAAGCTCGACAAGGTCAACGACGGCGCCCCCGAGGCCAACAAGCACAAGGTCATGTTCGAGAACCTGACGCCGCTGTTCCCCAAGGAGCAGATGCGTCTCGAGCGCGAGATCAAGGGCGAGGAGAACCTCACCGGCCGGATCATCGACATCATCGCGCCGATCGGCAAGGGCCAGCGTGCCCTGCTCGTGGCACCGCCCAAGAGCGGCAAGACGGTCATGATGCAGCACATCGCGCATGCGATCAGCGCCAACTACCCCGACGTCCACATGATGGTGCTGCTCGTCGACGAGCGCCCCGAAGAAGTGACGGAAATGCAGCGCACCGTGAAGGGCGAGGTCATTGCCTCCACCTTCGACGAGCCCGCAGCGCGCCACGTGCACGTCGCCGAAATGGTCATCGAGCGCGCCAAGCGCCTGGTCGAACTCAAGAAGGACGTGGTGATCCTGCTCGACTCGATCACCCGCCTGGCCCGCGCCTACAACAACGTCGTGCCCTCCTCGGGCAAGGTCCTGACCGGCGGCGTGGACTCCAACGCGCTGCAGCGCCCGAAGCGCTTCCTCGGCGCCGCGCGCAATGTGGAAGAAGGCGGCTCGCTGACCATCATCGGCACCGCGCTGATCGACACCGGCAGCCGCATGGACGAAGTGATCTTCGAAGAGTTCAAGGGCACCGGCAACTCCGAAATCCACCTCGACCGCCGCCTCTACGAGAAGCGCGTGTTCCCCTCGATCCAGCTCAACCGCAGCGGCACGCGCCGCGAAGAGTTGCTGCTGCCCCCCGAGATCCTGCAGAAGACCCGCATTCTTCGCCAGCTCATGTACAACATGGACGAGATCGAGGCGATGGAGCTGATGCTCAAGAACATGAAGGCGACCAAGACCAATGTCGAGTTCTTCGACATGATGCGTCGCGGGGGCTGATCAAGCCTGATCGCCTCCTCGCGCTGACGGCCTGTCAGCGCGCCGCCAGGGCCCGGCCTTCCGCCGCGCTCTGGCGCCCCAGGTCGAGCAGCTCCATCAGCTCGACCGCCTGCTCCGGCATCACCGGATTCGGGCCCTTCCCGACGATCGCATCGCGCACCGCCGCGTAGTAGCCGACATAGTTGCCCGCCGGCGTGGGCCGCTTCTGCGTCTGCGCACGGCCGTCGATCCCCACCAGCGTCAGTTCGCCTTCGACCGGGTCGACGCCCCATCCCGCTTCGCCGGGTCGGCCGCCGGCGCGCAGCGCGTCCTCCTGCGGGTCGACGCCACGCTTGATGTAGCTGCCGCGCGTGCCGTGCACGATGAAACGCGGCGCCGGAACGGCCGCCAGCGTGGTCGCGTGCAGCACCACGCGCAAGGGCGCGTGCTCGCCGCTTTCGTAGCGCAGGACGGCATGGAAGTAGTCCTCGACCAGCGCGCGCTCGCGCAACGCGGCGATGTCGAGTTGCAGCGTATCGGGCCGGCCGAAGAGCTGTACCGCCTGGTCGAGCAGGTGCGAGCCGAGGTCGACCCAGAGGCCCGCACCGGGCACCGGCTGTTCCCGCCAGCGTTCGCGCACCTGCGGCCGGAAGCGGTCGAAATGCGATTCGAAATACACCGGGCGACCGAGTTCGCCGCCCGCCAACAGGTCGCGCAGGCTCAGGAAGTCGGCGTCGAAGCGACGATTCTGGTAGACCGACAGCAGCCGCCCCTTTCGCTCGGCCAGCGCGGCCAGTTCGCGCGCCTGGGCGGCGTCGAGCGTGAAAGGCTTGTCGACCACCACGTGCTTGCCGGCTTCGAGCGCCAACCTGGCAAGCGGATGGTGCTGGGCATTGGGCGCGGCAATGACGACCAGGTCGATGTCGCTTCGACGCAACAGAGTGACGACGTCGGGGACCACGTCCACGCCGGGCCAATCTGCATGAACCTTGTGCGGCTGCGAACTCGCGACGGCGCCGAGTTCGAGCCCCGGGACGGCCGACAGCACGGGCGCGTGGAAAGTCTGGCCGGCGAATCCATAGCCGACCAGGCCGGCGCGCAAGTTGGAGAACGGCATGGTAAGGGAGCCCCTGGCGCGGAAAACGCCCAGTATGCGATAATTGCGGGCTTAGCGAAAAGTGCTGCGCGGCCTCCTGCCGCGGCTTGACGGCCCCAGGCCCTCGACACCCAGTGGCTCTCGCATCGACCCCAAAGGAAAAATCATGGCTAAAGAAGGCATTCACCCCAACTACCGCGAAGTTCTGTTCGTCGACCTGTCGAACGGCTTCAAGTTCGTGACCCGTTCGTGCGCGAACACCAAGGAGATGGGCAAGACCGACGACGGTCGCGAACTGCCTCTCTACAAGCTCGACACCTCGAGCGAGTCGCACCCCTTCTACACCGGCACGCAAAAGTCGGTCGACAACATGGGCGGCCGCGTCGAGAAGTTCCGCAACCGCTTCGGCAAGACCACCGGCGCCGCCTCCAAGTAAGGAGGGCGCTTCTGCGTCGAGGGCAGCCCGGTTTACCGCGCTGCCCTTTTTTCTTTGGCCCCCGCACGCCCCACACCCGACCCTTGAATCAGCCGACGCCAGCGATCGTTGCCCAGAGCGCCGTGCGCCGCCTGCCGCGGATCGCGCTGCTGCTGCTGTGCGCGGCCTACCTGATGCCGGGGCTGGTGGGCCGGGGGCCATGGAAGAGCGCCGACATCGCGGCCTTCGGCTTCATGGCCGAACTCGCGAACAGCACCGCAGGCATCGCGCGCTGGCTGGATCCGATGCTGCTCGGCCTCCGGCCCGAGACGCCGGCGCTGCTGCCCTACTGGATCGGCGCCTGGGCCATCAAGATGGCACCGGCCTGGCTCAACCCCGACCTGGCGGTGCGCATCGCCTTCGCACTGATGCTCTGGGGTGCCTTCAGCGCCACCTGGTATGCCGCGTACTACCTGGCACGCACACCGCGCGCGCAGCCGGTGGCCTTCGCCTTCGGTGGCGAGGCCCGCCCGACCGACTATGCGCGCGCCATCGCCGATGGCGCCGTGCTGGCGCTGATCGCCTCCCTGGGACTCGCGCAACTGGGTCACGAGACCACGCCCGCGCTGGCCCAGCTGTTCTTCGCCTCCCATCTTTTCTTCGGCGTCGCGGCCCTGCCGTATCACCGCATCGGCGCCTTCATCGCACTGCTGATCGGCAGTTGCGGGATGGCGCTGTCCGGCGGGCCGACGGTCGGGCTGGGACTGGGCCTCGGCTGCGTGCTGGTGCTGGCTGCGGAGCGCAGGCGCAGCAGCGCCGACCAGGCCTCCGAATCCGAACCGACCTACAGCGTCGGCGCGATCGCAGCGGTGCTGGCCGCCACGCTGTTGGCGGCGGCCCTCGCGGCCGCACTCGGGCTCTTCCAGTGGAAGATCGAACTGCCGGGCGGAGGCCCCAACGACCGCGTGTTCGCCGAGGTGCGCGGCCAGGCCAAGTTGCTGCTGTGGTTCACCTGGCCGACCTGGCCGCTGGCGGTCTGGACCCTCTGGCGCTGGCGCCGGCAACTGACGGCACGCCACGTCGCGCTGCCGCTGTGGTTCGCGCTGATGCCGCTGCTCGCCACCTGGACCACCGACTTCTCCGAGCGCTCGCTGCTGCTCGCGCTACCCGCCCTCGCGACGCTCGCCGCCTTCGCGCTGCCGACCCTGCGGCGCAGCGTGGCGGCGCTGATCGACTGGTTCACGCTGCTGTTCTTCAGTGGCTCGGCCATCATCATCTGGGTGATCTGGGTGGCGATGCAGACCGGTGTGCCGGCCAAGCCCGCGGCCAATGTCGCCAAGCTGGCACCGGGTTTCGTGCCGCATTTCTCGGTGGTCGCCTTCATCTTCGCCGTGGCTGCGACGCTGGCCTGGGCCTGGCTGGTCCGCTGGCGCACCGGACGCCATCGCGCCGCGCTCTGGAAGACCCTGGTGCTGCCGGCCGGCGGCGCCGCGCTGTGCTGGATGCTGCTGATGACGCTGTGGCTGCCGCTGCTCGACTACGCGCGCAGCTACGTGCCCCAGGTGCGCACGATCTCGGAGAAGGTCACCCAGAACGAGTGCATTTCCGAACTTGCCCTCAGTCGGCCGCACATCGCGGCGCTGCGCTACCACGGCGGCTTCAAGCTGCGCTCGCTCGGCACCGACGCGCCCTGCCCCTGGCTGCTGGTCAGCCCGGACGCGATCGCGCGCCTGCACAACATCGTGAACCTCGACGGCTGGCGCCTGATCGGCACGCTGCGGCGACCGACCAGCCCGAGCGACGATCTGCTGCTCTACCAACGGATCGTCCCGGCCGGTGGCTAGCGAGCGGCGGGTGATCGCGCGCCACGCCGCGACGGTGCTGGTCGGCCAGCTTGCGGTCATGGCCTTCGGCGTGACCGACACGATCGTGGCCGGCCGCTATGCCGAAGGCGCGTTGGCGGCGCTGTCGGTCGGCTCGGCGATCTTCATCAGCGTCTTCGTCTCGCTGATGGGCGCACTGCAGGCGCTGCTGCCGATCTGGGCCGAGCTCCACGGCGCGGGCCGCACGCACGAGGTCGGCCGCTCGGTCCGGCAGTCGCTCTATCTCTGCGCGATCACGATCGCGATCGGCATGGCAGTGCTGCTGTTCCCGGCGCCGTTGCTGCGCTGGACCGAAGTGCCGCCGGCCATGCGCGACGACGTCGAGGCCTACCTGCAGGTGCTCGCCTTCGCGCTGGCGCCGGCCCTGCTGTTCCGGCTCTTCAGCACCCTCAACCAGGGCCTGGGCAAGCCCCAACTCGTGACCTGGCTGCAGCTGGCTTCGCTGGGCGTGAAGCTGCCGCTGTCGATCTGGTTCGCCTTCGGCGGCGCCGGACTGCCGGCCATGGGACTGGTGGGCTGCGGCTGGGCCACGCTGGTGGTCAACTACGCGATGCTCGGCGCCGCCATCTGGCTGCTGCGCAGCGACTCCTTCTACACGGGCTACCGCTTCTGGCAGCGGATCGAAGCACCCGACTGGCGGCAGATCAGCCAGTTCGCGCGGCTCGGCGTACCGGCCGGGTTGTCGGTGCTGGTGGAGGTGACCTCGTTCACGCTGATGGCGCTGTTCATCGCCCGGCTGGGCACGGCGGCCTCGGCCGCGCACCAGATCGCTTCCAACCTCACGGCGGTGGCCTACATGATGCCGCTGTCGCTCGCCATCGCGACCAGTGCGCGGGTCAGCTTCTGGCTGGGGGCCGGCGATCCTGCGCGCGCGCGGCGCGCCTGCCGCCGGGGCTTCGAGCTGACCGTGTGCCTCGCGCTGCTGTTCGCCGCCGCGATGGCCACGCTGCGCTGGCAGCTCGCGGACATCTACTCGGCCAACCCGGCGGTGGTCGCGCTCGGCGCCACCCTGCTGCTGGCCACCGCCATCTATCACTTCGCGGATGCACTGCAGACGCTGTGCGTCTTCGTGCTGCGCTGCTACCGCGTCACCGTGCTGCCGCTGGTGCTCTATTGCACGCTGCTGTGGGGCGTGGGACTTGGCGGCAGCTACCTGCTGGCCTATCGCGGCATCGGCCCCTGGACAGCGATGCACTCGCCGCTGGCCTTCTGGATGATGGGGGCACTGGCGCTGGCCCTGACGGCCGGGGTGTTCATCACGCTGCTGGCGTTCACGCTCAGGCAACGACGCTGAGCGGCGAAGCCTGCCGCAGGCGCGCCACCGGAAACACGAGCGCGAACCGCGAACCCTTGCCGAGCGTGCTCTCGATGCGTAATTCGGCCCCATGGCGCTGCGCGATGTGCTTCACGATCGCCAGGCCGAGGCCGGTGCCGCCGGTCTCGCGCGAGCGGCTGCGGTCGACGCGGTAGAAGCGCTCGGTGAGACGCGGCAGGTGCTCCGCAGCGATGCCGGGGCCGCTGTCGCGCACCGCGTACTCGCCTCGGCCGTCGGGCAGCAGGCGCCAGGTCACCTCGATTTCGCCGCCGCCGGGCGTGTAGCGGATGGCATTGCTCACGAGGTTGGACATCGCGCTCTGCAGCTCGGTCGGTCCGCCGGCGATCTCGGAGTCGGCCTCGATCGAGAACGACAGCCGGTGACCCTGAGAGGACAGCCGGCTCGACAGCCCCCTGCCCTCGTCCTCGCATTGCGCCATCAGGGCCCGCACGCGGGTCCAGCGATGGGCCGGCGGGGCCGCGCTGCCTTCCAGCCGCGACAGGGTCAGCAGGTCGTTGACCAGCGTCTCCATGCGGTGCGACTGCTGGCCCATGAGCGCCAGATAGCGGGCCCGCTCCTCGGCATCGAGCGGCAGGTTCTGCAAGGTCTCGACGAAGCCGGCCAGCACCGTCAGCGGCGTGCGGATCTCGTGCGAGACGTTGGCGACGAAATCGCGCCGCATGGCCTCGGCCTGCTCGAGCGAGGTGATGTCGCGGGTCAGCAGCATGCGCCGGTTGCCGGCGTAGGGGTGCACCTGCACCGACAGCCGCGCCGGATGACCGCGATGCTGCGGGGCCTGCGCCGGGGCATCGATGACCACGTCGCGGCTGTAGTTCCAGGAGGCCAGGTAGGCGACGAAGGCCGGGTCGCGCACCAGGTTGGCCAGATGCTGGAGCAGGTCGCGTTCGGCGTCGATCCCGAACTGGCCGGCGGCGGTCTGGTTGCACCATTCGATGCGCCCCTGCTCGTCGAGCAGCACGACGCCGTTCGGCGAAGCCTGGATGGCGGCAAGAAACTCCTGCAGCCGATCCTCGGCCTGGCGGGTCTGCTGCTCGCGCTCGCGCAGCAGCTTGCGGATGCGCTCGGACAGCTCGCCCCAGACGCCGGGCCCGCGCGACGGCAGGCCGGCGACGTCCTTGCGCAGCACGTTCAGCAGCCGCTGGGCGCGCCAGGCGTCGAGCAGCAGCCACACCAGCGCGCCGAGCCAGCTGCCGAGCCAGGCATGGTGCCAGCCCAGCAGCGCCGCGGCCGCGCCGCCGCCAAGGGCGGAAGCCGTGAGGAAAGTGGCGATACGAAACGGCATGCCGAGCAATTATCCCGCCCGGTCGCAGCCGACCGGGCCTCTGGCGCGTTGGATTTTCAGACCGTGGCCTGGGCAGTGAGCCGGTAGCCCGCGCCGCGCACGGTCTCGACCATCGGCGCGGCGGCACCGAGCGACTCGCGCAGGCGCTTGACGTGAACGTCGACCGTGCGTTCCTCGATGTAGACGTGGTCGCCCCACACCTTGTCGAGCAGCTGGGCGCGGCTGTGAACGCGCTCGGCGTGCTGCATCAGGAAACCCAGCAGCTTGAACTCGGTCGGACCGACCTTCAGCGGCGCCCCTTGCCAGGTGACGCGATGGGTGGCGGTATCGAGCGCCAGCTCGCCGATCTCGACCCGCTCGGCCACCGCCTCGGGTGCCCGGCGGCGCAGCACGGCGCGGATGCGCGCCAGCATCTCCTGCGTGGAGAAGGGCTTGGTGATGTAGTCGTCGGCGCCGGCATCGAGCCCGGCCACCTTGTCGGGCTCATCGCCGCGCGCGGTCAGCATCAGGATCGGGATGGCCTTGGTGCGCGGGTCCTTGCGCCAGTGGCGGGCCAGCTGCAGGCCGCTCTGGCCCGGCAGCATCCAGTCGAGCAGCACCAGGTCGGGCAGGAAGGCATCGATCTCGCGCTGCGCCGCCGCGCCGTCCTCGGCCCAGATCGGCTCGAAGCCGTTGTGACGCAGGTTGACGGCGATCAGCTCGGCGATCGAGGACTCGTCTTCGACGATCAGGATCCTAGGTTTCTTCATGAATTGCAGGCGAACTTCATTGCAGTGCCGACTCGATCTCCTGCATCGAAGTGTGCCGCACATCGGCGCCCTTGACGATGTAGATGATGAACTCGGCGATGTTCTTGGCGTGGTCGCCGATGCGCTCGATCGCCTTGGCGAGGAACAGCAGGTCGAGGCTGGCGGAGATCTTGCGCGGGTCTTCCATCATGTAGGTGACCAGCTTGCGCACGAAGCCGTCGAACTCCTTGTCGATCAGGTCGTCGTCCTTGAGGATCGACAGCGCCGCCGCGGTGTCCAGCCGCGCGAAGGCGTCGAGCGCCTTGCGCAGCAGGCCCGAGGCCAGGTCGGCGGCGATGCGCAGCTCGCTCGAGGGCAGCGCGCGGGCCGATCCGCTCTCGATGATCGATTTGACCATGCGCGCGATCTTGTTCGCCTCGTCGCCCACGCGCTCGAGGTTGGCGGTGGTCTTGGAGATCGCGATCAGGAGGCGCAGGTCACGCGCGGTCGGCTGGCGGCGGGCGATGATCGACGACAGCTCGCGGTCGATCTCGATCTCCATCGCGTTGACGCGGTGCTCGGTCTCGGTGACGCGCTCGGCCGCCTCGGCGTCGAACTCCTGCAGCGCGTAGACCGCCTGGTGGATCTGGGCCTCGACCATGCCGCCGAGCTCCATCACGCGCGAGGACACGGTGTTGAGTTCGCTGTCGAACTGGCTGGAAAGGTGCTTTTCGGTCATGTCTGTCCCCTTAGCCGAATCGGCCGGTGATGTAGTCCTCGGTCTCCTTGCGCTTCGGCTTGAAGAAGAGGTCTTCGGTCGCGCCGAACTCGATCAGGTCGCCCAGGTACATGTAGGCGGTGTAGTCGCTGCAGCGCGCCGCCTGCTGCATGTTGTGCGTCACGATGACCACGGTGTACTCGCTTTTGAGCTCGGCGATCAACTCCTCGATTTTCGCCGTGGAGATCGGGTCGAGTGCCGAGCAGGGTTCATCGAGCAAGAGCACTTCCGGCTTGATGGCGATGCCGCGCGCGATGCACAGGCGCTGCTGCTGGCCGCCCGAGAGCCCCGAGCCGCTTTGCTGGAGCTTGTCGCGCACTTCCGTCCAGAGCGCGGCTTTCTTGAGCGCCCATTCGACCCGGTCGTCCATCTCGGAGGCGCTCAGGTTCTCGAACAGCTTCACGCCGAAGGCGATGTTGTCGTAGATCGACATCGGGAACGGCGTCGGCTTCTGGAACACCATGCCGACCTTGGCGCGGATCAGCGCCACGTCCTGCTTGGAGGTCAGCAGGTTCTCGCCGTCGAGGGCGATCGTGCCCTCGGCGCGCTGCTCCGGATAGAGCTCGAACATCCGGTTGAAGGTGCGCAGCAGGGTCGACTTGCCGCAGCCCGAGGGGCCGATGAAGGCGGTCACCTTGTTCTCGGGAATCTCGAGGTTGATGCCCTTGAGCGCGTGGAACTTGCCGTAGTAGAAGTTCAGGTCCTTGACCGAGATCTTCGAGCGCGTCGGCTGGGCGAGAGTGGTAGGCATGATTTTCTTAAAGCTTGTTGCGCGTGAGGATCCGCGCGAGGATGTTGAGCGCCAGCACCGCGACCGTGATCAGGAACACGCCGGCCCAGGCCAGCTGCTGCCAGTTCTCGTACGGGCTCATCGCGAACTTGAAGATGGTCACCGGCAGGCTGGCCATCGGCTGCGTCACGTCGGAGGTCCAGAACTGGTTGCTGAGCGCGGTGAAGAGCAGCGGCGCGGTTTCCCCGGCGATGCGGGCCACCGCCAGCAGCACGCCCGTCACCACCCCGGCGCGCGCCGCGCGCAGCGTGATGCTCAGGATCACCTTCCACTTCGGCGTGCCCAGCGCGTAGGCCGCTTCGCGCAGGCCCGGCGGCACCAGCTGCAGCATGTTCTCGGTGGTGCGAATCACCACCGGGATCACGATCAGCGCCAGCGCCAGCGCGCCCGCCAGCCCCGAGAAGGACTTGAAGTAGGCCACCACCACCGCATAGACGAACAGGCCGATCACGATCGAGGGCGCCGACAGCAGGATGTCGTTGACGAAGCGCACGATCATCGACAGCCAGCCCTTGGGGTTGTACTCGGCCAGGTAGATGCCGGCCATGATGCCGATCGGCGTGCCGACGAAGGTCGCCAGCAGCACCATCACGAGCGAGCCGAAGATCGCGTTGGCGATGCCGCCGGCTTCGTTCGGCGGCGGCGTCATCTCGGTCAGGGTGCTGAGCGCCAGGCCGCCGACGCCCAGGCGCAGCGTTTCCCAGAGGATCCAGACCAGCCAGAAGACGCCGAAGGCCATCGCGGCCAGCGAGAGCGTCAATGCGATGAAGTTGACCCGCTTGCGGCCGGCGAAGCGCGCCGCGCGCGTCTCGTCCAGCGTCTTGGCGTTCAGGAGGCGTTCCGCGGTGGTCATGACTTGGTGCCCTCGCTCTTCTTCATGCGCTGCAGCAGCAGCTTGGACAGCGACAGCACCACGAAGGTGATGAAGAACAGCACCAGGCCGAGGTACATCAGCGAGGCCTGGTGCAGGCCGGCGCCGGCTTCGGCGAACTCGTTGGCCAGTACCGAGGTGATGCTGTTGGCCGGCTCGAAGACCGACAGCGAATTGAGCTGGTTGGTGTTGCCGATCACGAAGGTGACGGCCATCGTCTCGCCCAGCGCGCGGCCCAGGCCGAGCATGATGCCGCCGATGACGCCGGCCTTGGTGTAGGGCAGGACGACCTTGGAAACCACTTCCCAGGTGGTGGAGCCGAGCCCGTAGGCCGACTCCTTGAGCAGCGGCGGCGTGACCTCGAACACGTCGCGCATCACCGAGGCGATGAACGGAATGATCATGATCGCCAGGATGATGCCGGCCGACAGGATGCCGATGCCCACCGGCGGGCCCGCCACCAGCGCGCCCAGATAGGGCACGCCCTCGAACAGCTTCTGCAGCGGCTGCTGCACGTAGGTCGAGAGGATCGGGCCGAACACCAGCAGACCCCACATGCCGTAGACGATCGACGGCACCGCGGCGAGCAACTCGATCGCGGTGCCGAGCGGCCGCTTGAGCCAGGCCGGCGACATCTCGGTGAGGAACAGCGCGATGCCGAAGCTCACAGGCACCGCGATCAGCAGCGCGATCAGCGAGGTGGCCAGCGTGCCGTAGATCATCACCAGGCCGCCGTACTCGTCCTTCACCGGATCCCAGACGCTGCTGGTCAGGAAACCGAGGCCGAACTTGGAAATGGCGGGCCAGGCGCCGACAAGCAACGACAGCAGGATGCCGATCAGCATCGCGAGCGTCAGCAGCGCGGCGCCTTTGGCGGCCCAGCCGAACAGGCGATCGGTGGTGGGGCCGCTGCGCGGCCGCTTGGCCGGCGGCGGGCCGGCTTGGGCACGGGCGCGCTCGGCCGGGAGGTCGAGCGTGGTGGCGCTGGCAGGGAATGTGGATGACACGTGTCGCTCCGAAGCCGGCGCGCGATCAAGCGGTGTGCTCATATGCGCGCCGAGGTGGCTTACTTGATCGCGACGGGCTTGCCCGAGGCGTCCTTGATCTCGCCCCAGGCGGTGGCGATCGCGCCCTTGACCTTGTCGGGCATCGGCACGTAGTCGAGGTCGCCGGCGGTCTTGTCGCCGTTCTTGTAGGCCCAGTCGAAGAACTTGAGCGTGGTCGTGGCCTGCGCCGGCTTGTCCTGCAGCTTGTGCATCAGGATGAAGGTGGCGCCGGTGATCGGCCACGAATCCTTGCCTTGCTGGTCGGTCAGCACCTGGTAGAAGCTCTTCGACCAGTCGGCACCTGCCGCCGCCGCCTTGAAGGCATCGTCGTCCGGCGAGACGAAATTGCCGGCCTGGTTCTGCATCTGCGCGTACGTCATCTTGTTCTGCTTGACGTAGGCGTACTCGACGTAGCCGATCGAGTTCGGCAGCCGGTTCACGAAGGCCGCGACGCCTTCGTTGCCCTTGCCGCCGGCGCCGGTCGGCCAGTTGACCGCCGTGCCGTCGCCGACCTTGGCCTTCCAGTCGGGGTTGACCTTGCTCAGGTAGTTGGTGAACAGGAAGGTGGTGCCCGAACCGTCGGCGCGGCGGACCGGCGCGATGGCGGCGTCCGGCAGCGCCAGCGAGGGGTTCAGCGCCTTGATGGCCGGATCGTTCCACTTGGCGATCTTGCCCAGGTAGATGTCGCCGATGACCTGGCCGCTGAGCTTGAGCTCGCCCGGCTTGATGCCCTGGATGTTGACCACCGGGATCACGCCGCCGATGACGGTCGGGAACTGCATCAGCCCCTTGGCCTTGAGCTCCTCGTCGCTCAGCGGCATGTCGGAGGCGCCGAAGTCGACCGTCTTGGCATCGATCTGCTTGAGGCCGGCGCCCGAGCCGACCGACTGGTAGTTGATCTTGGCGCCGGTGGCCTTGTTGAAATCGGCCGCCCACTTCGAGTACAGCGGCGCCGGGAAGCTGGCGCCGGCGCCGGTGGCGGCTTCCTGGGCCAGGGCCGGAACTTGCGCGAAGGCCGCGGCGATCAGGCCGGCGGCAGCGAATTTGAACGTCGTTTTCATGGTGCTTCCTTTGAGCTGCAAAAGGGCCCCTTGGGGGCTTGGCAGCGACTCTAGAAAGCTTGTGTGACAACGTCGTGACACTCGCGTACAGAGGGAGAAACAGCTGCTGCGGTGTGTGATCGTGTGTCGCTGTCACATATTCGTCACACGGCCCATCTAGCCTTGCGTGCCCACCGGGCTACGATCAGGCCCCGCCCTTTGCACCTCACTATGAAAAACGGAACCCGCCTCGCCGCGGTCGATCTCGGCTCGAACAGCTATCGACTGGAGATCGGCCAGGTCGACCACGGCCAGATCCATCGCACCGAATACCTCAAGGAAACCGTCCGCCAGGGCAACGGCCTCGACAGTTCGCGCAATCTCACGCCGGAGGCGATGCAGCGCGGCTGGGACACGCTGGCGCGCTTCGGCGAACGGCTGGCGGGCTTCGATCGCTCCCAGGTCCGCGCGGTCGCCACCCAGACGCTGCGCGAAGCCCGCAACCGCGACGAGTTCCTGTTGCGCGCGCGCACCGTTCTGGGCTTCGGCATCGACGTCGTCACGGGCCCCGAGGAGGCCCGCCTGATCTACCAGGGCGTGGCGCACACCCTGCCCCACACCGACGCCTCGAACCGCGAACGCCGCCTGGTGGTGGACATCGGCGGCCGCTCGACCGAGATGATCATCGGCCAGGCGCTCGTGGCCGAGGTCATGGAGTCCTACCGCGTCGGCAGCGTCGCCTGGTCGATGAAGCACTTCCCGCAGGGGCTGTTCACGCCCTCGGCCTTCCAGGCTGCCGAGGTGGCGGCCAAGGCGGTGCTCGACGAAGCGCTGGAAACCTACGTGCCCGACCGCTGGGACGTCGTGTACGGCAGCTCCGGCACGATCGGCGCCGTCGGCGACGTCCTGACCGCGGCCGGCAACGAGCCGGGCCTGATCACGCGTGACGGTCTCGATTGGCTGGTCGACCGGCTGCTGCGGGCCGGCAGCGCCGACCGGCTGCGCATCGAGGGCATGCGCGAGGACCGCAAGGCGGTGATCGGCGGCGGCGTGACCGTTCTGCGGGCCGTGTTCGACCTGCTCGAGATCGAGGAGATGAAGGTCGCCCAGGGCGCACTGCGCCATGGCGTGCTGTACGAGCTGCTCGAGCGCGACGACGTGGTGGCCGACCTGCGCACTGCCACCGTGGCACGGCTGGCGTCCCGCTTTCCGGTCGACAGCGCCCAGGTCAAGCGGGTCGGCGAGACCGCCGCCGCCCTCTATGTGCAGCTCAATCCGGCCGCGCGCGGCGGCAGCACCACGAGCCGGGCCGGCCGCGCGCTGCGCAAGCTCGGCTGGGCCGCGCAGTTGCACGAGATCGGGACCCAGATCTCGCACAGCGAATACCACAAGCACGGCGCCTACATCCTGGACAACGCCGAGGCGCCCGGCTTCGCGGTCAACGAGATGCATGCCCTGAGCCAGCTGGTGCTGGGGCATCGCGGCAAGCTGCGCAAGCTGGAAACGTCGCTGGACGACGAGAGCTTCGTCCCGCAGCTCATCGCGCTGCGGCTGGCCGTGATCCTGTGCCACGCCCGGCGCAACCCCGACCTGCAAGGGCTGCGAATCGAACAGCCCGACACGCGGCTGTTCGTCGTCGGCTGCCGCGCCGGCTGGTCCGACCTCTTCCCGCAATCCGCGTACCTGCTGCGGGAGGAGGTGCTGGCCTGGCAGAAGACCCCGTGGCGGCTCGAGCTCACCGGAATCTGAGAGCCCCCGCGCCCGAACGCCGCTACAGCAGCTCGGGCGCCTGAACCGTCACCACCACCGTCTGCACGTCGCCGTCGCGCTCGCGCGTGCGGATCCACCAGACCGCGCCCTTGCGCACCGGGCAGCTGTCCTGCTGCAGCCCCAGCAGCAGCGAGATCGCCTGGCCCAGCGAAGGCTGGTGGCCGATCAGCAGCACCACCGACTTGCCGTTCGGCCATCCGGCGGCGCCCAGCAGCGCATCGGGCGTGGTGTCGGGCGCGAGCTCGGTGCGCAGCTTGTACTTGCGCCCGAGCGCCAGCGCGGTCTGCTCGCACCGGCGCGCCGGACTGCACACGATGCGCGTGCCCTCGGGCAGCTGCCGATCGAGCCAGCCGGCCATGCGCTTGGCCTGCTTCTCGCCGCGCGAGGTCAACGAGCGCTGCAGGTCGTCGCAGCCCTCGGTCCAGTCGTCTGCCTCGGCGTGGCGCCAGAAAATGAGGTCCATGATTCAGTCAATCCCGTGATGCCGCGTGGCGGAGCCCGCGCGATGCGTAGCGGTTCATGAGGGCCGTCTGCGCACCATGGGCCTCGATGGCGCGCGAGGCGCCCTCCTCGCCCGCATGCGTGTCCGCGTCGACGCGGCGATAGACGCCGTCGGGACCGAGGTCCCAGGCGTCGCGCCCGTCGTGCAGGTAGGCCACCAGGCACTCGTCGATGAGCCGTTGCCGCAGCCCCGGGTCGGTCACCGGCCAGGCCAGTTCGATCCGGCGCAGCATGTTGCGGTTCATCCAGTCGGCGCTCGAAAGGTACAGCGACTCGTCGTCGCCCTGGCGGAAATAGAAGACCCGCGAATGTTCGAGGAAGCGCCCGATCACCGAGCGCACGCGGATGTTGTCGGTCAGCCCCGGCACCCGCGCCGGCAAGGTGCAGGCGGCACGCACGATGAGGTCGATCTTGACGCCCTTCTGCCCGGCCCTGACCAGCGAGGCGATCAGCGCCTCGTCGGTCAGCGCGTTCATCTTGGCGACGATGCGCGTGGCCTTGCCGGCCGCCGCAGCGACCCCGAGCGCGTCGATGCGCGCGATCAGGTTGCGATGCAGGTCGAAGGGCGCCAGCCACATGCGGTGCAGCTTCGGCAGCCGGCTCTGGCTGGCCAGGTGCACGAACACCGCCTCCATGTCGGCGGTGAGCAGCGGGTCGGCCGTGAGATGGCTGATGTCGGTGTAGAGCGCGGCGGTGCGCGGGTTGTAGTTGCCGGTCGACAGGTGGCCGTAGCGCCGCATCTGCCGGCCCTCGCGGCGCGTCACGAGCAGCATCTTGGCGTGCGTCTTCAGGCCGACCACGCCGTAGACGACCTGGGCGCCGATCGACTCGAGCATCTCGGCCCAGTTGATGTTGGCCTCTTCGTCGAAGCGCGCCTTGAGTTCCACCACCACGGTCACTTCCTTGCCGCGGCGGACCGCCTCGCGCAGCAGGTCCATCAGTTCGGAATCGGTGCCGGTGCGGTAGATGGTCTGCTTGATCGCGAGCACCTGCGGGTCCTGCACCGCTTCGCGCAGGAAGGCCAGCACGCCGCCGAAACTCTCGAAGGGCTGGTGGATCAGCACGTCGCCGCGCTGCAGCCGGTCGAAGAAGGACTGCCCGGGCGACAGCGTGATCGGGTAGGAGGCCTGGTACGGCGCAAAGCGAAGCTGCGGCTCGTCGAGCAGGTCGATCAGCTGCGTCAGGCGCGCCAGGTTCACCGGGCCGTGCACCCGGTAGAGCGCCTGCGGCGGCAGATTGAATTGCGCCAGCAGGAAGCTCGCGAGCGATTCGGCGCAACTGGAGGAAACCTCCAGCCGCACCGCCTGGCCGTAGTGGCGGTGCTCCAGGCCTTGCCGCAGGGCGGTGCGCAGGTTGCGGACATCCTCCTCGTCCACCGCGAGGTCGGAATGCCGCGTCACGCGGAACTGGGAAAACTCGCCCACTTCCCGCCCCGGGAACATGCTCGACAGGTGGGCCCGCACCACGCTGGACAGCGCGATGAACAGCGTCTTGCCGCCGGAGACCTTGGCCGGCAGGCGGATCACGCGCGGCAACACGCGCGGCACCTTCACGATGGCGATCGGGTTCTCGCGGCCGAAGGCATCCTTGCCGCCGAGCCTCACGATGAAGTTGAGCGACTTGTTGGCGACCTGCGGAAACGGATGGGCCGGATCCAGCCCGACCGGAATCAGCAGCGGGCGAACCTCGCGCTCGAAGTACTCATGCACCCACTTGCGCTGGACCGGATTGCGCTCGCCGTGCGAGATGATGTGGACGCCCTGGCTCGCGAAGGCCGGGATCAGCCCGTCGTTGTAGAGCGCGTACTGGCTCGCCACCAGCGAATGCGCCGCCTCGGCGAGGTGCTCGAAGGATTCGACCGTGTAGTTGCCCTTCTGGTTGCCGGCCACGCCGGCCGCCAGATGGGGCGCGGCCCGGACCTCGAAGAATTCGTCGAGGTTGGACGAGACGATGCACAGGTAGCGCAGGCGCTCGATCAGCGGCACCTCGGGGCGGTAGGCCCAGTCGAGCACGCGCTCGTTGAAGGCCAGGATGGCGTGATCCCGATCGAGCAGGGCCAGGGCGGATTCGGGTTCGACGATGGCAGGCGATTTGTCGGAAGTGGCAGGCGGCATGAATATGGATTCTGTAACAACCGCCGCAGGAGTGCTCAACGATCGCAGCATGCCAGTGTCACGGGCGCACATGACAGTTTTGTGACGATTGCGTGACGGAATTCCAACACTCCCTCGGCCCTCAGCGACCCTGGAAGTGCCTCTTGTAGCGTGCCGGCAACTCGTCGATGCGCATCAGCATCGGCAGGTCCGCGGTGTTGAAGTCCGGATCCCAGGCCGGCGGCCCGAGCACCTTGGCGCCGAGCCGCAGGTAGCCCTTGATGAGCGCCGGTGGCTCGATCTCGAGCGCGCCGTCCAGGCGCTGCACCGGCAGCGGCAGGCGCGGCTGCACGTGGTACTGGATCGGCGCCATGTGGGTGGCCGAGAGCTGACGCCAGATGCTGGCGGCCGCGTCGCCGCTGGTCACGCCGAGGTGCCACATCGGGATGCTGGCACAACCGATCATGGTGTCGAGCTTGTTGCGGCTCATGAAGCCGGCCAGCGCGCCCCAGAGCGCCAGGATGACACCGCCCTGGCGATGCTCCGCATGCACGCAGCTGCGGCCGAGCTCGACCATGCGCTCGCGCAGGTCGCGCAGGCGGGTCAGGTCGAACTCGATGTCGCTGTAGGTGCTGCCGACGCGCCGGGCCTGGGCCGGCGTCAGCACCCGATAGGTGCCGATCACCTGGCCGGTGGCTTCCTCGCGCACCAGCAGGTGCTCGCAGAAGTCGTCGAAGAGGTCGACGTCATGGCCGGCGACCGGCGTCGCCAGGCGCGCGCCCATTTCGCCGGCGAACACGTCGTAGCGCAGGCGCTGGGCGGCGCGCACCTCGTCCTGATGGCGCGCCCAGCTCACGCTGATGCCGCCGGTTTCTCGGCCACCCTCCGTGCGCGGGAGCGGCACGGGTATTGCAACGGGAGCCGGACCTGGCGCAGGCCGGAGGGAGCCGCGCAGGCCGAGCTGGGAGAACGGGAAGGTCGGGTTGGGCAGTTCTTTCATCGGGACCCTTTCTACGGACGCAGTCTGGGGACCGGCGGTGAAACAAGCATGTCGATTCGAAGGCAATTGCATGACGCCGCGCGATCCGGGCCGCTTCAGCGTTTAATGCCGGAAATTCGCTCTATGGAGTTTTGATGGCCACCGAAACCAGGATCGAGGTCGAGACTCGCCGCCACCAGATGTTTCCGGTCCTGAGCGACGCGGACATCGCACGCATCCGGCGCTTCGGGACCGTGCAGCGCCACGCGCGGGGCGACTGCCTTTTCCGGGCCGGCGAGCCTGGCCCCGGGATGTTCGTCGTGCTCGACGGCGCGGTGTCGATCACTCAGCGCGACGGCCTGGGGCATGTCGTGCCGATCGAGCGCCAGGGGCCGGGCCAGTTCCTGGCCGAGGTGGCCCAGCTCTCGGGCCGCCCCGCGCTGGTCGACGGCCATGCGGACACCGAGGTCCAGACCCTGCTGGTGCCACCTGACCAATTGCGGGCGCTGATCATCGCCGAGGCCGATCTCGGCGAGCGGCTGGTGCGCGCGATGATCCTGCGGCGGGTGGCGCTGATCGAATCGGGCGCCAGCGGACCGGTGCTGATCGGGCCGCCGCAGTCGGCCGGCGTGCTGCGGCTTTCGAACTTCCTGGGCCGCAACGGCCATCCCTACCAGGTGGTCGACGCCACGCAAGACGCCGACGCTGTGGCGCTGCTCGAGCAGTACGGCGAAGCCGAACTGCTGGTCGTCTGTCCCAACGGCACCGTGATGCCGAACCCGACCGAGCATGCGCTGGCGCGCTGCCTGGGCATGGTCGACAGCATCGCCCACGACGACCTGTTCGACGTCCTGGTGGTCGGCGCCGGCCCGGCCGGCCTCGCGACCGCGGTTTATGCGGCCTCGGAAGGCCTGCGCGTGATCGTGGTCGACTGCCGCTCCTTCGGCGGCCAGGCCGGGGCGAGCGCGCGGATCGAGAACTACCTGGGCTTTCCGACCGGCATCTCGGGCGGCGCGCTGGCCGGGCGTGCTTATGTGCAGGCGCAGAAGTTCGGCGTCGAGATGCTGATCCCGGCCCAGGTGGAATCGCTCGATTGCACCGCCGCCGAATCCCGGGGCGAAGTCTCGGTGCAGCTCGCCGACGGCCGGCGCCTGACCTCCAGGACGCTGGTGATCGCCAGCGGCGCGCGCTACCGCCGGCCCGAGGTCCCGCGGCTGGCGGAATTCGAGGGCCGGGGCATCTGGTACTGGGCCTCGGCGCTGGAGGCCAGGCTGTGCGCCCGGCAGGAGGTCGCGCTGGTCGGCGGCGGCAACTCGGCCGGCCAGGCCGCGGTGTTCCTGTCGCAGCATGCGGCCAAGGTCAACGTGCTGGTGCGCGGGCCCTCGCTGGCGGCCACCATGTCGCGCTACCTGATCGATCGCATCGAGGCCACGGACAACATCGCGCTGCGCCCGCACACCGAACTGGTGGCGCTGCACGGCGAGCCGGCCAGCGGCCTGAACGGCGCGACCTGGCGCCATCGCCTGAGCGGCAAGCAGGAGGATTGCCCGGCGCGCAACATCTTCCTCTTCATCGGCGCGGTGCCCGAAACCGATTGGCTTGCGGGCTGCGGCGTTGCGCTCGACAAGCACGGCTTCGTGCTCACGGGCCAGGCGGCGCGCGGCGGCTTTCCGGCCAAGACCGCGGGGACGCTCGAATCGAGCATCCCCGGCGTGTACGCGGTCGGCGACGTGCGCGCGGGCTCGGTCAAGCGCGTCGGCGGCGCCATCGGCGAAGGCGCTGCGGTGGTGGCGCTGATCCACCAGCACCTGGCGGCGTCGGCCGTCGCGGGGGCCTGAGCGGCTTGGGGCCCTGCAGGAAGACCGGTCCAGCGCTATGCTGACCGGCTTCGCCACCCGCACGGATTCCCCGACATGCCTCAAGCGCCCATCGACGTCTATTCCTGGCCCACGCCCAACGGCCACAAGATCCACATCATGCTGGAGGAATGCGGCCTTCCCTATGTTGCGCATCCGGTCAACATCGGCAAAGGCGACCAGTTCGAGCCCTCCTTCCTCGCGATCAGTCCCAACAACAAGATACCGGCCATCACCGATCCCCAAGGGCCGGATGGCAAGCCGATCTCGCTGTTCGAGTCCGGCGCCATCCTGGTCTACCTGGCCGGCAAGACCGGCAAGTTCCTTCCGGCCAGCGACCGCGCACGCTACGAGACGCTGCAGTGGCTGATGTTCCAGATGGGCGGCGTCGGCCCGATGCTCGGCCAGGCGCACCATTTCCGCATGTATG
This sequence comes from Variovorax sp. P2_H12, assembly GCF_056403395.1. Taxonomy (NCBI): domain Bacteria; kingdom Pseudomonadati; phylum Pseudomonadota; class Betaproteobacteria; order Burkholderiales; family Comamonadaceae; genus Variovorax; species Variovorax sp. P2_H12. Next base: position 57,668 of record NZ_JBFUFO010000001.1, on the reverse strand, counting down.
CGCCCGAGAAGATCGGCTACGCGATCGACCGCTACAGCAACGAGGCCAAGCGCCTCTACGGCGTGATCGACAAGCAGCTGTCGAGCAACAAGTTCATCGCTGGCGAGAGCTATTCGATCGCCGACATCGCGATCTTTCCCTGGCTTCGCGGTTGGGAGAACCAGGGCATCGTGCTCACCGACTATCCGCACCTGAAGCAATGGTTCGACGGCATCGCCGCACGCCCGGCGGTCCAGCGCGGCGTCAAGGTGCTGGCCGACCTGCGTCAGCCGATCACGGGCGACAAGGAACGCGAAATCCTGTTCGGCAAAACGCAATATCAGCGCCGCTGAAAGACGCCGGCGCGCCGATGCCCCATTCGCAGGTTAGAATCGAAGGCTCGTCGGGGTGTAGCGCAGCCTGGTAGCGCATCTGGTTTGGGACCAGAGGGTCGAAGGTTCGAATCCTTTCGCCCCGACCATGAAAAAAGTGAACGCCTGCAAGGACTTCGGTTCTTGCAGGCGTTTTGCTTTTTGGGGGGCGATTTCTAACTGCTGACTGAAATGTCTAACTGCCTGATGCCTCGACAGCTTCGACGGCGACAACCTGGTCCGCTCGCGAAGCCCTTCCTCAGCGTTCCGGTACGTTCAGGGGTTGAAGCCACTCCACAGCGGCCATTGCGGGTGCCATCGATCGCAGCCGCTCGTCGCGCCAAAGGTCGGCCGCGACCTCCTCGAGTTGCTCCGGGTCCACCGTTCGCCACTGTCGCTGCAGCTGGTGGGCACAGGCTGCAATCCAGGTTTGTGCGCTGATCGGGTCCATGCCTATACTGTACGTCCATCCAGTGTTTTTTGCAGATGTTTGCGATCGTCTATCGACGATCAACGAACGCGGCCTGCTGCTGACGGGCATCGAGATCAACCCTCCCCGCGGCACCAAAGGCCCGACTTCATGCAGCCTCGCAGTTGACGTCGGCAGCGTGGCGCCCACCGCGTTCTGCCAGAATTGCGGCAAGGTCGGCTCCGGCCAGGGCGGCCGGCAGCGCGTCTCGTCCGGATGCCACCGCGGCGGAGCTTGTGGCGCTCAAGCCGGATGTCATCATCGTCGCGAGTGGGACTGTCGGGGCATTCGCGGCCAGACGGGCGACGACGACCATTCCGATCGTCTTCTACCTTGTCAACGATCCTGTGGGCACGGGTCTCGTGCAAAGTCTGGCGCGCCCTGGCGGCAACCTGACGGGTAATGCATTCTTCTCGAAAGCGCTGGATCTCAAGCGATTTCAGTTGCTGACTGAGGTGGTCGGCACTGCGGCCGACATCGCGGTGATCGACGTGTCCTTCAGCGAGCCCTTCAAGAACGAGTATCTGCGCCAGAGGCCAGCGCTACCCGCCGGTCGAGTGGCCCGCACGGAGTTCATCGAGGTGAAAGAGGCAGGCGACTTCGACGCAGCATTCGAACGAATCTCCCGGGAACGCTTCGACGCGGTGGCCATCAACCAGTTCCCACTTGCATCGAACCATGAAGCACGCATTGCAGGTCTGGTCGCCCGGTACCGTATGCCGGCAGTCGCCGATGGCAGGAACTTCGCTGAAGCGGGCGTGTTGCTGACCTATACGACCGATACCTCCGAACTCTGGCCACGCACAGCCCAGTACGTCCGCAAGATCTTGAACGGCGCCAAGCCGGCCGATCTAGCGGTCGAACTGGTTTCGCGCTACGAATTCATCATCAATTTGAGGACCGCCAGGAACTTCGGAATCAAGGTGCCGCCATCTGTACTGGTCCGCGCCAGCAGATCCATCGAGTGATTGGCCGACTTCGTGCCGCAGTCGATGCCGCGCTGGCCGCCCAGGCCGTCGCCCAATCGACCAGACGCACGAGAGCGACCTGAACTTTGTCACCCGGCTGGCGAAGCGCCACGACGCGGTGGCCACCGTCAAGAAAGGGCTGCTGCTATTCCTGCCGATCATGGGCACGACCACCAGCGAAGGCCAGGCGGGGTCATCAAGGAACTGCCGGCGTTCCGCTCCTCGCGCCGCAGACGCCAGTCAAGGTGCACGGGTTCAAGGCCCAGATCGACGAGACCGATTGGCTCATCGTCAAGGTGAACCACAGCGTCGGCGACGGTGGCTACACGACCAAGCTGGAGCTGGAGATGGCCGGCACCGAGAACCGCTACCCCCGGCCATCACCCGGCGGCCCTGGTCACGCGCGGCCTGCCGCGGCATCCGCCCGCTGAGGCTCGGCCTTGACCTTCGGCGCCCGCTTCACATGCATCGTCTTCGCGATGCGCTGGCGTGCCTGCCACTCGTCGTAGTCGCTCTGGCCGCCGAGCCAGAGCCGCGCCGCGCCGCCCCGGTCGGCGCCAAGCCAGGCTTCCAGGCGAATCGCCAGCTCGGGCGAGATGGCGGCGTTGCCATTGATCACGCGCGAGAGAGCCACGCGCGACACGCCGAGCTGCTCGGCCGCCTCGGTCACGCTGAGGCCGAGCGCCGGCAGCACGTCATCGCGCAGCGTGAGGCCGGGATGCGGGGGGGTGAACATGCGGGCCATGATGAGTCCTAGTGGTAGTCCTGATAGTCGACGAGCACCGCGTCGGTGCCTTCGAATGAGAATGTCATGCGCCAGTTGCCGTTGACCCACACCGAGTAGTAGCCCTCGAGGTTGCCCTAGAGCGCGTGCAGTTTCCAGCCCGGAACGTCCATGTCCTTCGAATGGGCCGCATGGTCGAGCCGGGCGAGCAGGCGGCGCAGCTTGTCGGCATGCGCCGGCTGAATGCCCGCCTTGGTGCCCCCGCGGAAGAAGGCCTCCGGGCCCTTGTGGCGGAACGTCTTGATCACGGCGCAGTTTGTATCGCGTATCGCCTCGCGATACAACTTACCTTGACAGACCACCTCGGACCGGAAGACCATGATCGCCCACCATGAGCCTTTCAATGACCCCCACCATCACCGCCTTTGAACGGTCGCCCGATCGCGGCAGGGGACTGGCGCGCGACATGCGCGTTCGCTGGGCGCTTGAAGAAGTGGGCCAGCCTTACGACGTTCGCCTCGTCGCGTTCAATGAGATGAAGGAGCCCGCGCATCGCGCGCTTCATCCTTTCGGGCAGATTCCGACCTATGAAGAAGGCGATCTCGCCCTGTTCGAGTCGGGCGCCATCGTGTTCCATATCGCCGAGCGCCATGCCGGCCTGCTGCCAGACGATACGAAAGCACGGGCGCTCGCGATCGCATGGATGTTTGCCGCGCTGAACACGGTGGAGCCGCCGATCCTTGATCGCGAATACGCCACACTGCTGGAGCGCGACAAGACCTGGTATGGGGAGCGCCTGCCTGTGCTTGAGGATCGCGTCCGTGTACGGCTGAGTGAACTTTCCAGCCGGCTTGGCGATGCAGATTGGCTCGACGGTGCATTCAACGCCGGCGACCTGCTGATGGTGACGGTGCTACGCAGGTTGAGCGGGTCGGGGTTGCTGGAGCGATATCCGAACCTCTGCGCCTACGTCGCCCGCGGCGAAGCGCGGCCGGCCCACCAACGCGCTTTCGCCGATCAACTGGCGGTTTTCACCGGCAAGGCACAGAGCCGCTGACAAGGCTTGCTCTGCCCAAGCAGCCGTTAGCGGTGAGAGCGTTCAAAGCCTGGAACCGAGTCGAGCTGTGCCGCTGTAGATTTCGTCAGACAACATGAAGGATGTTGCGGACTCACGCTTGCAGGCGGCATACCCTGCATCAATTCTTCGAACGTCGATGCACCGGGAGTTGGAGATCCCAAGGAAGCTCTCCGTATCGGCAGCGTTTTCCTTCGGGGTTTTCGTTGCTCGCCCGAGCTCCTGGCTCATCTTTTCGCCCTCCGGGTCCTGCTGTCCGGCGGAATCGATTCGTCGGCGCCCTGCGCAAGGAGGCGCGCAGGATCGCCGCCGCCGGCACCACCGTAGAATCGCAGACCGCCCACCCTCCCGGCCCCTGCCGCGACGGTCGGCGCCTTTTTCTGCGCGGCGGTAGCTCAACCGGATAGAGCACCAGCCTTCTAAGCTGGGGGTTACGGGTTCGATTCCTGTCCGCCGCGCCATCTTGCTGAAAAAAGTCGATATTGCCCTCGGGCGCGCCGCACACTCCGCATGGTGACGGCCCCACAGGAGAGATCGATGCTGCAGCAATCCCCCATGTATGCCTACATTCCCGCCCGGGATGTGGCCCGCGCCCGCCGCTTCTACGAGGACACGCTGGGCTTCAAGCCCAGGGCCGAGGTCGCCGGCGGGGTCCACTACGAGTTCGCCGGCGGCACCGGCTGCTTCCTGTACCCGACGCCGAACGCCGGCACTTCGCAGGCCAGCCAGGCCTTCTGGCAGGTCGAGGACATCGAGCGCGAAGTCGCCGATCTGAAGGCGCGCGGGGTCGTGTTCGAGGACTACGGCATGCCCGGCCAGGACGCCGATGGCATCGTGAACCAGGGCGGCGCCCGGGCCGCCTGGTTCAAGGACAGCGAGGGCAACATTCTGGCGGTGATCCAGGGCGTCTGAAGCGCGCCCCGGGGCCCGGGGCAGAACGAAGGCGCTCAGGCGCGCAGCAGGAAGCCGCTGGGCGGCGCCAGCCATTCGACGTCATCGACGCCGAAGTCCCGCCCTGACACCGATTCGCCGACGAAGAGCATCTTCTCTTCCTCCAGCAGGAAGCCGCGATGCAGCACGCGCAGCCTGCAGCCGCCGAGGTCGATGCATTCGCCCAGGCGCGGCTGCATGTCGTGCCACGAAAGAACCCAGCGCACCGGGCCGGGCGCCGATGCCAGCAGCAGTTCCCGGTGCCTCGGATCGCCGGGGTCGGCGTCGATCAGCGCCCACTCGTTGCGCTCGCCGCCGACCAGATAGGCGTTGACCAGCATGTCCGCACGGCGCGCGGTCACCCGCAGCACCCGCGGTGACAGGAACATCGCGAGACCGTCGGCCAGCTCGCAGCGGCCGTGGCCCTCGCCTTCCGGGTCGATGCGGGCGATTTCGGCGTACGCGGGCTCCTCCGGGTTCACGGCCCGCAATCCGCCCTCGCCGATGGCCCGGCGCGGCATGACCAGCGGAATCTCCTGCAGCCCGCGGGCGTGCGCCAGGCAGGCTTCGGCGCTGTCGAAGGCGCCAAGCTGCTCCAGGATTCGCCGTTGCACGTTCATGAGCCGCAGCCCACGCGCCGGGTCAAGGGCGTCGGCCGGCCGCAGCCACTGGTGTTCCACCGTTTCGCGGCCGTCGGGACGGGCTTGCTGCGCGGCGGGCGCCAGCGCGACGAAGAAGCGGGTGTCGAAGCGCCGCGGCATGCCCGGCGGCGTGAGCCAATGGGCGAAGTACGCCAGCCGGTCGGCTGCGAGCCGCCAGCCGCGCTCGGCGCAAAGCCCGAGCAGCGATTCGGCGCCCTCTTCCGTGGTCGCGCGAAGCGCCGCGATCGCCTCGGCCGCCATGCCGTCCAGCGCGACTGGCCGCCCATCGGCCTCGCAGGCGAACAGCAGGCCGGCCTCTTCGAAGCACTCGCGCACCGCCGCCACGTAGAAGTCGAGGCCATGGGCCGGCAGGCCGAGCCGTCGGCTGGCCGCGGCATCGTCGATCTCCTGGCAGCATTCATGCAGCAGGCGGTCCTGCGGGTCCACGCCGCCGCCCGGGAAGACACTGGCGCCGCTGTTCTGGTCGCCTACCTTCTCGGCACGGCGCAGCATCAGTACCTCGAGGCCGGCGGCACCGTCGCGCAGGACGATCAGCGTGGCCGCGAAGCGGATCGGACGCTTCGGCGCCGAAGAAGTGGGGGGATTGGGAGCTAAATTCATTCGGAGTCGGGGGACGTTTTACCAGCTTCGCGCCTCGCCTGTTTTGGGGAGGAAGCCGGCGGCCGATTGCGCCACACTCCAGCGCGTCGATGGAGATCAGCCTTGGTGAAGAAGATTCAGCTCAATGACGAACAATGGCGCACGCTGCTGGCCCTGCACGAGGCCCATACGCGGCGTTCGCCGACCGATGCGATCAGCGTCTCCGAGCGCCTGCTCTCCAATGGCCTGGTCCGTTCCGACCGGCAAGGCGGCAAGTTCCTGACCGAACAGGGCCGCGAGCGTCTGAACCAGGGCCGCTGAGACACCCGCCCCGGGTCGCAGCGACCTCAATCCGCCAGACGCAGCCCCTGGCGATCGATGCTGTCGACGATCTCGCGCAGCGAATTGCGACCCAGCCGCGAGAGCGCGAACAGCTTGCGGGCCGGCAGCCGGACGAGGTCGCGCACCGTGTGCAGTTCGTTGACGCGCAACAGGTTGGTCGTGCGCTCGCACAACCGCAGCACCGCGATGTCGGCGTCCAGAAGGGGGTCCGCGGCGGCGGCGAAGGCAGAGGGGCGTGGATCCATGGCGATACTTCCTGAGAACGATGGCTGGAACTTGCACAGTTCGTGCCATCGGCGCGACCACCCTCGTTCCTCGCAATTTCGCTGGCGAATCGATTGCCTCGCCTGAAAATCGAACAGTGGAATGTCTGTTTTTCAGGCATCTGAACTTGTTTCATGCAGGGTTTTCCAGAACCCGCCTCAGGCCAGGCGTTCGGCCATGAAATCGAGGAAACAGGTGATCCGCGCCGACAGTTGCGTGTTGCGGTAGTACACCGCGTTGATCGGCTGCCTCACTTCCACCGTGTCGCGCGCCAGCAACTGGACCAGATCGCCGCGCGCGCAATCGGCGGCGGTCATGAAGTCGGCCAGGCAGACGATGCCGGCGCCCTCGAGCGCGAGCTGGCGCAGCGTCTCGCCGCTCGACGCAGTGAGCGCTGCCGCGATCGGCCATTCGTCACCGTGCGTGCCGCGCAGCGGCCAGCGGTTGAGCGTTTCGGGCTGCGTGAAGCCGAGCAGCGCGTGCTGCGCCAGGCCCGCCACGCTCTTCGGCCGGCCGTGCGCCTCGAGGTAGGCAGGGCTCGCCAGCACCCGCAGCCTGCTGGTGGCGATGGGGCGGGCATGCAGGGTCGAGTCGCGCAGCGCGCCGATGCGGATCGCGATGTCGGTGCGGCGCTCGAGCAGGTCGATGTTGAGTTCGTCGCTGTCGAGCTCGAGTTCGATCTGCGGATAGGCGCGCCGGAACGCCGGCACCAGCGGCACGATGGCATGCAGCATGAACGGCGTGGCGGCGTTGACGCGCAACCGCCCGGCGGGCTGCTGGCGCCGCGCGGCCATCTGCTCCTCGGCCTCGTCGATCGCGATCAGGATGGCGCGCGCGTGCGCCAGGAAGGCCCGTCCCTCCTCGGTGAGTTCGAGCCGCCGCGTGGTCCGGCGCAGCAGGGTGGTGGCCAACTTGCGCTCCAGTCGGCCCAACGCCCGGCTGATGCCCGAGACGGTCTGTCCGAGCTGTTCGGCCGCGGCGGTGATCGAGCCGCCGTCGACCACGGCGGCAAAGGCCTGAAGTTCCTCGACAGTGGTTTTCAAAGGCGCCCTTCGCTCGAAGATTGTTGATTCCTAGTCAAATATATTGTGCTTCGAATGGTGTTTTTCTGCAAAGGTCCCGAGCCCACACTCGCACCCTCATTCCAAGGAGTGCATTTCATGCCCATTGCTTTGCTGGCGCTGACCCTCAGCGCCTTCGCCATCGGAACGACCGAGTTCGTGATCGTCGGCCTGCTTCCCACCATCGCGGCCGACCTGCAAATCGGCCTGCCCTCGGCCGGCCTGCTGGTCAGCCTCTACGCGCTCGGCGTCGCCATCGGCGCGCCGGTGCTCACCGCGCTCACCGGCAAGCTGCCGCGCAAGGCACTGCTGCTCGGCCTCATGGCGCTCTTCACGCTCGGCAACCTGCTGGCCTGGAAGGCGCCGGGCTACGAGACGCTGATCGCCGCGCGCATCCTGACCGGCCTCGCGCATGGCGTGTTCTTCTCGATCGGCTCGACCATCGCCACCGGCCTGGTGCCGAAGGAGAAGGCCGCCAGCGCGATCGCCATCATGTTCACCGGTCTCACCGTGGCGCTGGTCACCGGCGTGCCGCTGGGCACCTTCATCGGCCAGCATTTCGGCTGGCGCGAGACCTTCCTCGCCGTCTCGGCGCTGGGCGTCGTCGCCTTCGCCGGCAGCGCGCTGTTCGTGCCGAACGACATCCGCCACACGCCGCCGGCCTCGCTGGCGCAGCAGTTCCGGGTGCTGGCCGAGCCGCGCCTGCTGCTGGTCTATGCCAAGACCGCGATCGGCTACGGCGGCTCGTTCATCCCGTTCACCTTCCTGGCGCCGATCCTCACGGAGGTGTCCGGTTTCAGCGCCGGCGCGGTCGGCGCCGTGATGCTGGTCTACGGGCTTTCGGTGGCGGCAGGCAACATCTGGGGCGGCAGGCTGGCCGACCGGCGCGGTGCGATCCCGGCGCTCAGGATCATCTTCGCGCTGCTCGCCGCCGTGCTGCTGATGTTGAGCTTCACGGCGCCGCACAAGTGGCTCGCGCTGGCCACCGTGCTGCTGTGGGGCGCGGTCGCCTTCGGCAACGTGCCCGGGCTCCAGGTCTACGTGGTGCAGCAGGCCGAGCGCTACACGCCGGAGGCGGTCGACGTCGCCTCGGGACTCAACATCGCGGCCTTCAACCTCGGCATCGCCGGCGCGGCCTGGGCCGGTGGCCTGGTGGTCACGCACCTGGGCCTGGTCCATACCGGCTGGATCGGCGCCCTGGTGGTGATGGTCGCGTTCGTCCTCACCGTCTGGAGCGGGCGGCTCGACCGCGCCCGCACGGCCTCCCCATCACTCGATTTCAACCACCCCAGGACCACTTCATGACCCCCAGCATTCCTCCCTTCGGCCTCGGCACCTTCCGCCTCCAGGGCCAGGCTGCCATCGACTCGGTCGCCACCGGTCTGGCGCTCGGCTACCGCGCGGTCGACACCGCGCAGATCTACGGCAACGAGGCCGAGGTCGGCCGGGCGATCGCCGACAGCGGCGTGGCGCGCGACGCGCTCTTTCTCACGACCAAGATCTGGACCGACCACTACGCCCACGACAGGCTGATCCCGAGCCTCAAGGACAGCCTCGCCAAGCTGCGCAGCGACCACGCGGACCTGGTGCTGATCCACTGGCCCTCGCCGGGTGGCGCGGTGCCGGTGGCCGAGTTCATGGGCGCATTGGCCGAAGCCAAGCGCCAAGGCCTCGCGAAGCGGATCGGGGTCTCGAACTTCAACATCGATCTGATGCGTCAAGCCATCGCAGCGGTCGGCGCGAGCGAGATCGCGACCCACCAGGTCGAGCTGCATCCCTACCTGCAGAACCGCAAGGTGGCCGAGTTCGCGGCCAGCCAGGGCATCGCCATCACTTCGTACATGACGCTGGCCTATGGCGCGGTGCTGCAGGATCCGGTGATCCGGCAGATTGCCGAAGCGCATTCGGCGACGCCGGCGCAGGTCGCGCTGGCCTGGGCCATGCAACTGGGCCATGCGGTGATCCCGTCGTCCACGAAGCGCGCCCACCTCGAAAGCAATCTGCGGGCACAAGCGCTTCGGCTCTCCGACGGCGAGATGGCGCGGATCGCGCTGCTGGAGCGCAATGGGCGGCTCACCAGTCCCGAAGGCCTGGCTCCGGCCTGGGATTGATCCGCGCTCGCACGGTCGGTGGTGCGTCATGCGCTCCCCCCTGTCGTCGATGAACCCATGACGGCCACGTTGGCGGCCGGCGACCGACGCCGCGCGGCGATGGCGCCGCAAGCTCTTGTAGGCCGATGGCGCGCCGTTTGGCTACTGCTGCGGGAAGCGCTTCAACATGGTGCGTCCAAGGGAGGTGATCTCGTTGACGGTGGCCGGCGGCTGGATGTAGCCATTCAGCGTGCGCAAAGGCTTGGGGATCATCGCCTTGATATGCCCAGCCATGCTGAGCACGCGAACGGCGTCGACCTCCTCACCTGTGGTGACGGCGACGGGCAGCTCCTGGGCTGCCAAACGATGGAGTAAGTACATGGCCACGGCGAGAGTATGCCGTCTGCGGCCTGGCGGCCTGCTTACACTCGCCCGACCCAGCTCGATTCGAACGCCATGCACATCCAGGAAGCCGTTGCCAGCCGCCACTCGATCCGCGCCTTCCTGCCGACGCCGGTCGACGGCGAAACCATCCGCCGGGTGCTGACACAGGCCGCGCGCGCGCCTTCGGGCGGCAACCTGCAGCCCTGGCACATCGACGTGCTCGCGGGCGATGCCCTCGCGACGCTGAAGGCGCGGATGCGAGAGCGCCTGGTCGAGGGAGGCGAGCCGGAACCGACCGACTACGACATCTATCCCCCCGCGCTGCGCGCGCCCTGGCGCGACCGCCGCTTCCAGGTCGGCGAGGCGATGTACGCGCGCCTGGGCATCCCGCGCGAAGACAAGGCCGCGCGCCGGCGCTGGTTCTCCCGCAATTTCGACTTTTTCGGCGCGCCCCTGGCGCTGTTCTGCTCGGTCGATCGCACGATGGGCCCGCCGCAGTGGTCGGACCTGGGCATGTACCTGCAAACCGTGATGCTGCTGCTGCGTGCCGAAGGCCTCGACAGCTGCGCCCAGGAATGCTGGGCGATCTACCCCGCCACCGTCGCCGGTGCCATCGAGTTGCCGCCCGAGCGCATGCTGTTCTGCGGCATGTCGATCGGCCAGCGCGATCCCGCCCATCCGGTCAACGGCCTCGTGAGCGACCGCGCGCCCGCCAGCGAGTGGCTCAGCTTCCGGGGGGTCTAGGGCCTGTTCACCCTATAGGCCCCGCTCTCAGCCGGCAGGCTGCGCGTCGTTGAAACGCGGCGCGCGCCGCTCGACATTGGCGCGTACCGCCTCGGTCTGGTTGGGGCTTCCGATCAGGGCCTTCTGCTCGAGCGATTCGGCCAGCAGGAGTTCGGCGGCGCCCGGGCCCATGGCCGCGTTGAGCAGCCGCTTGCCGGCGCGGATCGCATCGGGATTCTTCTGCGCGATCTCGTGCGCCATCTTCAGCGCCTCGGCCAGCGGGTCGGCCGCCAGCCGCGTGGCGAAACCGAGCGCCAAGGCCTCCTCGCCCGAGAAGATGCGCCCGGTGAAGGTGAGTTCCCGCACCACGTCGTCGCGCGCCAGCTCGCGCATCAGCACGATGCCGCCCATATCGGGCACCAGGCCCCACTTGATCTCCATCACCGACATCCGGGTGTCCGGCGCGACCAGACGCACGTCGGCGCCGAGCGCCACCTGGAAGCCGCCGCCGAAGGCGACGCCATGCACCGCGGCGATCACCGGCACCGGCACCTGGCGCCAGACCATCGCCACCTGCTGCGCCGCGTTGGCGATGCCGTGGGTGCGCGCCATGATGTCGACGTTCGCTGCGCCCGCGCCCAGGACCGCGCCGGCGCCCTGCCCCATGCGTTCGAAGGACTGCATGTCGAGCCCCGCGCAGAAGGCCTTGCCGCGGCCTGCCAGCACCACCGCGCGCACGCCGGCGTCGCCGCACAGGCGGCTGCCGGCATCGATCAGGGCGTCGAACATCGCCGGGTCCAGCGCGTTCATCTTGTCGGCGCGCGACAGCTGCAGCTCGACGACGCCATCGGCATGGCGGATGGATTCGATGCGATCGTTCACGGGGTGTCTCCTGGTGTTCGGTTGACGACGAGTATCGATGCTCGGCGATGATGGCGGTGTCGCCCAGTCAACAGAGACCCTCCAGACCCTCGCCATGCCGCTCGCCCGCCGCCAGTTCCTGCAATCCGGAGCCGCCGCCACCATCGTCTCCCTCCTGGGCGAGGCCTGCGCCCTGCCGGCCGGCGAACGCCGCCTCGGCTTCAGCGCCGTGCCCGCCACGCTGCGCGACGCGGTCACCGTGCCGCCCGGATACGAAGCGCAGGTGCTCTATCCCTGGGGCGCACCGACCGGCGTCGCGTCGTCGATGCCGGCCTTCGCCCCCGACGCGTCGAACAGCGCGGCCGACCAGTCGGTGCAGGCCGGCATGCACCACGACGGCATGCACTTCTTCGCGCTCGACGGCCGCGCCGATCGCGGCCTCTTGGTGATGAACCACGAATACACCGACGAGCTGCTGCTGCATCCGGACGGCACGACGCCCTGGACCGCGGACAAGGCCCGCAAGTCGCTGCACGCCATGGGCGTCTCGGTGATCGAGGTCGAACTCGACGCCACCGGCTGGCGCCAGGTGCTGCCATCGCGCTACGCCCGACGGGTGCACGGCCGCACGCCGATGCGCATCGCAGGCCCGGCGGCCGGCAGCCCGCTGATGCGCACTGCCGCCGATCCGACCGGCGAGCGGGTCGACGGCACCTTCGCCAACTGCGCGATGGGCGTCACGCCCTGGGGCACCTACCTCACTTGCGAGGAGAACTTCCAGGTCTACTTCGGCGCTCCGAAGGCGTCGCTGGCGCAGGCCACCGCGGCGCAGCGCCGCTATGGCCTGGCCACGGGCTCCTGGGTCGACTACTGGCGCGTCGACGAGCGCTTCGACCTCGCGAAGCACCCGAACGAATCGAACCGCTTCGGCTGGGTGGTCGAGATCGACCCCTTCGATCCCGCGTCCATACCGGTCAAGCGCACGGCCCTCGGCCGCAAGCACCAGGAGAGCGCCACCTGCACGCTCACGAAGGACGGCCGGCTCGCGGTCTACATGGGCGACGACTCGAACTTCGAATACATCTACAAGTTCGTGAGCCGCGACAAGGTCCGGCCCGGCAGCGATGCGGCGGCGCGGGTCGCCAACCGGCACTTGCTCGACGAGGGCACGCTCCATGTCGCGCGTTACGACGCCGGCGGCCGCGGGCAGTGGCTGGCGCTGCGGCATGGCCACGGCGGCATCGACGCCGCGAGCGGCTTCGCCGACCCGGCCGAAGTGCTGATCCATGCCCGGCTGGCCGCCGACATCGTCGGTGCGACCCGGATGGACCGGCCCGAATGGATCGCGGTCGAGCCGGCGAGCGGCGAGGCCTATGTCGCGCTGACCCACAACCGCCTGCGCGGCCGGCCGGGCATGCCGCCGGTCGACGCCGCGAATCCGCGTGCCGACAACCTCTTCGGCGGCATCCTGCGCTGGCGCGAGGACGGCCGCGATGCGGCGAGCACCACCTTCTCCTGGGACCACTTCGCACTGGCCGGCGACCCTGCCGTGCCGGGTGCGGGCGTGCGCTATCCGAGCGACGACGCCGACGCCTTCGGCAGCCCCGACGGCCTGCACTTCGACAGCGGCGGGCTGCTCTGGATCCAGACCGACATGAGCGGGCCATCGATCGGCAAGGGACCGACGGCCGCGCTGGGCAACAACCAGATGCTCTGCGCCGACCCCGCGAGCGGGCGCATCAAGCGCTTCCTGGTCGGCCCGAGCGGCTGCGAGATCACGGGCTGCGTGCTGACGCCGGACCGCCGCAGCCTGTTCGTCAACATCCAGCATCCGGGCGAGACACGCGACGAGGCCGGCGGCAAGCCGAACAGCGCCTGGCCCGACGGCACGGTGCCCGGCAGCGCGAGGCCGCGCTCGGCCACGGTGGTCGTGCGGCGCCAGGACGGCGGTATCGTCGGCACCTGAAATGAAACACCCCCCGAAGCGCCTGCGGCGCCTCCCCCCTCAAGGGGGGGCGATACCGGCGGCCCGGCAAAGCCGGTTCCGCGGTATCCCTGGTATCGAACTGCGCCGGTTTCATGCGTCGTGGGTCGCGCCAGGCGCGGTGGAGCAACTAGGATGAAACATCCCCGAAGCGCCGGGTTCATGCGCCGCGAGTCACGCGAGCGCATGGAGGAACACCGAGAAATCGAAGCAAAGGAACAACATCATGGCCATCCGCATCGTTCGCCTCGGCAGCGACCGCGCACCCGACGAGGGGCTGCGCATCGGCACGGTTCGTCGGCCGCCGCGCGGCGTTCCCAAGGCTGAATTCGCCACGCAGAACTGGTACGACGTCTGGTACCCGAACCTGGCGCCCTCGGTCGAGACGATGAAGCAGGCGCAGGCCGCGCTGGCCTCGGGCGTGCCCGCGCAATGGGCCGCCTTCGGGCGCAAGTACAAGGGCGAAATGGCCGAGGCGGATGCGAGCCGCAGCCTGGACCTTCTGGCGGCGCTGTCGCACCAGAGCGCGTTCTCGGTCGGCTGCTATTGCGAGGACGAGGCGCATTGCCATCGGTCGTTCCTGCGGGCGCTGCTGGCGGAGCGCGGCGCGGAGATCGTGGATTGAGGGCCCAGGGCCGGAACCAAGAATGTCCAACACCACTTCACACCTGACCTCCCCCGCGCTCGAAGCCTTCGTCGCCGAGGCCCAGAACCGCAGCCGGAATCAACCCGACCCGGCCGACTGCGTGCTGGCCCTGGCGCCGCTGATGCTTGACCTGATCGATCAGGCCGATGAGTTCCTGGAGCCACGGCACTATCGGAGTACCGGCGCCGACTACACCCGCAACCTCGTCTACGAGGCGGCGGACAAGAGCCTCTCCCTGTACGCGTTGGTCTGGCTGCCCGGTCAATGGACCCCCGTCCACGACCACGGGAGCTGGGGTGTCGTCGGCGTGCTCGAAGGTGTGCTGGAGGAGCGCAGCTACGTCCGGCTATCGCTGGATCGGGGAGCCGACGAGGAGATCGACCTCGCGCGAGGCGGCATCGTGCTGCTGCGCAAGGGCGCGGTCACGAGCTTCGTACCGAATCCCGATCACATCCATGTCACCGGGGTGCCGGCGGAGCGGCCCCGAGCGGTCAGTCTGCACCTCTACGGCAGGTCGATGAGCAACTTCAACATCTACGACGTGAACGCGCGTACGCGCCGTTGCATCGAGGTCGCGCACAACGAAAGCTGAGTCCGACGGATGCCCCGAATGACCGCGAGAAGCATGGAGTTCGACCATCAGATCGATGCTTGATTGACCCGCCTCGACAGCTCTGCGGCGCTCTCCTTGCGCTCGCTATAGCGGTCGACCAGGTAGGTCGTGGCGTCGCGCGTCAGCAGCGTGAACTTGAACAACTCCTCCATGACGTCGACGATCCGGTCGTAGTAGCTCGACGGCTTCATGCGTCCGGCCTCATCGAACTCCAGAAACGCCTTGGCCACCGAAGACTGGTTGGGAATGGTGACCATGCGCATCCATCGGCCGAGCACGCGCATCTGGTTCACGGCATTGAACGATTGCGACCCCCCTGAGACCTGCATCACGGCCAGCGTCTTGCCCTGCGTGGGGCGTACCGCTCCCAAGGCGAGCGGAATCCAGTCGATCTGCGCCTTCATGATGCCGGTCATTGCGCCGTGCCGCTCCGGCGAGGTCCACACCATGCCTTCGGCCCATTGGGCAAGCTCGCGCAATTCCCGGACCTTGGGGTGACTGTCCGGTGTGCTGTCGGGCAATG
The DNA here is from genome assembly GCF_056403395.1 of Variovorax sp. P2_H12. Taxonomy (NCBI): domain Bacteria; kingdom Pseudomonadati; phylum Pseudomonadota; class Betaproteobacteria; order Burkholderiales; family Comamonadaceae; genus Variovorax; species Variovorax sp. P2_H12. Next base: position 42,420 of record NZ_JBFUFO010000001.1, on the reverse strand, counting down.
GCAAGCCGGCGGGGTCGAACACCTTGACCTCGCCTCCCATCGCTTCCAGGAGTCGCGCGGCTTCGAGAGTCACGAGCCGGCTGTACGAGCGTTCCCGCAAGGAGCCGTAGAGCATCAGAAAGCGTGGCTTGTGGCGAGAGGGCTCGCGCACACTCAGGCGGTCCGACGTCGGAACGTCGAACAACGCGGCGTCGAGGGAGGGAAACGTAGCGGGGCTTCGAATGGGAGTGACTTCAGACATAGGAGGATTCAGGACTCGGCTTGGCCGGCTTCGTACCAGTTCTGGGTACGGTTCACGACCGCGACGACCGCGAGCATCACCGGCACCTCGATCAGCACCCCGACGACGGTCGCGAGCGCAGCGCCGGATTGAAAGCCGAACAGGCTGATGGCCGTGGCCACCGCCAGCTCGAAGAAGTTGCTCGCGCCAATGAGCGCGGACGGACCGGCCACGCAGTGCTTGACCCCAAGCCTGCGGTTGAGCACGTAGGCCAGCCCCGAATTGAGGACCACCTGGATGAGGATCGGCACCGCCAGCAATGCGATGACCAATGGCTGGTGCAGGATGGCTTCGCCCTGGAATGCGAACAACAGGACCAGCGTCAGCAGAAGCGCCCCGATGGAAAGCGGGCCCAGCTTCGCAACGACCGCCTGGAAATGCCCCACGCCACGACGCAACAGCGCTTCGCGCCAACCCTGCGAGATGATGACCGGGACCACGATGTAGAGGCCAACCGAAACCAGAAGGGTGGCCCAAGGAACGGCGATGGAGGAAAGGCCCAGCAGCAGGGCCACGACCGGCGCGAAGGCGACCACCATGATGGCGTCGTTCAAGGCGACCTGGGACAGCGTGAAATACGGGTCGCCCTTGCAGAGCTGGCTCCACACGAACACCATGGCCGTGCACGGCGCGGCCGCCAGGAGAATGAGCCCGGCGACATAGCTGTCGAGCTGCTCGGCAGGAAGGTACGGGGCGAAGACGTGGCGGATGAAAATCCAGCCCAGCAAGGCCATGGAGAAGGGCTTGACCGCCCAGTTGACGAACAGCGTCACGCCAATGCCACGCCAGTGCGAGGTCACCTGGCCGAGCGCGCCGAAGTCAATCTTCAGCAGCATCGGAACGATCATGACCCAGATGAGCAGCCCGACAGGGACGTTGACCTGGGCCACCTCGAGACTTGCCACCTTTTGGAAGAAGCCAGGCAGCAGTTGGCCCAGGCCAATGCCGACGACGATGCACAAGGCCACCCACACCGTCAGGTAGCGTTCAAAGAAGCTGATGGCGGGTTTGACTGGCGCCGCTGCCGCGATGGCGGATGTGTTCATCGGAGAACTAGCTCTTCGAAATGCGGGTGAGCGCGGCCTGCAGGTCGGTGCTGCCGAGGTCGGTCAGCGGCAGTGCGAGAAGCTGGAGCATGCGGTAGCCGATGGCCTGGCGCGTGAGCTCGAACGCGCCGGCCTTCTCGGCTTCCGGCGCGTTCGAGGGATCCGGGTACCCCCAGTGGACCTTGACGGGACTGCCTGGCCAGAACGGGCAATGTTCGGCGGCCGCGCTGTCGCACACGGTAATGACGATGTGCATTTCCGGGGAGGCGTCGCCGGTGAACTCGTCCCAGCTCTTGCTGCGGCAACCCTGGGTGCTGACGCCGGCTGCTTGCAGCGCCTCAAGTGCCCGGGGGTTGATCCGACCGCTGGGTGCGCTGCCCGCGCTGTAGGCGCGGACGTCCTTGCCGAGCACTTGTGCCCAGTGATTGAGCATGCCCTCGGCCAGCACGCTGCGCGCAGAGTTGTGGGTGCAGAGAATCAGAACGTTGATGGTCATCTAGCGCGTCCCGATGTCCTTGATTTCACGGTGAATGGCCATCGCATCCAGGCGAGCCAGCGGCAGGGATAGCATGAGCTCAATGCGACGCTTGAGCGTCAGGGCGGCGTCACGGAACTGCTGTCGCTTTGCGTCGTCGCGACCTTCGCAGGCTGCCGGGTCTGCGACGCCCCAATGCGCGGTCATGGGTTGGCCTGGCCATATCGGGCACACCTCCCCCGCAGCCTTGTCACACACCGTCAGGATGAAGTCCATCTGCGGTGCATCGGGCTTCGCGAACTCATCCCAGTTCTTGCTGCGGAATCCGTCGGCCCGGATATGAAACGATTCGAGCGTATCGAGGGCAAACGGATTCACGGTCCCGTTGGGGTGACTCCCGGCGGAATACGCACGGAAGCGGCCTCCGCCAAGCTCGTTCATAAGGCCTTCAGCGAGGATAGAGCGCGCGGCATTTCCCGTGCAGATGAACAGCACGTTGTAGGTCCTGTCAGTCAAGATGGTTCCTTCAGCAGCAGGACGAGGCTGGCTTGATGGCAACGTCCAACGGCTTGGCGCGAGCGTTGGGCGCACAGCAGACAGGTGCCTGCGTTTCGGATTCCCTGGCGCCCTCGCCAAACACCGGGATGTTGTCCAGGGTGTGGAAGTGTTCCCATGCAATGCCTTGCGGGTCGGTGACCCAGTGCTTGTCGCTACGCGCATAGCAACAGCTGGTCTCGCCCTGATCGAGAAGCGCCATGTCCGCTGCCTTGGCACGCCGCTTCAACTCAGCGAGTTCGTCCGCGTCGTCGGTCTGGAACCCGAGATGGTCGACTCCCACGGCGTCGCCGCGCGTGGAGATGGCAAAGTTGATGCGAGGGTCCTCAAGCATCCACTTGGCGTAGTCGGCCTCAGCGCGGGTCGGCTCGGCGGCAAACAACTGCGAGTAGAAGGCGATGCTTGCCTTCAGGTCGGTGACGTGGACGTGGACGTGAAATCGCTTCATCGTGGGCTCCTGTGAATGAGGTCAACACTTGCAGGCATCGCCGGCCGTCTCTACAGCGCAGGCGGCCCCTTGGCAGCAGTTGTCGGTGAGGTAGCCGAGCAGCGCGTTCATGTTGTCGTATGCGGCCCTGTAGATGAGGTGGCGACTGGCACGCTCCTGGGTCACCAAGCCCGAGTTCGCCAGCTCCTTCAGATGGAAAGAGAGCGTGGCGGGAGCGACACCGAGCGCTTCCTGGATGACGCCTGGCGTGAGTCCGCTCTGCCCGGCCACCACCAACGCGCGAAAAACTTCGAGGCGCAACGGGTGAGCCAACGCCGCCAACGCCTGAACGACCTCTCTTGATTCCATGATTCGATAATAATCGAAATATATCTGGTTGATCAAGACCGGAGCGCCGGGATCATCGAACCGACTGAACTTCTGGCGCAGCGCGCATCGCCTGAGGCATCGCGCTGTGCCACGTGGCGCTTTTCCCTGCAACGTTCAGATGCCGTCTGACAGACGACGGCGACTAGAGTTTGAAAAGGTTTCCCCCGCTTCCGCCGGCATCTCAATGAGCTGAATCACCGCTCCTCCGCAACGATTGCGTGGGCAGTCGACTATGCTGATGAGGCATGGCCGAAAGCTACATCTGGCCTGGCGAATCAGGTTCTTCGGGACCGTCGCGCAACGGCAGGTGGTGGGGCGTTCCCTCTGCCAGGCGATCCGCTCCGAAAGCGCGGGCTAGCTCTTCAAGCGCGCTTCTTGCAATAGCGAATGCAAATATCCGCTCTTCGCGCGAACGCCGGGGCGAGCCCGGCGGCGGATCCATGGAGTCTCTCAAGCGCTCGCAGGCAGCTTCCCATCCAAGTCTCGCACGTGCTCGTGCAGTGTCCTTCGGCATGATTCCGCCCTATTGAAGATTGCAGCGCCTGCCAGATAGACAAGCTACCAACAATCAACAAATCCATCCGATGGCGCAACTGCTTTTACGCGCGGTTTCTACCGAAACCGCTTCGTAAACTCCCGGACGACGCCGATCACTCTTGCCGTTCCCAGGGGCTTGATCGGGTAGCGCAGTTCCTTACATGGTTCGATCCAGGCAGAACTCAATGAACTCGTCCAATTCGGTCGATTTGTCGAAGACCGCGTCGGCTCCAAACGCCTTGCAGCGTGAGCGCATATCCCGGGTCGCATAGTTGCTGAGCACAGCGACCCTTTGGCCAGGGTCGCGCACCCTGCAAGAGGCCAACACGGTCAGCCCGCTTCCCTCGGTCAGGAACAGATCCACGACCGCCAGATCCCACTCGCCGGAATGGACTGCGAGCCAATCGGACGCCTCCAGAGCGCTCCCTGAAAACCCGACAACCTCCACATGCGCCAACTCCGTGAGGGCGTCTTCGAGATTGGCCCGTATGACCTCGTTGTCCTCGACCAGAAACGCCCGCAGGGGCAGCCCCGAATGAATCACGAACGCCACTCCCCATCCGGCGGCGCTCGGGGGCCAATCCCCAGCGGCGTCGATACGCCCGCCTTTGCGCGGGAGATTTGACGAGTTGCCATCCAAAGACATGGCATTCCAATTCCCCATAGGCAACGAAGGTGCCCGTCGGAAACAGGATAGGCTGTTCAATTTTTTCTGATGTAGGACCAACGCCCTCCGCGCATTGCCTCTATGCCGCGCTTTCGTCCGGAGCACGCGTGTGACCCGGCAGGACTTGTCGCCCCCCTCAGCGGCCTCGCAATCGCGCCCCGGCGTGCTACAGCGGCGCAGCCTTCAGCACCCCGCCAGCCCGCACGAAGTTGCCTGCGCCAAGGTGATGAATGGTCTTGTGGTTCGACTCGGCATTGTGGACGCCCCGCCTGGCCCTGAAGAACAACCGGGGCAGCGGCCTTCAGCGCATCGCCCGCGCAATCCCCTGCGCCGCATTGCGCAGCTTGTCCAACTGCTGCAGCGCCTCCGGCAGCGGCATCCGCACCGCCGGCGCCTGCAGCGCCACGGCGCAGCGCACCGGCCCGTGCGCATCGTCGCGCACGGGCACCGCGACGCAGACCAACCCATCGATGAACTCCTCGGCATCGACCGAATGCCCATCCTGCCGGATGCGGTCGAGCTCGCCTTCCAGCGCCTCGCGCGAGCACAGCGTGTGCGAGGTGTAGCGCTGGTACTGCAGCCCGTCGAGCAGGCGCTCGCGCTGGGGCTTCGGCAGATGGGCCAGGAACAGCTTGCCGCTGGCCGAGCAGTGCAGCGGCACGCGCGAGCCGGGGCCGAGTTCCAGCCTGAGCGGAAATGCGGTCTCGACGCGATCAAGATAGATCACCTCGGCGCCCGACAGCGCCGTGAGGTTGCAGGTCTCCCCAACGTCCGCCACCAGTTGGCGCAGCACCGCATGCCGCACGCCGGTCGAGGTGCTGCTGCGCAGCACCGTTTCGGCGAAACGCATCAGGCGCGGCGTGATCGCATAGCGCCGGCCGTCGCCGCCGCGCGCCAGCAGGCCACCGACTTCCAACTGCTGCAGCATCCGGTGAACCGAGGGCTTCGGCTGGCCGCTCAGGCGCACGATGTCGACCAGCGTCTGGGGCTCGGGGGCGGAACACACCAACTCCAGCAATTGCAGCAAGCGCAGGCCGGGCGTGGCGGCCTGTTCGGTCTCCTCGGCAGGAGGCGATTCGGAATAACTCATCTGAAATCTCGAAAACCGAGACTGATTAAATAATAATTCCGAGATTCTGCCGCAAATTCGCTAAAGTTCCGAGGAGAGACATTTCTATGCCCATGAATACTCCCCTCCACAACCTGGTCATCACCGGCGCCTGCGGCGGCCTGGGCCGCGCCTTGGCCGCCGAGGCGCTGGCGCGCGGGGCCAAGGTTGCCCTGGTCGGCCTGGACCGCGCCACGCTCGAAACCCTGGCGGCCACTGCGCCCGGGCGCTGCGCCATCTATATGCCGGAGGTCAGCGACAGCATCGCGATGCAGGCGATGGCGCAGGACTGGGCTGGCCGCTTCGGCACGCCCGACGCCGTGATCGCGAACGCCGGCGTGGCCGGCGGCTTCGACACCGCGCAGGCCTGCGACCTGGCGGTGTTCCGCCGCATCCTCGAGATCAACCTGCTGGGCGTTGCCACCACTTTCCAGCCCTTCGTTGCGCCGATGCGCGAGCGCGGCCGCGGCATGCTTGCGGGCATCGCCAGCCTGGCTGGTCGCCGCGGCCTGCCCGGCAACGGCGCCTACTGCGCCAGCAAGGGCGGCCTGATCCGCTATCTGGAAAGCCTGCGCGCCGAGTTGCGGCCGAACGGCGTGCAGGTCTGCACCGTGAGTCCGGGCTACCTGCGCACCGCGCTGACGGCCGGCAATCGCTTCGCGATGCCGGGGCTGATGGCGCCCGAGGCCGCGGCCAGCGCCATCCTGCGCGCCCTGTCGCAAGGGCAGGAGCAACTGGTGCTGCCGCGCCGTCTCGGCTGGCTGTCGAATGCGCTGGGCCTGCTGCCCGATGCCTGGCACGATGCGCTGCTGCTGCGGCAGCCGCGCAAGCCGCGCGCGGGCGATCCCGGCGCCACGCCTATCCCGGGCTTGCCCGCAGACGCCGCGTCTCGCGCGCCGGCCTCTGCACCCGAATCCACCGCGCACTGATCGCGCGGCCACCCTGAAGCCGGAGTTTTTTTCGTGAGCCATCCCGTGTCCGCACCCGTGCCCTCGCACCAGCAAATCGCACTGATCGGCGCCGGCCCCTCGGGTCTCGCCGGCGCCCGCAACCTGCAGAAGCTCGGCATTCCGTTCCAGGGCTTCGAGGCCTACGACGACGTCGGCGGGCTCTGGAACATCGGCAATCCGCGCAGCACGGTCTACCAGTCGGCGCACCTGATCTCGTCGAAGCGCACCACCGAGTTCGCCGAGTTCCCGATGGCGGACAGCGTGGCCGACTACCCGAGCCACACCGAGCTGTGCCGCTATTTCAGCGACTTCGCCGACCACTTCGACCTGCGCCGCCACTTCCGCTTCGGCACCCGCGTGATCCGCGTCGAGCCGGTGAGCGAGACCGCCTCGACGCTCTGGCGCGTGAGCGTGGACACCGGCAACGGCCGCATCGAAAGCGCCGACTACAAGGGCGTGATCATCGCCAACGGCACCCTGTCCGAACCCAGCATGCCGCGCTTCGAGGGGCACTTCGACGGCGAACTGCTGCACACCTCGGCCTACAAGCACGCGAAGCTGTTCCAGGACAAGCGCGTGCTGGTGGTCGGCGCCGGCAACAGCGGCTGCGACATCGCGGTCGATGCGGTGCACTATGCGAAGAGCGTCGATCTCTCGGTGCGCCGCGGCTACTACTTCGTGCCCAAGTACATCTTCGGCAAGCCGGCCGATACGCTCGGCGGCAAGCGTCCGCTGCCGGCCTGGATCAAGCAGCGGCTCGACGCCAAGGTGCTGCAGTGGTTCACCGGCGATCCGGTGCGCTTCGGGTTCCCGAAACCCGACTACCTCATGTACGAATCGCATCCGGTGGTGAACTCGCTGGTGCTGCACCACATCGGCCATGGCGACATCGGCGTGCGCGCCGACATCTCGCGCCTCGACGGCCACACGGTGCACTTCAAGGACGGCAGCGCGCGCGACTACGACCTGATCCTGTGCGCCACCGGCTACAAGCTGCACTACCCCTTCATCGACCGCACCTGGCTCAACTGGCAGGGCATGGCGCCCAAGCTGTACCTGAACATCTTCGCGCCGGGCTTCGACAACCTCGCGGTGCTCGGCATGATCGAGGCCAGCGGCATCGGCTGGCAGGGGCGCTACGAGCAGGCCGAACTGGTCGCGCGCTACTTCAAGGCGCAGGCCGACGGCCGCCCGCAGGCGGCCGTGCTGAAGCGGGCCAAGGCCGGCCCGACGCCCGATCTCTCGGGCGGCTACAGCTACCTGAAGCTCGAGCGCATGGCCTACTACGTCCACAAGGACAGCTATCGCCGCGCGGTGCGCGACGCTGCCGCCGCGCTCGCCTGAGGAAACCCACCCATGCTGCCTGTCGACGAGGTCCGCCTCAATTTCAATCCGGCCTCGCTGATCGCACTCAACGCGGTGCTCGGCTTCCTGATGTTCGGCATCGCGCTGGACACGCGCGTCGCCGATTTCAAGCGCGTGATGCGCATGCCGGTGGCGATGGCGGTCGGCATCGCGGCGCAGTTCATCGTGCTGCCGGCGGTCACCTTCGGGCTCACCCTGCTGCTGAATCCGGCGCCGAGCATCGCGCTCGGCATGATCCTGGTGGCCTGCTGCCCGCCCGGCAACGTGTCGAACATCCTGACCCACCGCGCGGGCGGCAACGTGGCGCTGTCGGTGTCGATGACCGCGATCTCGAACCTGATCTCGATCGTCGTGATGCCGCTGAACTTCGCCTTCTGGGGCGGGCTGCACCCCACGGCGGCGCCGCTGCTCAAGGCCATCGCGCTCGACCCGGCCGAGATGGTGCTGCACATCGTGGCGATCATCGGCGCGCCCTTCGTCATCGGGCTGGCCTGCTCCCACTGGCTGCCGCGGCTCACCGGGCGCATCAAGAAGCCGGCCCGGATCCTGAGCTTCGTCTGCCTGGTCGGCTTCATCCTGGCGGCGATCGCCGGCAACTGGCGCTACTTCCTCGACTACGTCGGCCTGGTGCTGGTGGCGGTGGTGCTGCACGACGCGCTGGCCTTCGCCACCGGCTATGCCTGTGCCACGGCCACCGGGCTGGCGGAGTACGACCGCCGCGCGGTCAGCTTCGAGGTCGGCATCCGCAATGCCGGCCTCGGGCTGGTGCTGATCTTCAGCTTCTTCGGCGGCCTCGGCGGCATGGCGGTGGTCGCCGGCGTCTGGGGCTTCTGGGACATCGTCGCGGGCCTCGGGCTCGCCGCCTGGTGGGCGCGCCGCCCGCTGACTTCAACGGCCGCGCGTTCGGCCTGAATCATGAATGTAGTTCTGCCCTTCGCGGCACGCCGGGTGCTCGTCACCGGCGCCGACGGTTTCCTCGGCCGCACGGTGGTGGCCGCCCTCGCCGCCCTGCCCGACATCGACTGCGTGCTCGCCCTCGACGTGCGCGAGGTGCCGGCCGCGCGGCGCGTGCCCGGCGTCAGCTATGCGGTGCAGGACGTGCGCGGCGCGGAACTCGGCGCCACGCTCGGCCGGCACGCGATCGACGCCGTGGTGCACCTGGCCTCGATCGTCACGCCCGGCCCCGGCAGCACGCGCGAGTTCGAGCACTCGGTCGATGTGCTCGGGACCCGCAATGTGCTCGAGGCCTGCGTCGCGCACGGTGTGCGGCACATCGTCGTGTCGTCGAGCGGCGCCGCCTACGGCTACCACGCCGACAACCCGGCCTGGATCGACGAGGACGATGCGCTGCGCGGCAACCAGAGCTTCGCCTACTCGGACCACAAGCGGCAGGTGGAGGAGATGCTGGCCGAATACCGCGTCGATCACCCCACGCTGCAGCAGACGGTGCTGCGCATCGGCACCATCCTGGGCACCCACGTGCACAACCAGATCACGGCGCTGTTCGACAAGCCGCGCATCCTCGCGATCCGCGGCAGCGACAGTCCCTTCGTATTCATCTGGGACGAAGACGTGACCGGCTGCGTGGTCCATGCCATCACCACCGGCCGCACCGGCTGCTTCAATGTCGCCGGCGACGGCGCGCTCACGTTGCCGCAGATCGCGGCGCTGCTGCGCAAGCCGCTGTTGTCGATGCCGGCATCGCTGCTCAAGCTCGCGCTGGCCGTCGGCTCGCGACTCGGCATCAGCCGCTACGGTCCCGAGCAGCTCGACTTCCTGCGCTATCGCCCGGTGCTGTGCAACAAGCGGCTCAAGACCGAATTCGGCTATGTGCCGAAGAAGACCAGCCTGGAGGCGTTCATGGCATTCAAGGCCGCCCGCTGCGCGCAAGGGACACGGGCCGGCCAGGCGTCGGCATGAGCGCGGCGCCGGACCGCTCCAAGCAAGCTCGCGCCGCAGTGCGCAGCACGGAGGCTACCCAATGAACACGACGCTGAGCCGCGGCGACCTCGCCGCCGCGATGGGCGTGGTCCTGATCTGGGGCCTCAACTTCGTCGCCATGGAACTCGGGCTGCAGGACCTGAGCCCGATGCTGCTCGGCGCGCTGCGCTTCGCCGTCGCGTCGCTGCCGCTGCTGCTGTTCGTGGCGCGGCCGGCCATGCCCTGGCGCTATCTCGCCGCCTACGGGCTGGCGCAGGGTGTGGGCCAGTTCGGCCTGCTGTTCCTCGGCCTGCAGCTCGGCATGACCGCCGGCATGGCCTCGGTCGTGATGCAGACCCAGGCCTTCTTCACGCTGCTGCTCGCCGGGCCGCTGCTGGGCGAACGGGTGCAGCGCAGCCAGTGGCTCGGGCTCGCGGTCGCGCTCGCGGGCCTGCTGGTGATCGCCGCCGCGCACGGCGACGGCCCCGGCCAGATGACCCTGATCGGCTTCATCCTCACGCTGTCGGCCGCGCTGATGTGGGCCGTCTCCAACGTGGTGGTGCGCTTCGCGGTGCGGGCCGCGCCCGGCTACGCCCCCTTCGGCTTCATCGTCTGGAGCAGCCTGGTGCCGGTGCTGCCTTTCACGCTGCTGGCGGTGGCCATGGACGGCCCGGCGCAGGTGCTGCGCCAGATCGGCGGGCTCGACCTGCGGGCCCTGCTGGCGGCGCTGTTCCTGGCCTGGTTCGCCACCCTGCTCGCCTACACGCTGTGGACCCGGCTGTTGCAGCGCCATGCGGCCGGCCGCGTGGTGCCGTTCTCGCTGCTGGTGCCGGTGGTCGGACTGGCGGCCGCGGCACTCGCCTTCGGCGAGCGGCCGAGTCCGGCGCAGTGGCTCGGCACCGCGGCGGTGCTGCTGGGCCTGGCGATCAACCAGGGCCTCGCCGCCCGAGTCCGGGGCTGGTGGGGGCGCCGGCCGGTCCCGGCGCGCAGCCGGCCCTGAAGCGGACCGGCTTCAGCGCTGTGCCTTGTCCTTCTGGTTCTGCGCCTCGATGCGCTCGCGCGCGGCCAGCCAGTCGGCGTCGCTCCACTGGCGCAATTCGTAGAAATTGCCGCCGGTGGCCAGCGCGTTGCCGCCGTCCATCATGATGCTCTGGCCGGTGAGCCAGTCGCACTGGCCGCGCGCCATCAGAAAGGCGGCCAGGTTCTGCAGTTCGCTCATCTGCCCGGTGCGCGCCATCGGATTGCTGGCCTTGCTGCGGGCGCCGGGTTCTTCGCCGGGATTCAGGCGCTTGCTCATGCCCTCGGTCGGGATCTCGCCCGGACCCACGGCGTTGAGGCGGATGCCGTAGCGCGCCCACTCGGTCGCCAGCGACTTGGTCATGACCTCGATGCCGGCCTTGCTCATCGCCGACGGCACCACGTAGGGGCTGCCGTTGTCGACCCAGGTGACGATGATGCTCATCACGCTGCGGTACGGATCGCCGGCCTTCCACTTGCCCTCCTTGGCCTCGGCCACCCAGCGCTTGCCCACCGCCTGCGTGACGTAGAAGCTGCCGTGGAAGACGATGTTGGCGACCGCGTCGAAGGCCCGCGGCGACAGGCTCTCGGTCGGCGCCACGAAGTTGCCGGCCGCGTTGTTGATCAGCCCGGTCAGGCCGCCGGACTGCCACAGGCTCTCGACCATCTCGTCCACCGCCTGCGCATTGCGGATGTCGACGCCGAAGGTGTCGATGCGGCGGCCCGGGAACTGGCTGCGCCATTCGGCCGCAGTCTCCTCGCAGACGCTCTGGCGCCGGCCGCAGATCGCGACGTCGGCGCCCAGGCTCAGGAAGCGCTCGGCCATCGCGCGGCCGAGGCCGGTGCCGCCGCCGGTCACGAGGATGCGCTGGCCGGCCATGAGATCGGATTGGAACATGTGGGGTCTCCTTGTCTTCGGTGTGGATCGGGCTTCTGCCAGCCGCATCGTAGAGCGCTTGCCCCGACCCGGTAAGCTCCCAAGGTGACACTCTCCCAAGGACGCCCACCGATGCCGAACCCCACTTCCGCCACCTTCGCGCCGCTGGCCGGCGTGCGCGTGCTGAGCCTGGCGCTCAACCTGCCCGGCCCCGCCGCGCTGCTGCGCTGCCGCGCCATGGGCGCCGCCTGCCTCAAGTTCGAGCCGCCCTCGGGCGATCCGATGGGCCACTACAACAAGCCGGCCTATGCCGCGCTGCACCAGGGCGTGACGGTGGAGGTGGTCGACCTCAAGGCCGAGGCCGGCCGCGAACGCCTGCACCAGGCGCTGGCCGACTGCGATGTGCTGCTGACCTCGTTCAGGCCCTCGGCGCTCGCCAAGCTCGGACTCGGCTGGGACGCGCTGCAGGCGCGCCATCCCAGGCTGTCGCAGGTCGCGATCGTCGGCGCGCCGGGCGCGCGCGCCGAGGAGCCGGGCCACGACCTCACCTACCTGGCCGAAAGCGGGCTGGTCACCGGCACCGCGCTGCCGCCCACGCTCTACGCCGACATGGGCGGCGCGCTGCTCGCGAGCGAGGCGGTTCTGCAGGCGGCGCTGCACGCGCGGCGCTCGCCGAATGCGGGCATCTATCTGGAAGTGGCGCTCAACGCCGCCGCCGACTGGCTCGCGCTGCCGCGCACCTGGGGCTTGTCGCAACCGACCGGCGCAGTCGGCGGCGCCCATGCGGGCTACCGCGTCTACCCATGCGCCGACGGACGGGTGGCGGTGGCCGCGCTGGAGCCGCATTTCGCGGCCCGGCTCTGCGAGGCGGCCGGCCTGGCCGCCGGCGACATGCTGGCGCCCGCCACCCACGAGGCGCTGGCCGCATGGATCGCCCGGCGCACGCGCGCCGAACTCGATGCCATGGCGCGCGAGCGCGACGTCCCGCTGCTCACGCTGGCCGACTGATCCGGCCGCTAGGGCGGACCTTCCTGCACGATGGCGCCGTCGAAAGACGCACGGCGCTCTTGCGCGCGCCCGAGGACCATCGACAGGACGGCCCATCCAAGCACCACCGGCACCGCGCACAGCGCGATCGCGCCGATCTTGAGCCCGATCGCGTGCAGCGTGTCGTAGACCCAGCCGTAGAGTGCATCGGAACCCCGGTAGATCACGACGTCGATCAGGTTCTTCGCCTTGTATTTTTCCTCGCGCCCGACGACGGTGAAGAACACCTGCCGCGCCGGGTTGGCGATGGCGAAGTTCATCCAGCGCTGGGCCACCTGGAACACCACCACCACCGCCAGGCTCGGCGACGTCGCCAGCACGAGAAAGCCGATGACATAGACCATCGGCAGCGCCGCCGCCGCCGCGCCGGTGCCGAAGCGCTGCAGGAGCCGGCCGGTGACGAACACCTGCGTGGCCAGCGTGAGAAGTCCCACCGCCAGGTCGATGCTCGCGAAGAGCCGAGTCTGCGCCCCCGCACCCTGCACGGTGGCCGCCACCACGTTCGCCTGGGCCAGATAGAGCATCGTCGCGCCGAAGGACAATAGGCTCACCCATGCGGCGACACCAAGCAGGTACGGCGAGCGCACGAGCCCCGACACCCCGGCAAGGGCGCTGCCGCCGACTCGGGGCTCCTCGCGCCGATGACCGCCAAGGCTTCCCCCCGCGCCTCGCTCGAGCCGATGCGCGCAGAACACCGCGATCTCGAGGAACACGATGGCCGCGATCAGCAGGTTGTGCGGCCCCAGCGGCACCGAGAGCGCGATGGTGATCACCGGCCCCAGCAGCGCGCCGGCCGTGCCGCCGGCGCCGATGAATCCGAACAGCCGCTTGCCCTGCTCGCTCGTGAAGAGATCGGCCATGAAGGACCAGAACACCGCGACGGCGAACAGGTTGAAGACGCTGACCCAGACGAAGAACACGCGCGCCACGATCACCGGCGCGATGCCCAGCGCCAGCAGCGCCCAGAACACCGCGAGGTTGACGACGAAGAAGTGATAGACGATCGGGATGAACCGAGCGCGCGACAGCCGCGCCACCAGTGCGCCGTAGAGCGGCTGCGCAGCCAACAGCGTCACGAAGGTCGCGGTGAACAGCCACGGCAGCGCCCGCGTTCCGCCTGCGATCCCCATCTGGTCGCGCAGCGGCCGCAGCACGTAGTAGCCCGCCAGGAGCGCGAAGAAATAGCCGAAGGACCACAGCGCCGCCGCCAGCTCCTGCGGCGTCGCCGGCACCGCCCGCCGCAGCCAGCGCTGGAATGGCGTCATGGCGCCAGCGATAGCTTCTGCCTGAGTTCAGCCGCGCTCACCGCCTGTCCGTAGCCCGGCGCGCCGCGCTGGAATCGCCGGGCGTCGGCCAGCTTGCCGACCACCACGGGCTCGAAGCCGGCATCCTCGATCAGCCCCGCCGCGACCCTGACGGCTTCAGGATCGTCGCCCGCGATCGGTATCGCCAGCCTCGGCGCGGGCCGGTGGGCCTCGCGGGCGAAGATCGCGTAGGACATCGTGTTGAACGCACGCACCAGCCGCGCGTTCGCGAGGTACTTCTGCGACACGGCGCCGATGCCCAACTGCTCCACCTCGTCCGCCACGGCGGCCCCATCGCGCGAGGCCACGGCGTTGCAGGCATCGAGCAGGATCTTGCCCCGGAGCGCCGCGCCGTGGTCGCGGCCGATCTGCGGCAGCGCGCCATAGGGCACCGCAATGAAGAGCGCGTCGCCGAAGGCGATCGCCTGCGCCACGGTGCCGGCGCTCGCAAGCGGGCCGAGGCTCGCGACCAGGCCCTTGAGTTCGTCGGGATGGCGCGACGACAGCATCACCGGATGGCCGGCCTTGACCCACAGCCCGCCGATCGTGCCGCCGATGCGGCCCGCGCCGATGATGCCGATGCGCAAGCCGGCGGTGGTCTGCGCCCGGACTCGGCCCGGGTGGAGCGCCGCGAGGACGGTCCATGCGGCGCCCGCCGCGAGCAGGCCGCGGCGGGKGCCGGCGAAGGGTTGATGTTGCGGCATCGAAACCTCCTGGAGTTCCCCGCGATCATCCGCCGCCGGGTGAGGCCGCGCAAGCAGCCCGAAGCACGCTCAGAGCTTGATGCCCGCGGCCTTCACCGTCGGCCCGAGCACGCCCACCTGCTCCTTGACCATGGCCTCGAAGCGGGAGGTGCTCTCGGGCCTGGCGACGATGCCGAGTTCGATCAGCTTCTTCTGCACCTCGGGCATCACCAGCACCTCGTTGCAGGCGGTGTGCAGCCGCACGACCATCTCGGGCGGCAGCCTGGCCGGGCCGCTCAGTCCGAAGAAGTTCTCGAGCACGAGTTTCGGCTGGCCCAGCTCCACGATGGTCGGCACCTCCGGCATCAACGGCGAGCGTGCGCTGCCGGTCACGGCGAGCGGCACCAACTGGCCGCTCTTGAAGAACGGCACGTAGGCGGTGATGACGTCGATGCCGACCGGGATCACGTTGGCGATCAGGTCGGTGGTCATCGGGGCGCCGCCGCGGTACGGCACGTGCACGAGGTTCGCGCCGGTGGTCTTGCGGATCAGCTCGCCGTGGATGTGGCCGATCGATCCGGGCCCACCGGAGCCGAAGTCCAGCCGCCCTTCCTTGCGTGCCCGCGCCTCGAGGTCGGCCCACGTGGTGATGCCCGAGGGCTTGCTGGCCATGATCACCAGCGGCGCCGATCCCAGGTAGGCGATGTGGGTGAAGGCGCTGACCGGGTCGTAGGGCTGCTTGTCGAGGGTGAACGGGCCGAGCGCGATCGGCGTGGTGTTCGACAGCATGAAGGTGGCGCCATCGGGCGCCGCCGCGGCCACCTGGGCGCCTCCGATCGTGCCGCCGGCACCGGGCTTGTTGTCCACCACCACCGCCTGGCCCAGCTTCTTGCCCAGTTGTTCGGCCATCACGCGGGCCAGGATGTCGCTCGATCCGCCGGGCGGAAAGGTCACGATGATCTTGATCGGCTTGTCCGGCCACTGGGCGAAGGCCGGCAGGCCCAGCGCGGCGGCGCCTGCGGCCAGCAGTTGGAGTGCGCCGCGGCGCGTGGGGTGAATCAGGTGGGTCATGGGGTGGTGCAGCAAAAGGGATGCCTGACTCTAGGAACGCAGCCATGGCACGCCAATCGCTAGGCAGCAATCAGCGGCATAGCAAAGCGCCGCCCCGCAGCCCGCCGGAGACCGGCGCCGGTGCCCCGAGGCACCAAATCTGTGCAGGAGACAGGCCATGTCACGCGCCAACGACCCCTTCGATACCTACCTGCTGCGCGTCTTCAGCATCCTGATGAACGAGCGCAGCGTGTCACGCGCGGCGACGCGCCTGAACCAGTCGCAGCCCGCGGTCAGCACCGCGCTGAAGCGGCTGCGCGAGATCTTCGACGACCCGCTGTTGATCAAGGACAAGCAGCGCATGGTGCCGACCGAGCGCGCGCTGCAGCTGGAGGCCTCGGTTCGCACGGTGCTCGGCGAGATCGATGCCCTGCTCTCGCCCGGCGACGCCTTCGACCCGGCCACCACGCGCCAGACCTTCCGCATCGGCACGCCCGACTACCTGGCGCCGCCGCTGATGGCGGCCGTGGTGCACTATTTGCGCACCACGGCACCCGGCGCGCGGATCCTGCTGCAGCCGCTCGGTCAGGACTACGACTTCGATGCCGCGCTCGCCGAAGGTGCGCTGGACGTGGTGATCGGCAACTGGCCGCAGCCGCCCGAGCACCTGCGCACCACGCTGCTGCTGGAGGACGAGATCGTCTGCCTGGTCGACCGCGACCACCCGGGCGCCGCCGGCCTGACGCTCGCGCACTACCTGCAGGGCTCCCATGTGGTCCCGCTGCTCTACAGCGGACTGCAGCGCGGCGTGGTGGAAACCCACCTGGCGGCCCAGCGCATGGCGCGCACGCCCACGGTGACCGTGCCCTACTTCTCGATGGCACCTCAGCTCTTGCCCGGCACCGACCTGATCTTCACGACCAGCCGGCATTTCGCTCTGCACTTCGCGGCGACGCTGCCGCTGGCCGTGGTGCCCTCGCCGATCGCCTTCCCGCCGATGCGCTTCTACCAGCTCTGGCACGGGCGCAACCAGCATGCGGCTGCCCACATCTGGTTCCGCTCGCTGTTGTCGGCGGTGATGCGCACTGCCAGCGCCACCCGTCACCTGCGGGTCAGCGCGCCGGTCGTGCCGGAGACCCGGCTGGCCGCCTGAAACAGGCGCGTCGGCCGGTTGGCGTAGGCCGACTGAAAAACGGACGGCAGCGGGACTTTGAATCACAATGCGGGTCTTCGCCGACCTGCCCCGTTTCCATGTCCGCCGACCCTCCCCATCCCCTGCTGAGCCCCGAGCACATCGCGATGATCGACAAGGGCGTCTCGGCCATCGTCGCCTCGCGCAATGTCGCGCACCGGCCCAGCCTGATGCGCGCGGTCGGCGCCGGCATCGCACCGGACGGCAGCGAGGTCACGGTCTATGTCTCGCGCAGCCAGTCGCGCCAACTGCTGCAGGACATCGCCGCCACCGGGCACATTGCGGTGGTCTTCAGCGAACCGCTGAGCCATCGCACGGTGCAGGTGAAGGCCGGCCGCGCGGAGCTTCGGGCCGCCACCGAGGCCGACGAGCCCTTGCTGCGCCGCTACCTGCGCTCGATGGAACACGAGGTCGGCTGCGTCGGCTACGACATCCCTTTCGTGCGCGCGATGCTGGCCTTCACGCTCGACGACGTGGTGGCGATCCGCTTCAACCCGACCGCGGCCTTCGACCAGACGCCCGGCCCGAAAGCCGGCAGCGCACTGCCCGCTCTTTGAACACTGCGATGAACATGCGCGCCACGCCGCCCTCGCTGCATGCGATCCGCGCCTGCTTCGAAGGTGCGATCCCGGCGATGATGGCCACCTGTTCGGAGGACGGTACGCCCAACGTCGCCTACATCTCGCAGGTCTACTACGTCGACGAGCGGCATGTCGCGCTGTCCTTCCAGTTCTTCAACAAGACCCGGCAGAACATCCTGGCCAATCCGCACGCGACGGTGCTGGTGATGGATCCGGTGGTCGCCGCCTTCTACCGGCTCGGGCTGCGCTACCTGCGCACCGAGACCGGCGGGCCGCGCTTCGAAGGCATGAAGGCGCAACTGGCGGGCATCGCCTCCCACTCGGGCATGGCGGGCGTGTTCCGCCTGCTCGGCGCCGACATCTACGAGGTCGAAGCCATCGAGCGGCTGGAAGGCGACTGCCTGGCGCCGCCGCCGCCGCGCCACGGCCTGCTGGCGGGCGTGCGCCGTTGCGCCGAACGGCTGTCCGCCTGCTGCGCGACCGACGAGCTGCTGCAGGCCGTGCTCGCAGTGCTCAACGACCAGCTCGACGTGCGCCACGCGATGGTGCTGATGCGCGACGGCGTGACCGACCGCCTCTACACGGTGGCGAGCTGCGGCTACGCGACCTCGGGCGTCGGCTCCGAGATCGAGATCGGCCACGGCGTGATCGGCGTCGCCGCACGCGAGCGCACGCCGGTGCGCATCAGCCACATGACGAATGCGGCCAGCTACAGCCACGCGGTGCGCAGCAGCATGCGGGAGATCGAGCCCGGCCTGGTGCTCGAGACCGAGATCCCGTTTCCGGGCCTGCCCGAGCCGCACAGCCAGCTCGCGGTGCCGATCGTGTCCTGCGGCCGCCTGCTCGGCGCGCTGTTCGTCGAGAGCCCGCAGGACCTGCGCTTCGGCTTCGAGGACGAGGATGCGCTGGTCGCGATCGCCGGCCACCTGGGCGCCGCGCTCGAGCTGCTGCGCACCGCCGACGAGCCGGCCGCCGCGGCCGAGCCGCCCACGCCGGCGCGGCAGGCGTCGGCCACGGGTGCCCCGGTCGCGGTGCGCCACTATCTGGCCAACAACAGCGTCTTCATCGGCGACAGCTACCTGATCAAGGGCGTGGCCGGCGCCATCTTCGGCAAGCTGCTGCGCGAGCACGCGCAGCAGGGCCGAAGCGAATTCACCAATCGCGAGCTTCGGCTCGACCCGGCGCTGCGACTGCCCGACCTCTCGGACAACCTGGAGGCGCGGCTGGTGCTGCTGCAGCGCCGGCTGCAGGAGAACAGCCCGCACATCCGGATCGAGAAGACCGGCCGCGGCCGCTTTCAGCTGCGCATCGCGCGGCCGGTCGCGCTGACCGAGATCGCGGGCTGAACAGGGATTCAGCCCTGCACCAGTCCCGGCACCGCCGGCAGGCCCAGGCTGGCGCTGAGCTTGGTCCATTCGCGTTCGCTCAGATGCGGGCGCACCACGTCCAGCGCCGCGGCGAAGGCCGGCGCCGGCGCATGCGCGCGCATGTCGCCCAGCATCGCGGCGCGCTCGGCCGGGTTCATGAACGGCACCATCCAGCGCAGCACGAACATCATCTCCTCCGGCGGGATCGCCGCCACCAGCGCGTTCTCGATCGCGATCAGCTCGGCGTCGGTGTAGCGGGCCCACAGCACCGCGTTGTGGGCGGTCTCCTCGACATGCATGTGCTCGAAGTTGTGAGCGACGAACAGCGCCAGCGCGCGGTACAGCGCCAGCGTGCCGGCGGCCCGGGCCGCGGGCGCGCATTGCAGCAGGGCCGTGGTCTCGCCGGCCAGTGCGACGATGGCCTGCAGGTGCTCGTCGTGCTCATGCGCGATCTTGCCGCTGGCGCCGGGCGCGCGGGCCTCGATCGCGGTGTGGACGAACTCGTTCTCGTGCCGCAGGTGGGAGCGGCAGAAATCGAGCAGTTCGAGCACGCGCTGAGTGACTTGCGCAAGCTCCAGCGCATCGTCGCTGTCCATCCGCCCGACGGCCAGCAGGGTGTCGGCCATCAGCGCGCGCAACGCCTTGTGAATGCCGGCATACAAATCGACACGGGGCGCTGCGGCCTCCGCGACATGGCGCAGTTCGCGCTGATCGATGTTCATGGGGTCCTCTTTTCGGTACAGCGGCGGGCGCACCGTGCGCCTGCCTGCTGGAAAAGAAGTCTAGGAATCCACGCCCGCGCGCGCCGCTAAGAATTGCTTAAGCAATCCCTCACCAAACCTTAAATTTCGCGCGCGGACCCCGGCCGGCAGCCGCACGTCCCGCTCATCAGGAACAGGAACACCCGGCTGCGTCAGTCCTGCCGGGCCTGGACCGCGATGCGCCGGCTGAACCAGTCGTCCAGCATCGCCTTCTCGTAGCGCAGCCGGTCGCTGGATCCATAGCGATTGACCGTCATGAGGTAGTTCAGGTCAGCGACCTGTTCCTCGGCGCTCGCGATCACACGGTCGCCGCGCGTCAGCGTGTAGTGCAGCCGGATGCGCGGCCAGGTGATGTCGCGCAGGACGCGCACATCGGTGCCGGTGCGCAAGCGAAACGGCTCGAACCACCCGGCCAGATCGATGTCCAGCACCTCGACGCGCAGCGTGTCGCCCGCCGGCAGCCCGCGCTCGACCAGCTGCCGCAGGTGCCGCTCGATGTCGCGCAGTACTTCGGCGCGCTGCTGCGCGGTGCCGTGGGGATGCGAATACGCGGCATCGGTGAACCTGTCCGGATCGACGAAAACGACCGACAGCGCGGCAGCGGAAGCCGCCGCCGATGCGCCGGCGGCGACGACGATCGCCGCGAGTAGGGAAAGCAAGCGTCGGGGCATGGCGTCTCCTGTCGAAGCCGAGCCTGCTTCGACACCGCGGCGCGACCCCGGGTTCCGCGCCGGCACGCCCCAGAGTCAGTCTTGCGTGGCCTCAGGGGGCCGGCAGCTTCAGGTCGGTCAGCTTGCGCGCGAAGCGCAGGAGCCAGAGCCGCGTCGGCCTTTCAAGGTCGCTTCCGCGTGTGATGCGTGCGCCGACGACGCCCGCCGGGCAGCCGCTCACGATCGCGCCGGCGGCATCCACGGTGCAATCCTCGATGCTGCCGGCCACCCGCTGGCCGCTGGCGTCCAGCAGCGTGGTGGCGACCCCGAAGTCGTTGTCGTTGACGAGCGCCAGCGTGTGCTCGTCCACCAGCGTCAGGCCCTCGGCCTTCTCGGCCAGCCAGCCGAGCGCGTTGAGGTCGAGCAGATCGGTCTTCTTCAGCGTCACCACGCTCGACCAGTCGGCACCGCTGGACGCCGCCTGCGTGATGCTGCTGATCTCGAGGTTGTGGTCGAGTGCGGCAATGTCGGTCGCATCGGCCGGAATCTCGACCAGCACCAGCTTGTTGAACACCTTCGCATCGCTCTTGCGCGCGCCCTGCTCGATCACGATGAAGCGCCCATTGCCCAGGCTCACGACATCGCCGAGCTTGGCGTTGCCGGTGCGGTCCTTGTCGTACTGGCTGCCGTCGATCGGGTAGGCGTAGAGCTTCGAGCGCTCGGTGGCCGGATCGAACTCAAGCCAGCGCGTGAACTTCGCGAGATGGCGCACGTCGGTCTTCTTGCCGCCGGGTGGCAAGGCCTGGATCGACTTGCCGGCGCCGTCCTTCGGGTCGATCGGGCTCTGCAGGAAGCCGTGCAGCCGGCCGCTGGCGACGTCCAGCGTCAGGCCTTCCATGCCGCGGTTGGGGCGCCGCAGCGCCAGCACCGCGGGCAGGTCGGCCGCGCCGCTGCCCGGTGCGTACTTCTTCTCGATGACTCCGCTGTCGATGTTGATGCGAACGATGAAGGGACCGTATTCGTCGCTGCTCCAGAGCACCTTGCGGGCCTTGTCGAGCACCAGCGTCTCGGGGTCCAGGCCGTTCGCGTCGAAGTTCGCCTTGGCCGGATCGAAGAGGTAGGCGTCGGTCAGCGGCGTCTCGCCGGTGGCGCCCACGCCCGACTGCGGAGGCAGGCCGCTGATTCTGCGAGTCGCATCCTGCTTCAGCGCGACGCTCGTCTGCAGCACGGCACCGCTCTTGCCGACCGTGACCCGTCCGAAGCTCGGCGCGAAGGACGGCGCCGGAAACACCTTGCTGATGTTGACACCGGCGCCGCCAGGCACCGGCGCGGTCGGGCCATCGCCGTTGGGGCCACGGTCGGTGATGGCGTAGAACTCCAGCGCGCCATCGGCCGCCGTGCCCTTGAACGCCAGGCCGGAGCCGTAGGCCGGCAGGAAGCCCTTCGGGAAATCGGCGCGCGTCTTCTCGTTGGCGCCTTCATAGGGCACATTGAACTTCGCGTCGGCCTGCAACTGGTGGCGGGTGACGCTCACCGCAATGGCGCCCAGCGCGTGGGTCTGGGTCGAGGTCTCGACCACCGGGGCGCCGAGCTGCGCGGCCAGCGTGTTCTCGAAGTGCTCGCGCGCCAGCGCGCGCCGATTGGCATCGGACACCCGCGTGGCATAGGGGCCCGGCAGCGCCGCGAGCAAGGTGTTGAATGCGCTGTCGAAGCTCGCCGCCGGAGCCGCGAAGTCGAGCGCGCCGGCCTTCAATGCGCCCTTGAGCGCGTCCGCGATGCGGATGCCGTTGGACGGGTCGCCGTCCTCGTCGAAGCTCTGCAGCGCGATCAGGCGGTTGACCACCGCATCGGCCTTCAAGCCCTCGGGCGTGGCCTGCTGCCCTGCCAGCGATAGCGGCGTGAGGATGCTGCCGCAGGCGGCGCTGCCGAGCGCCAACGCGCCGAGGCTGAAGCTCACCGTCTCTCCCGCCTTGCAGGCGAACTCGCCCTTGGCCGAGGTGACCGCCTTGGGGGCCGTCCCCGCGGCATAGTCCAGGCCTTCGACCGCCGCGTCAAGGAAGACGCCGGCCACACTCGGTACCGTTCCAGCAGCGCCGCCACCGATGGCCGTGCCGCCGCCGGCGCCCGTGCCTCCCGTGCCTCCCGTGCCTCCCGTGGGCAGCACGAAACTGCCGCCGCTGCCGCCACCGCCGCATGCGGCCACCACGAGGCCGGCCCCCACCGCCGCCAGCCACCTCATCCTCGATCGCTCGTTCATTGTTGTTCCTGCACAGTGATGCCCGCGCACCGCGCGCGAGCCCGGGCATTAGTACGGAAGTTTGTGACGCCGCCGTGAAATCGCGCCCCGCATAAACTGGCCGCTCGAACAACAAAGGAGACCTGCATGGATCGGATGAACCCAGGGCTGCGGCGCTTCGCCGCGGCCATCGCCCTCGCCGCGCTCGGCGCCGGCGCCGCGGCCCAAGCCCGGATCTCGGACAACGTCGTGAAGATCGGCGTGCTGACCGACCTCTCGGGCGTCTCGAGCGACAACGCGGGCAAGGGCTCGATCGTGGCGGCGCAGCTCGCGATCGACGAGTTCTCGAAGGACCGGAAGGTGCTCGGCATGCCGATCGAGCTGGTCTCGGCCGACTCCCAGGGCAAGACCGACATCGGCGCCACCAAGGCGCGCGAGTGGTTCGACCAGGACAGGGTCGACATGATCACCGACCTGACCTACTCCAACGTCGCGCTGGCCGTGACCCGCATCGCCGACGAGAAGAAGAAGCTCGCGATGGTCACCGGTGCCGGCGCCTCCACCATCAGCGACGACCAGTGCACCGCGCACAGCGTGCACTGGATGTACGACACCTACTCGCTCGCCAATACCACCGTGCCCGCGCTCATCAAGAAGGGCATGAACAGCTGGTACTTCATCACCGCCGACTACGCCTTCGGCAACGCGCTCGAGAAGGACGCCACCGCGATCATCACTCGATCCGGCGGCAAGGTGCTCGGGTCGTCACGCCATCCGCTCAATTCGTCCGACCAGTCCTCCTACCTGCTGAAGGCCCAGGACTCCGGCGCCCAGGTGATCGCCCTGGCCAACTCGGGACTGGACACGCTCAACACCGTGAAACAGGCTTCTCAATTCGCGATGGTGCGCGGCGGCAAGCAGACCTTCACTCCGCTGCTGTCGCTGATCACCGAGATCCACGGCATGGGCCTCGCCAACGCGCAGGGCATGATCCTCACCAACGGCTTCTACTGGGACTACGACCAGCGCTCGCGCGCCTTCGGCCAGCGCTTCCAGGCCGTGCATCGCAAGATGCCGACGATGATGCAGGCGGCGGTCTACTCGGCGGTGCTGAGCTACCTCAAGGCCATCGAAGCCGCCGGCACCGACGAGCCCGACGCGGTGCTCGCCAAGCTGCGCTCGGCCAGGCTGGACGACGCCGTGATCCGCAACGGCCAGTTGCGCGCCGACGGCAAGATGGTGCACGACATGCTGCTGGTGCAGGTCAAGACACCGGCGGAGTCCAAGGGCGAATGGGATCTGTACAAGGTGCTCGAGACGATCCCGGGCGACAAGGCCTTCGCGCCGCTGGCCGATTCGAAGTGCCCGCTGGTCAGGCGCTGACCCGTGCCGCCAGGCGCAGCCGCGTGATGAAGCCGACCTGGCGCAGCGCCTCGGCGAGTTCCTGCGCCGGCTCGCGCAGGCTGCGCGATTCGAACTCCGCGAAGATGCCCGCCCGCGTGTAGTGCCGCACGCAGACGATGAACGGGAAGCCATGGCGCGCCTCGTAGGCGCGGTTCAAGCGGTCCAGGGTCTGCTCTTCGGTCGCCGACAGGGCCTCCAGCCCGGCGCTCTTCTGCTCGGCGATCGAATCCGAGGTCATCGAACCGGCGCGCACCGCGCTGCCCGACAAGGGCGGATGGCCGCGCAGGAACTCGATCTGCCGGGCCCTGCCGCTGGCCCGGACGCCGTCCATCATGGCCTCGTGCAGCGCCCGCACCGAGCCGAAGGGGCGCACCGCCCACGCCGCATCGGCGACCCAGGGCGAGTGCTCGAAGATGTCGCCCAGGGCGGCGGTGAATGCACTGCGCTCCATCGCATTGACGGCGCTCAGGTCGAGGTGGGTTTGCAGTGTGGACATGCACCCAGTGTAGGAACGCGTCACGCGCGCCTGAAGACGCACGGCGCTATACGGCGCATAGCAAAGGGCCCGGGGATTGCTCTGGCTCAGTGCAGCCGGGCCGTTGGCTGCGCCAGCGTGCGCGACGCGGCCGTGAGCACGCCGCGCAGCCAGACGTGCGCTGCCGAGCGGTGCTGCGACGAGTGCCACAACTGGTAGAAGCGCATCGCCGGAAGCGGGATCGGCGAAGGCACGATCGCGATGTCCAGGCGCTCGGCGTGGTACTGCGCGAAATGGCGGCTGGTGGTCATGATCAGGTCGGTGCCGGGCAGCAGGCTCGGCGCCAGGCCGAAGTATGGACACTCCACGCGCCGGTCGCGGCCGACCCGCATCGTGTTGAGACCCGACTCGACCACGCCGCGCTGGCCAATCGAGTACGGCATCGGCACCACGTGCGCCGCCCGCAGATAGCGCTCGAGCGTGAGCGCGCCTTCGGCCGCCCAGGGATGCTCGCGCGCGAGGATGCACACCACCTCGTCTTCCAGCAGCGTCGAGATGTGCAGATGCTCGGGCGGGCTCGGCCAGTTGCCGATCACGATGTCGACCGCGCCGTCCTGCAGGGCCAGTTCGTAGTCGAACTGCGGGCCGAGCGGCATGGCGGTCAACCGCGCGCGCGGCGCCTCGGTGCGGAAGGTCCGCACCACGTGGGCCAGGAAAGGCGGCGCCAGGTAGTCGGGCATGGCGATCGTGAAGGCCTGCTCGGTGGTCGCCGGATCGAAGCGCTCGCCCGAACTCACGAGGCCGTCGATCAGCGCCAGCGCGGCCCGCGCCTGGGCCGCCGCCGCCAGCGCGCGCGGGGTGGGCACCATGGTGTTCTTGTCGCGCACCAGCAGGGGATCCCCGAAGATCTCTCGCAGCCGCTTGAGCGCGGCGCTGATGGCCGGCTGGGACTGGTTCATGCGGATCGCGGTGCGCGAGACGCTCTGGTCGGCCATCAAGGCACAGAGCACCCTGAGCAGGTAGGTCTCGAACGGATCATCGGCGCGCGACACGGTGGTTCAGACTCCGGATATCGACATTGCTATGCGCCCTATTGCGGCTGCCCAGTTTCGCACAGGCGCGCGAGCGGCCAACATTGGCGCAGCCGAATCCGGCCAGAACCAGGAGCTGAGACATGAGTGCACACGACATGGCGCTGCCCGGCGCCATCGCCTCCCAGGACAGGGTCGACGCGACCTACGGCAAGATCTCGTGGCGGCTGCTGCCCTTCCTGGGCGCGCTCTGGGTGCTGGCCTGGCTCGACCGCGTGAACATCGGCTTCGCCAAGCTGCAGATGCTTGACGACCTGCGCTTCAGCGAGGCGGTCTACGGGCTCGGAGCCGGCATCTTCTTCCTTGGCTACTTCTTCTTCGAGGTGCCGTCGAACATGCTGCTGCAGAAGATCGGCGCCAAGAAGACCGTGATGCGCATCACCATCGGCTGGGGCCTGGTCTGCATGATGCAGGCCTGGGTCACGACGCCGACCCAGTTCTACGTGCTGCGCTTCCTGCTCGGCGCCTTCGAGGCCGGCTTCTACCCGGGCGTGATCCTCTACCTGACCTACTGGTATCCCTCGCAGCGCCGCGCCAAGGCCTTCGGCACCTTCATGTCGGCCTCGGCGATCGCGGGCGTGCTGGGCGGCCCGATCGCCGGCTGGATCATGACCTCGATGGGCGGCGTCCACGGCTGGCACGGCTGGCAGTGGCTGTTCGTGCTCGAAGGCATCCCCTCGGTGCTGGCCGGCGTCTTCGCCTGGTTCTACATGACCGACCGGCCGGAGCAGGCGCGCTGGCTCAGCGACGAGGAAAAGCGCGTCGTGCGCCACGAACTCGAGCTCGACAACCGCCGGCTCGGCAACCGCGGCAGCGACTGGCGCCAGCTCTTCACCCACCCGAAGGTGTGGCTGCTGATCGCGATCTTCTTCTGCCTGCTGTGCGCCAATTCGACGATGACCTTCTGGATCCCCACCGTCATCAAGGAAACCGGCTTCGTGACGCCGATGGCGATCGGCTGGATTGCCGGCGCGGCCTACCTGTTCGGCGCCGCCGGCATGATCCTGAACGGCCGCAACTCCGACCGCCGCGGCGAGCTGCGCTGGCACTTCAGCGGTGCCGCGATCTGCGGCGCCGCCGGCATGCTGCTGCTGGCGTTGGCGCTCGGCCTGCCGGGATTGCCCGCCGTCGTGCCGCTGCTCGCGATGGGCCTGGCCCTGGTCGGCACCATGAGCGCGATCCCGGTGTTCTGGCAGTTCCCGAACATGTTCCTGAGCGGCGGCGCCGCCGCGGTCGGCGTGGCGCTGATCAACTCGATCTCCAACCTCGCGGGCTTCGGCGCCCCTTATGCAATGGGCCTGATCAAGAACGCGACCGGGCGGGTGGCGCCGGGCCTGTATCTGGTCGCCGCGATCGAATTGCTGGCCGCCGTGCTGGTGATCGTGTTCATCGCCCGCAGGCAGCCGCCGAAAGAGGCCTGACACCGCCCTTGTTCAGACCAGCCTGCCACGGCAGCCGATTCATCCCACGCTCAAGCGAAAGCCCATGACCACGAAGACAGACGCCGAGAAATACCTGCTCGAATCCATCCAGCTCGCCATGGAGAACGTGCGTCAGCGCAAGACCTGGCCGTTCGGCGCGGTGATCGCCCGCGAGGGCCGCGTGGTGGCAACCGGCGTCAACGAGGTGGAGGCGCTGTGCGACCCTTCGGCCCATGCAGAGATGCAGGCCGTGCGCGCGGCCGGCCGGGCCCTGAAGAGCACCGACCTCAGCGGCTGCACGGTCTATGCGAGCGGCTATCCCTGCCCCATGTGCCTCACGGCCATGTACCTGGCGGGCGTGAAGGAGGTCTACTACGCCTACTCGAACGAGGACGGCGAGCCCTACGACCTGTCGGCCGCCCGGGGCTACGTCGAGTTGGCCAGGCCGCCCGAGCAGCGCGAAATGAAGCTCGTCAGCCTGCCGGTGCGGCCCGAGGGCGAAGACCTGTACGAGGCCTGGGGCCGGCGGGGCTAGGCAAGCTTGCCTAGAACGGGGGCTGCGCCTTGCAGCCGCGCGATGCGCGCAGTAACCTGAATCAGGGGGCGGGTCCCGCTCGCCCAGGAGTTCCGTCATGTACGAACGCATCCTCGTCGCCACCGACGGTTCCGAGCTGTCGGAACAGGCCGTGTCCAGCGCCATCGACCTGGCCATCCTGACGCAGGCGGAGTTGTTCGCCGTCAAGGTGGTCCATCACCAGTCCGCCGGCTACTTCGAAGGGTCGCTGCTGCTCAACCAGATGGAAGTCACGCGCCTGCGCGAACAGGCCGACATCGAGGCCCAGCGGGTGGTCGATGCGGTCAAGTCCAAGGCCGATTCCCGGGGCGTCAAGAGCACCACGGCCATCATCGTGCGGGCCGAGGGGGTGTCCGAAGCCATCATCGAGACCGCGCGGGTCCACCATTGCGACCTGATCGTGATGGCCTCGCACGGCCGTCGCGGCATCAAGCGCCTGCTGATGGGCAGCGAGACGCTGCACGTGCTGACCCATTCGCACACGCCGGTGCT
The DNA here is from genome assembly GCF_056403395.1 of Variovorax sp. P2_H12. Lineage (NCBI taxonomy): Bacteria > Pseudomonadati > Pseudomonadota > Betaproteobacteria > Burkholderiales > Comamonadaceae > Variovorax > Variovorax sp. P2_H12. The sequence goes on along the minus strand of NZ_JBFUFO010000001.1, from coordinate 14,478 downwards.
GGTGCTGCGCTGAATTCAGCGCACGGACGCCGCCGCGTCGCGCTGGCGATCCTCTCGCTTGATGCCGAGGTACGTGGTGCGATCGATCTCGTGCAACTGCGTCGGGTAGCGCTCGACCGCTTCGAACCAGCGGTTCAGGCGCTGGGTGTCGCGCTCGGCCGATGGCACGGCCAGGCCATCGAGGTAGGCATCGAGCGCCAGGAAGTAGCGCATCGCGTTGCGCTCCACCAGGCCGCGCAGGCCGCGGATGTATTCGGGATCGCCATTCGGCTTCTTGCCGATCACCGTGAAGCCGACCTTCTCGCTGCCGAAAGTCGCGAGGTAGGCCATGGTGGCGAGCCGCGCCACCACGTTGTGGTCGTAGGCATAGGCGAAATGCAGGAAAGTCTGGTGCTCGCCGAGCGGCACGGCTTCGAGCATCACGCGATAGTTGCTGGTGCCCATCGGACCGGATTCCGCCGACAGGTCCACCAGCAGGTAGTCGCGCGTGGCCTGCGGCGTGCGGTACACGAAGGACAGTTCGAAGGCTTGCTCGATCGGCTTGTCGTAGCGTGGCACCACGCTGAGCGTGAGCGTGTCGCCCCCGGGTCCGCGGGCGACCCGGCAGCGCCGGTTGTTGATGTGCAGCAGCAGCATGTCGCACCACTGCGACGATTGTTCGAGCGCGCGCCGCACCTCCTCCAGCGAATGATCGACGACGGCGTAGACGTCACCCTGGAGTCCGCCGTCGGTCTCGGCCGAATCCAGCACGACCGGCCGCTTCAAGGGACTGTGGGCCAACTGGCCGCCGAGCTTGTAGTGCAGCGCGCGCAGGGCCTGGGCGGAGCCCGCCTCGAGCGCTGCCTGGGCGCCGGAGGCCCACGCGCACAGTGCCAGCCAGAGGCCGATTCGACACCAGAGCGGGAAAGGGGCCGGCAGTCTGTTCATGCCGACACGATACAGGGGGCCGCGGCGCGGGCCTCTCAGCGACCTTTGCGGATCGCCGCCTTGCCCGCGGAGGGCTTCGACCGCCCTGCCCCGGTGTCGCGCGGCGGCAGCCCGGTGTGCTGGGTCAGGATGCGGCCCTTGACCGGCGCCGCCGGCTTGGCAGCCACCGCGGTCGAGTTCTTGCGCCGGGCGCTCTGGTAGCTGCCGTCGGTCAGCGGCTGCCAGGTCGGGATCAGGTGATGCTTGCCGTTGCCGATCAGGTCGGCGCGCCCCATGGATTTCAAGGCTTCGCGCAGCAGCGGCCAGTTGTTGGCGTCGTGGTAACGCAGGAAGGCCTTGTGCAGCCGGCGGCGCTTGTCGCCGCGCACGATGTCCACGGTCTCGCTCTCGCGCGTGATCTTGCGCAGCGGGTTCCTGTTGGTGTGGTACATCGTGGTCGCGGTGGCCATCGGCGACGGATAGAAGGTCTGCACCTGGTCGGCGCGGAAGCCGTTCTTCTTCAGCCAGATCGCGAGGTTCATCATGTCCTCGTCGCTGGTGCCCGGGTGCGCGGCGATGAAGTACGGGATCAGATACTGCTTCTTGCCGGCCTCGGCGCTGTACTTCTCGAACATCTGCTTGAACTTGTCATAGCTGCCGATGCCCGGCTTCATCATCTTGGTGAGCGGGCCCTGCTCGGTGTGCTCGGGCGCGATCTTGAGATAGCCGCCGACATGGTGCTGCACCAACTCCTTGACGTACTCGGGCGACTGCACGGCCAGGTCGTAGCGCAGGCCGGAACCGATCAGGATCTTCTTGATGCCCTTGAGCGCGCGCGCCCGGCGGTAGATCTTGATCAGCGGATCGTGGTTGGTGTTGAGATTCGGGCAGATGCCCGGGTACACGCAGCTGGGCTTGCGGCAGGCCGATTCGATCTCGGGCGACTTGCAGCCGATGCGGTACATGTTGGCGGTCGGCCCGCCGAGGTCGGAGATGGTGCCGGTGAAGCCCTTCACGCTGTCGCGGATCGCCTCGACCTCCTTGATGATCGATTCTTCCGAGCGGCTCTGGATGATGCGGCCCTCGTGCTCGGTGATCGAGCAGAAGGTGCAGCCGCCGAAGCAGCCGCGCATGATGTTGACGCTGAAGCGGATCATTTCCCAGGCCGGGATCTTGGTGGCGCCGTCGTGGCTGCCGTTCTCGTCGGCATAACCCGGATGCGGGCTGCGCGCGTACGGCAGGTCGAACACGTGGTCCATCTCGGCCGTGGTGAGCGGGATCGGCGGCGGGTTGATCCAGACGTCGCGCGCGGTCGTGCCTTCGCCGTACGCCTGCACCAGCGCGCGGGCATTGCCAGGGTTGGTCTCGAGATGCAGCACGCGGTTGGCGTGGGCATAGAGCACCGGGTCGGCGCGCACCTGCTCGTACGAAGGCAGCCGGATCACCGAACGGTCGCGCGGCGGGACCTTGATTCGCTCGCGGCTTTGCAGGGCCGGATTCGGCACGAAGGTCAGCGGCTTGATCGCGAGGTTGACCGAACCCTTCGCCTCGGCAGCCTGGGCGACCGCCTGCGCATCGTCTTCCTTGGCACAGGTGGCGCCGTTGGCCTTGGCCTGGTCCGACACCATCAGGTACGGATTGACGTGGGCCTCGACCCGGCCCGGCTCGTCGACGCTGGTCGAATTGATCTCGAACCAGCCCTCGGGGGTTTCGCGGCGCACGAAGGCGGTGCCGCGCACGTCGGTGATGTGCGCAACCGGCTCGCGCGCCGCCAGCCGGTGCGCGATCTCGACGATCGCGCGCTCGGCGTTGCCATAGAGCAGCAGGTCGCACTTGGCGTCGACCACGATCGAACGGCGCACCTTGTCCTGCCAGTAGTCGTAGTGCGCAATGCGGCGCAGCGACCCTTCGATGCCGCCGAGCACGATCGGCACGTCGCTCCAGGCTTCCTTGCAGCGCTGCGAATAGACGATGGCCGCGCGGTCGGGACGCTTGCCTCCGATGTCGCCGGGCGTGTAGGCGTCGTCGCTGCGCACCTTGCGATCGGCCGTGTAGCGGTTGATCATCGAATCCATGTTGCCGGCGGTGACGCCGAAGAACAGGTTCGGGCGGCCGAGCGCCTTGAACGGGTCGGCGCTCTGCCAGTCGGGCTGCGCAATGATGCCGACCCGGAAACCCTGCGCCTCCAGCATGCGGCCGATGACCGCCATGCCGAAGCTCGGATGGTCGACGTAGGCGTCGCCCGTGACCACGACGATGTCGCAGCTGTCCCAGCCGAGCGCGTCCATCTCGGCGCGCGAGGTCGGCAGGAACTTCGCCGTGCCGAAGCGGGCCGCCCAGTACTTGCGGTAGCTGGTGAGCGGCTTGGCGGCGCGCGTGAAGAAGGAGACGTCGACGGGGGCGTTCATCAGGGGGAAAACGGCAATCGGTTGCCGCGCAGGCCTGCGGGCCGGGTGGGCCCGTGGTGGGCAACCCGCGATTTTAGGGTTTTCCATTGGATCTGTCGCCCTAAAGGACTAAGGCCCCTTCTCGACACCCGATCAATTGATTGCTTTTGTCAATCAATCAATTGACAATGGCAATCATGCCCGACGCAACTGCCCTCTTGCCAGAGGTCGCCCAGGTCAAGGCGATCCGCGGCTTCAACCGCTTCTATACCCGTCGCATCGGCGTCCTCGACCCCTACCTGGACAGCGACATGTCGCTGACCGACGTGCGCGTGCTCTACGAACTGGCCCACCGCGCCGAAGCAGTGGCGAGCGAGATCGGCCGCGACCTGCACCTGGACGCAGGCTATCTCAGCCGCATCCTGCGCGGTTTCGAGGCCCGTGGATGGCTGCGCCGCCAGGCCCATCCGCGTGATGCGCGCCAGAGCCTGCTGGCCCTGACCGAAGCCGGCCACGCGGCGTTCGCGCCGCTGCAGCAGAAGTCGCGCGACGAGGCCCTGGCGCTGCTCGCACCCCTGGCCGCTGCCGAACGGCGCCAGCTGGTCGATGCGATGGCCACGCTGCAGACGCTGCTCGAACCGGGCGCCCAGCCACCGGCCCGGCGCCAGGCCGCGGTGCTGCGCGATCCGGCACCGGGCGACATCGGCTGGGTGGTGCAGCAGCACGGCGAGATCTATGCGCGCGAATACGGCTGGAACAGCGACTTCGAGGCCTTGGTGGCCGACATCGCGGGCCAGTTCCTGCGCAAGTTCCAGCCGGCGTGGGAACGCTGCTGGATCGCCGAGCTCGACGGCGAGCGGGTCGGCGCCGTGTTCGTGGTGCGCAAGTCGGCCACCACGGCCCAGTTGCGCATGCTGATCCTGAGCCCGAAGGCGCGCGGACTGGGCCTGGGCGCCCGCCTCACCGACGAGTGCATCGCCTTCGCCCGCGGCAAGGGCTACAGGAAGATGGTGCTGTGGACCAACAGCTGCCTGACGGCGGCGCGCGGCATCTMCGCCGCGCGCGGGTTCAAGCTCGTCAAATCCGAGCCCTACGAGGGCTTCGGCCAGCAGCTGGTCGGCGAGACCTGGGAGCTGAAGCTCGGGCCTGCGCCCACCTCCGCCCGAGGGCTCAATCCGCCGTAATCCTTCGCTCACGCACGATGCCGCCCCACTTGGCATCTTCCTTGCGCATGAAGGCGGTGAGTTCGGCCCGCGTGGTGGGCTGCGGCGTCAGGCCGTGCTTGTTCAAGGCATCCTTGACACCCGGGTCGTTCAGCACTTTCACGATCTCGAGGTTCCAGCGCTCCAGCATCGGCGCCGGCGTCTTGCCGGGCGCCACGAAGGCGTACCAGTTCAGCGCCTCGAAGCCGGGGTAGCCCGACTCGGCCACCGTGGGAATGGTCGGCATGTAGGCCGGCCGCACCGACCCGGTGGTGGCGAGCGGGATCAGCCTGCCGGCTTCCACCTGCGGCAACGCCGTGGGCGGGGCCGAGAAGTAGGATGCGACGCGCTCGCCCAGCAGGTCCTGCAAGGCGGGTGCCCCGCCCTTGTACGGCACGTGGACCATCTCGATGCCGGCGCGCTGGTTGAACAGCTCGCCGGCCAGGTGGGAGGCCGAGCCGGCGCCGGTGGACGCATAGTCCACGCCGCCGGCCTTCTTCCTTGCCAGCGCCACGAACTCGGCGAGCGTCTTCACGCCCAGTCCCTTGTGCACCACCAGCACGTTAGGAAAATTGACGCCGCCCGACACCGCGGCCAGGTCCTTGAAAGGGTCGTAGCGGACCTTCATCACATGCGGTGCGATGGTCAGCGGCCCGATCGAGCCGAACAGCAGCATCGTGCCGTCAGCCGGACCGTTCGCCACCAGCTGGTGGGCGATGTTGCCGCCCGCACCGGCCTTGTTGTCGATGACCACGCTCTGGCCGATGTTCTCGCCCAGTTTCTTGGCGATCAGCCGTGCCGCCGCGTCGGCCGCGCCGCCGGCGGAAAAGCCCACCACCAGGGTCACCGGCCTGTTCGGGGGAAAGTCCTGCGCCTGGCCAGCGCCGGCCAGCAACAGGGAGGACGCGGCCAGGGTGGTGGCGCGCAACAGGTGACGTCGGTTCATCGTGGGTCTCCGGAATGGTTGTCTTGTTCAGTCGGCGCCGAGGCCGATCGGATTCGGCTGGCGCTTCTCGACGGCATGGCGCAACAGCGCCGCGGTGCGGAAGATGCCGTGCGCGAACTTGCCGTAGGGCAGCGTGGCGAAGAGCGCCATCACCGCGCCCAGGTGCAGGCACAGCAACAGCGCCAGCGCCGGTGTCCCGCGCCCGAGCCACAGCGCCAGGCCGCTGGTGCTGGTGAGGAACAGCAAGGCGATGAAGCCCAGGTCCATCGGCTTCTGGGCCGGGTCGCCGTGCAGCGGGTGACGCCGCCGATTGAGCCGCCACAACCCGGCCGTGCCGATCATCAGGCTCACCCCGCCGGCCACGCCGAGCAGCTTGGGCAGGCTGGGCAGCGCGTAGGGCGCCTGCCAGCCGAGCAGGTAGTGGTAGAGCGTGGCCACGCTGGTGGCCGCGAAGCACAGCAGGAAGCCGTAGAAGGTGAAATGGTGGAAGCGCCGGCGCGACAGCGTGAAAGCATCGTCCTCGTCGTGGCAACCCTCGCCGTGGCCGCCATCGAGGTACTTCAGGCGCAGCACGGCGTCGGCGGCCTCGGCCGCGGCCGGCGCGCGCAGCGGCGCGCCGCTGGTGGCCGGCGTGACATCGCGCCAGAAGCGGGCCACGCCCATCCCCAGCGCGAACACCACGAGCAGGAACACCGGCGCGAACAGCCCGACCAGCAGGTTGTGCGGAAACAGCCGATAGAAGTTACCCTCCAGCCGACCGCTCCACAGCGATCCGTGGCTCGCCACCGCAAGCGCCAGGAACAACGCCAGCGCCGCCGCCAGGGCCAGCGACAGCGTCAGCCCGTTGCGCTGGTACAGCCGGCCCAGCATCGGCGGCCAGGCGTAGTCCGCATAGGTCTGCCCACGCACCTCGGCCATCGCCCGCGGCACGTTGACCGCGAACTCGTGCGGCGGCGCGTACTGGCAGGCGTGCAGGCAGGCGCCGCAGTTGTGGCACAAGTTGGCCAGGTAGTGGATATCGGACTTGCCGAACTCGAGCCGCCGCGTCATCGCCGGGAACACGGCGCAGAAGCCCTCGCAGTAGCGGCAGGCGTTGCAGATCTGCATCTGGCGGCCGACCTCGGCCTCGCTCGCGCTCAGGATCGGGATCACGCGCGGGCCGCCGGTCGCAAGCGACACCGCCTCGCGCGTCAGGGCCTCAAGCTGCTGCATGGTGGCGCTCCACATCGAATGCCTTCGCGGCCTGGGCGGCCTCCGTTCCGGCGATGCGTCCGAAGGCGGTGCCGATGGCCATCCCGACGCCCGCGGTGTAGCCCTTGCCGAGCACGTTGCCGGCCATCATCTCGCCGGCCACGAACAGGTTCGGGCTCGGCCGGCCGCCGAAGTGCACGGCCGACTGGTCGTTCACCTTGAGGCCCAGGTAGGTGAAGGTGATGCCGGGGCGCAGTGCATAGCCGTAGTACGGCGGCGTGTCGATCGGTCGCGCCCAGTGGGTCTTGGCAGGCGCAAGCCCTTCGGTGTGGCAATCGTCGAGCGCCGTGTGGTCGAAGCGGCCGACACGGCAGGCCGCGTTGTAGGCGCCGACCGTCTCGGCGAAGGCCGCCTCGGGCAGCCCCAGCTTGCGCGCAAGTTCGGGCAGCGTGTCGGCCACGGTGCCCGGAAACACCGGCGGCATGAAGCGGCCGATGGCCTTGCGGTCGATGATCGAATAGGCGATCTGGCCCGGCTGCTGCGCCACCAGGCGGCCCCAGATCGCATAGCGCTTGGGCCAGAAATCCTCGCCCTCGTCGTAGAAGCGCTCGGCCTCGCAATTGACCACGACCCCGAGCGAGACGCAGTCGATGCGGGTGCAGATGCCGCCGTCGTACAGCGGCGCGCGGGCGTCGATCGCCACCATGTGGGCCTGCGTCGGGTCGCCGATCGAATCGGCGCCGGCGTCGGTCAGGGCCTTGAGCAGCACGCCCTGGTTGAAGCGGGTGCCGCGGATCAGGAAGTTCTCGGCCGGCCGCTCGCCGCGTTCGTTCTCGCCCCAGGCCTGGCTGAGCCATTCGCGGTTGGACTCGAAGCCGCCGGCCGCCAGCACGCAGCTGCGGGCCTCGATGCGCTCGCCGTCCGCGCTGCGCGCGGCCACGAACCGGTCGCCGTCGAGTTCGATCGAGGCGATCGGCGTCTCGTAGCGGACCTGGACGCCGAGCCTCTCGGCGCTGCGGAAATAGGCGTTGACCAGGGCCTTGCCGCCCCCCATGAAGAAGGCGTTGGTGCGCGCCACGTGCAGCGCACCCGACAACGGCGGCTGGAAGTGCACGCCGTGACTGCGCATCCAGTCGCGGCAGGACGAGGAGGCGCGGATCGCGATGCGGGCCAGGTGCTCGTCGGTCAGGCCGCCGGTCACCTTCAGCAGGTCCTGCCAGTACTCCTCCTCGGGATAGGCCTCGATCAGCACATCCTGCGGTGCGTCGTGCATGCAGCGCAGGTTGCGCGTGTGCTGGGAATTGCCGCCGCGCCATTCGCGCGGCGAGGCCTCGACCAGCAGCACGCTGGCGCCGGCCTCGCGCGCCATCAGCGCGGCGCACAGCGCGGCATTGCCGCCGCCGATGACCAGGACATCGATCATGCAGTTGTCTCCTCGTGGTGGAGAGCGACTGTAGGCAGGCGGGGCCTCAGGCGACAGTGCGCCCGGGACAAGGGGTCTTCAGTTTTCGTGAAGGGTGGCGCCGGCCCAGCGGCCTTCGCGCACCAGCTGGCGCGCCACGTCGGCGAGCACCACCCGGGCCGCCAGCGCCGCCGGCGACAGTTCGTCGTCGGACAGGCTCGCGAGCAGGTTGCGGCGGCCGACCTGGGGATCGGCGATCCGCACCTGCGCGAGAGGGGCGACGGCGAAGCGCGCGGTGGCCGCGCCCGGCTGGATGGTGGCGCCGTGCCCGGCACGCACCGCATCCATCAGCAGCGCCAGGCCGTCGATCTCGGCCACCACGCGCGGCGCGACCCGCGCCCGCGCGAACGCCTCGGCGAGCGTGGCGCGCAGGCCGTGCGAGGCGCTCGGCAGGATCAGCGGCAGCTCGCCCAGGCGCGCGATGCGCACCTGCGGCCCCTTCGGCAGGCCGGGCAGCCCGGCCCGGCCGATCACGAACAGCTTCTCGTCCAGCAGCGGCAGCACGCTCCAGCGCCGCGCGGTGTCGGTCTGGAACAGCACCGCGAGATCGAGCTGGCGGGCGTTGAGCATCGTCGCCAGGTGGCCCGACAGCGACTCCACCAGGTGCAGCCTGACCTCGGGGTAGCGCTCGGCCATGGCCTGCATCAGCGGCACGCCGAGCACCGACGCGGTGGTCGGCGGCAGCCCGATGCTCACATGGCCCGAGAGCCGTGCCTGCTGCGCCGCCCGCACCGCTTCGTCGGCATGCCGCAGCGTGAGCTGGGCCTGCTGCAGGAAGGCCAGGCCGGCATCGGTCGGCGTCACGCCGGTGGAGCTGCGCTGCAGCAGGCGCGTGGACAGCTCGCTTTCGAGCCGGCTGATCTGCTGGCTCAGCGCCGAGGTCGCGAGATCGAGTTCGAGCGCCGCACGCCCCATGCTGCGCAGTTCGCAGGTCTTGACGAAGTAGCGCAGCTGCCTCAGTTCCATGTCGGCTTCAGCGGGCGGCGAGCGGCTCGAGGCCGGTCTTGGCGATGGTCGGCGCGGCCGCGGGCGAGTTCAGGTAGCGGATCAGTTCGCGGGCCGCCTCGGGCTGCTTCGACCCGGTGGCGATGCCGGCCGAGAACACCGTCACGCGCTGGACCTCGGCCGGCAGCGGGCCCACGTAGTCGATGCCCTCGATCGGCAGCAGCTCGCTCACCTGCTGCAGGCCGAGCGCCGCATCGCCGCGCGCGACCACGGTGCCGACGCGCTCGCTCAAGATGCGGCGGCTCTTGGGCTTGACCTGTGCCTCGATGCCCAGGTTCTTCAGCAGCTCGGTCTCGTAGTAGGTGCCGCTGGCGCTCGCCGAGTAGGCGATCGAGGGCGCGGCGATCAAGGTGCGCTTGAGCGCCTCGACCGTGCCGATGTCGGGCTTGGGCGCCCCCTTCTTCACCGCGAAGCCGATGGACGAGCGCACCAGGTCGACCTGGCTGCCGGGCACGACCTTGCCCTGCTCGACCAGCGCATCGAGCGCCGGCCGCGCGAGGATCACGACATCGGCCGGCTCGCCGCGGGCCAGCCGGCTCGGAATCGAATCACCGGCGTTGCCCATCGAGGCGCCGTAGGCGGTCTTCACCGTGTGGCCGCTGGCCTTCTCGAAGCCGGGCCTCAGGTCGTTGTAGGCGGCCGTGAAGCCGCCCGACGTCATGACGTGGATGTCGGTGGCAGCAGGCTTGGGGCCGATGCTGCTGCAGCCTGCGAGCGCCAGCGCGGCAGCGACGAGTACGGCGCGGCGGCCGAGCGAAGGAAGGGATGCGGTCATGGGCCTGGTCTCCGAGTCATGGCGGGCGCCGGGTGCGCCGTTGCCCACGCTCAGTTTCCCACAGCGCGATGCGTGACCGTCGGCTCAGCCCGATGCCAGGGATACCGCGGAACCGGCTTTGCCGGGCCGCTGGTATCGCCCCCTTGAGGGGGAGGCGCCGCAGGCACTTCGGGGGTGTTTCATCCTCACTGCATGAACCAGCCGTGGCTCACCACCAGCGACTGCCCGGTCAGCGCGTTGGTCGGGAAAGCCGCGAACATCAGCGCCACCCGGGCGACGTCGTCGGTGGTGGTGAATTCGCCATCGACCGTTTCCTTGAGCATCACGTTCTTGATCACCTGCTCCTCGGTGATGCCGAGCGTCCTGGCCTGCTCCGGGATCTGCTTCTCGACCAGCGGCGTGCGCACGAAGCCCGGGCAGATCACGTTGGCGCGCACGTTGTACTTGGCGCCTTCCTTGGCGACGGTCTTGGCCAGCCCGATCAGGCCGTGCTTGGCCGTGACATAGGGTGCCTTCAGCAGCGAGGCCTCCTTGGAGTGCACCGAGCCCATGTAGATCACGCTGCCGCCGCGGCCCTGCGCGTACATGTGCTTCAGGCAGGCCTTGGTGGTCAGGAAGGCGCCGTCGAGGTGGATCGCCAGCATCTTCTTCCAGTCGGCGAAGCCGAATTCCTCGACCGGATGCACGATCTGGATGCCGGCATTGCTGATCAGGATGTCGATGCCGCCGAAGGCCTTGGCGGCCTCCTCGACGGCCGCGTCGACCTGCTCCTCGCTGGTGACGTCGACGCCGACGCCGATGGCCTGCGCGCCGCTCGCCTTGAGTTCGGCGGCGGTGGCATCGGCGGCCTGCTTGTTGAGGTCGGCGATCACGATCTTCGCGCCTTCCTGCGCGAAGACGATGGCGATTTCCTTGCCGATCCCGCTGGCCGAGCCGGTGATGAAGGCGACCTTGTCCTTGAGCTGCATGGGTTTTCCTTGGTGTGGCGGAGTTGGGGGGATGCGTGCAATCTGCGTGCCGGGCGCGCTACTGGGCGGCGGGAATCTGCGGCAGGTTCAGCGGATGGCGAATGCGCCGGGCATTCGGCTCGGTCAGGTCGAACGTGGTGACCCCGCTCGACAGCGAAGCGCTCTGGAGCCACTCGGGATGGTCCAGCGTGTTTCGGATGTCGCGCAGCCCGGCCTCCCAGTGCTCGTCGACCGAGGCGCGCGAGAACTCGTAGTCCTTCGAGTCGAGCTCGTAGGGCTTGTCCCGGTAGATCAGGTGCACGATCTCGATCGGCTCGTGGCTCAACTGGGCGCACACGGCCTGCACGCTGGGGTCCTTTCGCAGCGGTGCCGGCAGCTTGCCGATCAGGTCGGCGATCGCCTGCTGCAGGTTCATGTTGGAGGCCAGCGCGTCGGTGTTCATGCGGGTGCGGCTCGAATAGGTGATGTCCTTCTGCCGCTCCATGGTCTCGGCGAGCGTGCGCGGCATTGCGCCGTGGGCACTGAACAGGTCGACCTGCAGCACCATCAGCGGCTCGCTGCGCGGATGCGTGTCCAGCACGTACTGCAGCGGCGTGTTGGAGACGATGCCGCCGTCCCAGTAGTCCTCGCCGTCGATGTGCACCGGTGCGAAGCCCGGCGGCAGGGCGCCGCTGGCCATGATGTGCTCGGGGCCGATGCGCTGGACCGTGTTGTCGAAATAGACCGAGTTGCCGGTGCGGACGTTGACCGCCCCCACGCTGAAGCGGGTGTCGCAGTGGTTGATGCGGTCGAAGTCCACCAGCCGCTCGAGCGTCGCCTTGAGCGGCGCGGTGTCGTAGTAGCTCAAGAGCGGCGCCGCGCCGCCCAGCAGCAGCGTCGGGTTGCGGCGCGGCTCGAAGAAGCCGGGAACCCCGAACATCGCGACCGCCGCGGCGCTCCACTGGTTCCATGCGGCCCGGTCGCCGCCCCACCAGCCCGGCAGGCGCTGGGTGGCGCCCGAGGAGACAAGGTCCCAGAACTCGCGCAGCCGCCGGACCCGCATCGCGGGCGCGTTGCCCGCGATCAGCGCGGCGTTGACGGCGCCGATCGACACGCCGGCCACCCAGTCGAGCGTCTTGTGCTTCTCGAACACGCCCGCATAGACGCCGGCCTGGTAGGCCCCCAGGGCGCCACCACCCTGCAGCACCAGCGCCTTCCTGGCGGTCGTGATGTCGACCCGCGCAGTGGCGGGTCGGGCGGCGGCGCGAAGCTTCTTGGTGACGGGCATGGCGTCATTTGACACCATCTGCCGCCGGCGCCGCCGCGCTCCGGCGCTCGGCGCCAGGCTACATCTTCGGCAGCATCTGGCCGCGGATCTCGCCGGCCGGATTGGCCGCCGTATGGATGTTGGCGTACCACTTGCCTGTCATCAGGTCGGCCGCCTGGGCCGGCGTCAGCGTGGCCTGGCCCTCGATCGGGCTGGCCGGCGAAGCGAAGGGCAGCACGACGGCGGCGTTCGCCCCGGCGGCCGCCGGACCGTGGAAGTGCGCGGCGGTGGCCGGCCCGCTCAAGCCCTCGTAGGTGATCTTGTACTTGAGCACGTTGGTGTCCTTGTTCAGCCAGGCCTCGGCCATGCCGCTGCCGCGCGTCATGTTGGGCGGCACCTCGCTGGCCGCATTCATGGCACCGCTGAAGCTCGCGGTATTGGACTTCGACATCATCCCGCAGCCCGCCAGGGCCGCGGTCGCGACGCCCGCGACGAGGGCCAGGCGCAAGAGTTTTCCGTATCGTGTCATGGGTGATCTCCATCGGGTTGCGATGCGCTCAGCTTAGGCATGGGCAGGCGCTCGCGATGTCGGCCACCGCCCCGACTTTCGGGACCGATGGCATCATCCGGCGCATGACTGCCCTGCTCTCCGCCGCCGATGTCGCCGCCTTCTGGCGCGATGCCGGCCCCCGCCGCTGGTTCGCCAAGAACGAGTCCTTCGATGCCGACTTCAAGGCCCGCTTCGAGAACGCGCACCACCTCGCCGCCACCGGTGCGCTCGATCACTGGGCCGCCGATGCCGAAGGCGCACTGGCGCTGCTGGTGCTGCTGGACCAGTTTCCGCGCAACGCCTGGCGCGGCAGCGGCCGCATGTTCGCGACCGACGGCAAGGCCCTCGGCATCGCGCAGGCCGCCATCGACGCCGGCCTGGACCGGCAGATCGAGCCGGCGCTGCGCCCCTTCTTCTACATGCCCTTCATGCACTCCGAGTCCCTGGCCGACCAGGAGCGTTCGGTGCTGCTGTGCGGCGAACTCGACCCCAACACCCAGCGATTCGCGGTGCTGCATCGGGACATCGTGGCGCGCTTCGGGCGCTTCCCGCATCGCAATCAGGTCCTGGGGCGCAGCAGCACGCCGCCGGAGCAGCAGTTCCTCGACGACGGGGGCTTCGCCGGCTGAACGGGCAAAACGGGCAGAACGGCCTTCATTTTTCCGCGCGGTTGCCGATATCCCACTGACAGTCGGACTGTCCGGCAACGAGGAACGCACGTGAAACACTTGAAGATCGGCACCCGCCTGGGATTGGGTTTTGGCATGGTGCTGGCGCTGATGGCGCTGATGACGGCACTCGGCATCTGGCGCCTGCAGGCGGTGACTGCCTCCGCCGAGGAGATCACCAGCCAGCCGCTGGCCAAGGAACGGATGATCAGCGACTGGTACCGGCTGGTCGCGGTCGGCGTGCGCCGGACCACCGCGATCGCCAAGAGCGCCGACCCGTCGCTCGGCCCCTTCTTCGCCGAGGAGGCCGCGAACTCCACCAAGGAGGCGCAGGCACTGCAAAAGCAACTCGAGCCGCTGCTGGTCAGCGACGAGGAAAAGCTGCTGTGGAAGAATTTCCAGGACGTGCGGACGAAGTACCTCGAGGGGCGCGACGCCGTGGTCAAGGCGAAGGCCGAGGGCACGATGGAGGATGCGACCCGGGCGCTGGAGCGCCAGTTCATGCCCACCGCCAAGGTCTACCTGGACAACGTCCAGCAATTGCTCGAGATGCAGCGGCGGACGATCGACGGCACGGTGGTCCGGATCGGCGCCGACTACCGGGCCAGCCGCAACCTGCTGCTGGCGCTCGGAGCCCTGGTGCTGGGACTGGGCGGGCTCTGCGCCTGGTGGCTGGCGATCGGCATCACGCGGCCGCTCGGCCGCGCCGTGCGGGTGGCGCAAACGGTGGCCGGCGGCGACCTGACCGGCCGCATCGAGGCCGGCACGCGCGACGAGACCGGGCAATTGCTGCGAGCACTCAAGGACATGAATGACAGCCTGGTGAAGATCGTGGGCGAAGTGCACCAGGGCACCGACACCATTGCGACCGCCTCGGGCCAGATCGCCACCGGCAACCAGGACCTGTCGTCGCGCACCGAGGAGCAGGCGAGCTCGCTGGAAGAGACCGCGGCCTCGATGGAAGAGCTCACGAGCACGGTGAAGCAGAACGCCGACAACGCGCGCCAGGCGAACCAGCTGGCCGTCTCGGCCTCCGAGGTGGCGGTGCGGGGCGGCAGCGTGGTGAGCCAGGTGGTGGACACCATGGGCTCGATCAACGCCTCCTCGCGCAAGATCGTGGACATCATCGGCGTCATCGACGGCATCGCCTTCCAGACCAACATCCTGGCGCT